>JAZDKY010000012.1:0-68465 GCA_043802525.1 bacterium
ACAAATCCAAATTCAACACCAAAAGCTTCCGGCAGCGGTTCCTGTCTGCGCGCGGCGGTAGCGAACGGCTCCATGCGCTCATTTTTGCCAAAAACCCTGATGTGCTGGACTTGGGGAAATGAAAGGACGCGTCCTACCTGCTGGCGAAGGAGGGAATTCCGTGGTTTACTCCGAAACATGAACATGGCTGGGATCATCTATCTCGATAGCAATGCGACAACCGCGGTCGACCCCGCGGTTCGCGCGGCGATGCTGCCGTTTCTCGGCGAGCACTTTGGAAATCCGTCGAGCCCGTATACGCTCGCGCGGGGCTCCGCCGCCGCGCTGGTGCGGGCGCGGGAGCAAGTGGCGCGGCTGATCGACGCGACGCCGGAGGAAATCATTTTCACGAGCTGCGGCACGGAGAGCAACAACGCGGCGCTTCGCGCCATGGCGGATGCGGACCCGCGGCGTCGCCATCTCGTGCTCTCGCGCGTAGAGCATGCCTCGGTCCTGAACTACGGAAAACACCTTGAGAACAACGGCTTTTCAGTCACATGGCTCGAGGTCGACCGCAGCGGCCAGATCAGCCTGGACGCCTTGCGTGCTGCGGTAACAGACGAGACGGCGGGCGTGAGCGTCATGGCGGCGAACAACGAGACCGGCATCCTTTTGCCCATTCGGGACGCCGCGTCGATCGCGAGGGAGCACGGCGCGTTGTTCCACACGGATGCGGTACAGGCGGCCGGCAAGGTTCCCGTTTCGGCTCGCGGCTGGGGCGTTGATTTTCTTTCCCTCAGCGGCCATAAGTTCCACGCCGCGAAGGGGGTGGGGGTGCTCTATATAAGGAAAGGCGCGCCCTTCTCTCCTTGCATGATCGGCGGCGAACAGGAATCCGGACGCCGCGGAGGGACGGAGAATGTCGCCTCGATCGCCGGCATGGGTGTCGCTGCGGAGCTGGGAGCCAAGAGCCTCGGCGTCATGGCTATCCAGGTCCGCGCTCTCAGGGACCATCTCGAACAGGCGATCTCCCACCGCATCCCGGACGTGTTCGTTGTGGGCCGGAATGCTCCGCGTCTGCCGAACACGTCTCTTTTGCTGCTGGGTGGCGTGGAGTCCGAAGCGTTGCTGGCGCTCCTGGACATGGATGGCATCTGCTGTTCGTCGGGCAGCGCGTGCGCCTCGGGCGCGCACGAGCCGTCGCAGGTCCTCGCTGCGATGGGCTTGTCGGGAGGGGTCGCCCGCGCGGTCCTGCGCGTCAGCCTCAGCCGCCATTCGCCCGTTGCCGAGATCGACAGCGCGGTTGCCGCCATCGCGGGCCATGTAGAACGCCTCAGGGCCCGGAAGTGAAACCGTAACGATCCACACGCCCCAAAAAGGCGATGTGGTTTAGTGCTGATCCTCTTCTGCATCTCCGCGTACCTCCGTGCCCTCTGCGGTTCAAATCCGAATCCGAAATCCGTGCCCATCGGTGTGAATCCGCGGCTTAAGTCCAACGTGCGGCGACTTAACCGCGGAGGACGCAGAGGTACGCGGAGGTGCGGAGAGAGCGGGGACGGTCGGAAGGTTCCAAGCCTCTGGAGCGAGTCTGCGGCGAACTATGGCGTCGAAAACAGGCCCAAGAATTGAGCCCTGTTTCCGGGTGCCTATTCGAGGTTAATGTATTGATACGAAAGAAGTTAGCGAGGTCCGACACCTGAAGCAATCCGTGGATAGTAGTACAGGCTTTTTCCCGGAATTCGCCGGGAAAAAGGCGGTTCTTATTCTGATTGAAACCATCGGACACTGAAAAAGATTCCGAACCTTCAGTGAACTCCGTGTGCCTGCCCGCCTCGGGAGGGTTCAGTGGTTCACTCCGATCCTGAAATTTGAACCGCGAAGGAACCCGCCGTCGCTCTTCGAGCTATGGCGGGCACGCGCACCCCTATGATCCGATTGATCCGGCACCTCGGCGCTCCTTGCGTGATTCCTTTTTGCGTCGTTTGCAGTCAATCCTTCCGCCTCAGCTGCGGCTGTGCCGCGCTGGGGATTTCGCGGTTCCCTCGATCGAATAGTCATCCGGACAAACCCCTTCGGAAGTGACATGCGCGTGGTTGAAGTTTCCGGGTTGCCGCGCTTGACACCCCAACGTCCATTGCTACGATGCGGAGCTTGTTTTTCCGGCAACCGGAAGTTCCACACTAGGAGATATATCACATGGCCAAGCAGTCCAAGTCCTCTGCCAAGGGGAAGCAGTACGTTTATTTCTACGGGTTCGGGAAGAAACACACCCAGGGCGGCGCAGCGATGAAGCCGATCCTCGGCGGCAAGGGCGCGAACCTCGCCGAGATGGCCCTCGCGGGGCTGCCGGTTCCTGCCGGGTTCACGATTTCCACGGAAGCCTGCGCCTACTACAGCAAGAACGGCGGCAAGTACCCGCCGGGCATGGTCGACCAGGTCAAGCAGCAGCTCAAGAAGCTCGAGACGATGATGGGCAAGAAACTGGGCGATCCGAAGGATCCGCTCCTGGTTTCCGTCCGTTCCGGCGCCGCGATTTCGATGCCGGGCATGATGGACACGGTCCTGAACCTCGGCCTGACAGACAAGTCGGTCCTCGGGTTCATCAACAAGACGAAGAACGCGCGGACGGGCTGGGATTGTTACCGCCGCTTCATCGACATGTTCGGAGACGTGGTCATGGGCCCGACGACCAACCTGGGCCATCACGACTTCGAGGTCGAACTGCACCGCCTGAAGGAAAAGTACGCCGCGAAGCAGGACACGGACCTCACGGCCGACCAGCTCAAGGAGCTGTGCGGCATTTATGAGCGCGTGTACCGCGAAAAGGTCGGCAAATCGTTCCCGCAGGACCCATGGGCGCAGCTCGACCTTGCCATCCAGGCCGTGTTCGGCTCGTGGAACTCCGAGCGCGCCGAGAAATACCGCCAGATCAACAAGGTCACGGGCCTGCTCGGCACCGCGGTCAATATCTGCTCGATGGTGTACGGCAACATGGGCGACACGTCCGGCACGGGCGTAGCGTTCTCGCGCAACAGCGCGAACGGCGAGAACAAGCCTCAGGGCGATTACCTGATCAACGCACAGGGCGAGGACGTTGTCGCCGGCATCCGCACGCCGAAGGACCTGCATGAGATGACCAAGGAAGCGCTGCCGATGTGGCAGAAGTCCTACAAGGATCTGTGCACGATCATGCACAAGCTCGAACGCCACTATAAGCACCCGCAGGACGTCGAGTTCACGGTGCAGGAAGGCAAGCTCTGGATGCTCCAGACCCGCAACGCCAAGCGCTCCGGCCTGGCCGGCATCCGATGGGCAACGGAAATGGCGACGGGCAAGGATTTCTTCACCGGCGGCAAACAGGACAAGATCCTGACCGCGCAGCAGGCGATCCAGAACATCAGCGGTAGCGACCTCGACCAGCTGCTCTTTCCGATCTTCAACATTTCCGAGGAAGCCAAAGCGGATCGCTTCGCCACGGGCCTCCCTGCAGGCCCAGGCGCCGCGGTCGGCCAGATTGTCTTCCACGCAAACGAGGCGGAAGCCAAGTTCAAGGCCGATCCCAACGTGAAACTGATCCTGGTCCGCCACGAGACAACGCCGGAAGACGTCGGCGGCATGTGGGCGGCACAGGCGATCCTGACAAAGATCGGTGGCGCGTCCTCGCATGCGGCGCTCGTCGCTCGCGGCTGGGGCAAGTCCTGCATCGTCGGCGCGGATTCCCTGCACATCAACTACGACAACCGCACGGTAAGCTGCGGCGACAAGATGCTGAAGGAAGGCGACTGGCTCAGCCTCAACGGAACGAGCGGTGCCGTCTACGCGGGCCAGATCGGGACCGAGGCGAGCCCCGTCGTATCCGCCGTGGTCGACAGCCATGCCGATGCGCGGAAGCACCCGATCTACAAGATGTACAAGCAGATCTCGGACTGGTCCGACCAGTTCCGCAAGATGAATGTCCGCGCCAACGCCGACACGCCGAAGGACGCGCAGGCGGCCATCAAGTTCGGCGCCGAGGGCATCGGCCTCTGCCGCACGGAGCACATGTTCTTCGAAGGCGACCGCATCTGGGCCATACGCGAGTTCATCCTCGCGGAGACCAAGGAGGCCCGCGAGAAGGCGCTCGCCAAGCTGCTGCCGTACCAGCGCGGCGATTTTGAGGGCATCTTCGAGGCGATGGACGGCCTGCCCGTCACGATCCGCCTGCTCGACCCGCCGCTGCATGAATTCCTGCCGCACGACGACGCGGGCCAGGCCGAAATGGCCAAGCGGCTCAACACGCCGGTCGAGAAGATCCAGTTGCGCGTCAAGCAGTTGCACGAGGCCAACCCGATGCTGGGCCACCGCGGATGCCGCCTGTCGATCACGTTCCCCGAGCTGATCGTCATGCAAACCACCGCGATCATCGAGGCGGCCTGCAACGTCGCGAAAAAGAAGGTCAAGGTCCTGCCCGAGATCATGGTGCCGCTCGTCGGCAACAAGACCGAGCTCGATTACTGCGATCAGATCATCCGCAAGACCGCGGACCAGATCATCAGGGACCGCAAGTCGAACGTGAAGTACATGGTCGGCACGATGATCGAAGTGCCGCGCGCCGCGATCACCGCGGACCAGATCGCTGACACGGCCGAGTTCTTCAGCTTCGGCACCAACGACCTGACGCAGATGGCGCTCGGCTTCAGCCGCGACGACATCGGCTCGTTCCTGCCGGACTACATCGACAAGAAGATCCTCCCGTTCGACCCGTTCGGCAGCCTCGACATTGCCGGCGTGGGCCAGCTCGTCGAGATGGCCGTCAAGAAGGGCCGCGAGACGCGGCCCGGCCTGAAGTGCGGCATCTGCGGCGAACACGGCGGCGACCCGAACAGCGTGAAGTTCTGCTACAAGGCGGGATTGAACTACGTGAGCTGTTCGCCGTACCGCGTGCCGATCGCGCGACTTGCAGCTGCACAAGCCGCGATCAAGAGCTGATCCTCTTGCTCGACTACTCCGCCGGGTCGGTGACCCGGCCTACATCGCTCCTCGTTGTAGGCCGCGTGACCTCACGCGGCAGATTGTGCCTGTAAGGAATCCCCGGACTTGTCCGAAATGACAGGTTCCGGGGTTTCTGCTTGTTTACTCGCAGATACTTCCTGCATCGTACGAGTGGGGTGCGGTTATGACTGTCTAATCCCGGTGCGCCGGGGTGGAACACATGGAAACCGACAACAAGACGATCAAGATCTATCTTCGCGAAATCGGCCAGACAGAACTGCTTACACCGAAGCAGGAGGTTGTGCTCGCGAAACGGATCAAGCGTGGCGACAAGAAGGCCCGCGACCTGATGATCCGCGCCAACCTGCGCCTTGTCGTCAAAATCGCGCACGACTACGCGCGCTACGGCCTTCCTCTGCTCGACCTGATTTCCGAAGGAAACATCGGCCTCATGAAGGCCGTTGAGCGGTTCGACCCCAAGAAGGGCGGCAAGCTCAGCACGTACGGCTCCTGGTGGATCAAGCAGGCGATCAAGCGGGCCCTGGCCAACCAGAGCAAGACCATCCGCCTACCGGCGCACCTCGTCGACAAGATTTCGAAGATGCGCAAGGCCGAGCACCGGCTCACCGAGCGATACGGTCGCGATCCGACCGTCGAAGAACTGGCCAAGGCCCTCGCCGTCACGCCGTCCGTCGTCGGCCACTGGCAAACCGTGTCGCTTAAACCAGCCTCCCTCGATGCGCCCATCACCATCGGCGAGAGCGGGGCGTACGGCGATATCGTCGGGGACGACAAGGCACGCACGCCCTATGACCAGATCAACGACGACCAGCTCAGATCGGAAGTTGAGCAACTGCTTGACCGGCTCGATCGCCGCGAGCGCGAAATCTTGAAACACCGGTATGGCCTTCGCGGCGCCAAGGAAGAGACGCTGGAGGATGTCGGTAAACGATTCAAGATCACCCGCGAGCGGGTCCGCCAGATCCAGAACGCGGCGGTCGCCAAGTTGCGCGAGATGATGGAAGAAAACGAACGCGTCGACGCAAGGTAGTCACCATCATGAGCATAGCGAAGATCAAATCCGCCGTCCGGGACATCCCGGATTTTCCGAAGCCCGGGATCCTGTTCAAGGACATCACGCCGGTTCTCTTGAATCCCGAACTCTTCAAATCGGCCGTGGACCTGTTTGTCGCGCGGCACAAGCTGTCCAAACTCACAAAAATCGCCGCAATCGAATCGCGCGGATTCGTCTTCGGCGCGGCCGCCGCGTACCAGCTCGGTGTCGGACTCATCCCGATCCGGAAGAAAGGCAAGCTTCCGTACAAGACCATGGAGGCGTCCTACGACCTCGAATACGGGCAGGCTACACTGGAAATTCACGTGGATGCCGTGAAGGCGGGCGATCGCGTCGTGCTGATCGACGACCTGCTTGCGACCGGCGGCACGGCCGCGGCGTCGGCGAGCCTGCTCGACAAACTGGGGGCGACGGTCGTCGAGGTGGACTTCCTGATCGAGCTCGCGTTCCTCAACGGCCGCGACAAGCTTGTGAAGTACAAGGTCTACGCGCCGGTGGTATTTTAGAAAAGCCCACGGACCACACGAAGAATCACGGACCCTGATTCTTCGTTCCGTGCTTTTCCGTGCCCTTCCGTGGAAATGCCTTATTGGATCCCGAGGGCCGCGGCGATTTCGTTGATCCTCCCCATGCGGAGGACGGCATCTGCCTTCGCCCGGGCCTCGACCATGACGATCTGCGACACGTACTCGTGGACACGCGGAATGAGGCGCACCTCGATGCTGAGTGTCGTGATGCCGATGCCGAGCAGGAACGGGATCATTTTCGGATCGGCGGCCATTTCGCCGCAGAGCGACAGCGGTTTGTTCTTCGCCAGGACGGCAGACGCGATTCGTTTCAACGCCCGGAGTACCGCGGGGTGATGGGAGAGGTACATGTCGGAGATGTGCTCATTGGTCCGGTCCACGGCCAGGATGTACTGAACGAGATCGTTGCCCCCGATGGATAGAAAATCCGCCTCTGCCGCGAGCTCATCGGCGATTTCCACGGCGGAGGGTAGTTCAAGCATCGCGCCGAGTTCCGGCTTTTCGTTGTGCTCGATCCCGTCTTTCTTCAACTGGTCCCGGCATTCGCGCACCACGTCGCGGGCCTCGATGAAATCGTCCACCGACGAGATCAGCGGGAACATGATCCGTAGGCGCAAGCCCGCGCCGGCGCGCAGAAGCGCGCGGAGCTGCTGCGTGAAGATATCCTTGTAGCGCAACGAGAACCGGATCGCGCGGAGGCCCAGAAACGGGTTTGATTCGCTGACGCTCGGGAAGTAGGAGAGCATCTTGTCGCCGCCGACATCGAGCGTACGGAACTGGACCTCCTTGCCCTCCATCTCGGACAGAACACGCAGGTAGACGCGGTACTGTTCTTCCTCCGACGGAAAATCGTTGCGGACGATAAACGGAAATTCGCTCCGGTACAGGCCGACGCCCTCCGCCTTGAGCCTGTGGGCAACCTTCAGTTCGCTCAGCATGTTGATGTTGGCAAAAATCCGGACGCGCTCGCCGTCGCGGGTCCACGTAATGTCAGGCATCTGGGCCGCGTGTTCCTCGGCCTCGCGGCGCGTCACGGCCAGCTCCTGGTAGTTCCGGATCACTTCGGGGTCGGGGTCGATCGTGATCGTGCCCTGGTCGCCGTCGAGCAGGATATCGCGGTCAGCCGCCAGCGAGAAAAGGCGGCGGTTTTCCGCGATGACCATCGGCAACTGCAGGGAACGCGCGAGGATGGCGACGTGCGATGTGACGCCGCCGCTGACGAGCAGCAGGCCCTCCGCGCGTTGCGCGGCCAGTTTTAGAATGTCCGACGGCATCAGTTCCCCGGCGATGATCACATGACCCGCATAGTCCGACACGGCTTCCTCGCCGGAGCGCAAGTTTTGGAGAAGGCGGCGGCCCAAGTCCTTGACGTCCTGCTCCTTCTCACGAAGGCGCGGATTCGTGCTGCCGGCAAAAAGGTTGCTGTATTCGGTTACGACCCGGGCAATCGCCGCTTCGGGCGGGACGCGCGAGCGGATGAGATCGCTCATCGCTCCGGAAAACTTCGGATCCTTCACGATGAGCAGGTGCGCGCTGAAGATCATGGAGGCCACATCCGCGATACATTCCTCCATCCGGCGCTGCAGGTCTTCCAGCTGCTGCACGGTTTTCGCAAGGGCGCGGTTGAAATCGTCCATCGTGTAGTTGCCGGACGCTTTCGCGTCCCGGTCGGCAAATTCGCCGTTGAACGCACCGAACACCGCGGCCTTGCCCACGGCGAAACCGCCGGACGCGGCGAGGCCGCGGATGAAGCGGAGTTCCTGCTCGGCAACAACCTGCTCCACGCTGGCCACGCCGGACTTGAGCTGGTGGAGCGTCATCAGCAGTTTCGCGTTTTCGATGACGGTCGCGAGTTGGGCGGCTATCGCCTGTAGCGCCTTGGCATCATTGTCATCGAAGTAGTCCTGGACGGGGTCCTGGACAACCAGCACGCCGACGCGCGAAAGGCCGCGCAGGATCGGGACACCGAGGAATGCCTGATAGCGCTCTTCGTAGATGCCCTGGATAAACTTGAAGTTCGGATTCCGGAAGACATTGCCTTCGCGGATGGGGCGTAGTTCCGTGAGCGTCTGGCCCACAAGGCCCTCGCCGAGGCCCATGCGCACACGGCCAACGGAGTCGGGGCTCAGCCCCTGATTCGCCGTGAGGACCAGTTGCTTCGCCTCCTCGTTGTACAGATAAACGGAGCAGACTGCGGCGCGCATATGGTACGCGACTACGCTCACGGCGGTCTGCAGGAACCCTTCGAGGCTCGTGCTTCGCTCGAAGAGGCCGGCGAGCTCGCCGATATTGCAGATCCGATCAACGTTGTCTTTGCGCGGTGCCATCTAAAACTCAATCAATGCGGCGAAGGCCGTGAAACCCGCACCGAACGCAAGCATCAGCCCCATCTACCCGCGCTTGGGTCGCCCTCGTTCGATCACGCGTTGTAGCACGAATAGGACGGACGGCGAGGACATATTGCCGTATTCCGAGAAGATTTCGTATGAGAATCTGAGCTTCGCCCTGTCTATTTCCACATGGCCAAAAGATTTCAAAAAAGCATTCACCCGTGCTATGTACCCGCCAGCAGCTCCGGCGGGATCGCAAATCTCAAGATTCCGCGGCACTTTTCATCCATCTCCACCTCGATGCACGCCCCTTTTTTTACCTTCATCACGAGGCGACCGTTCGCGGTAATCCATGAGACCAACTGCGAAAAATCAGGTTCATGGCCAACAACAACAGCGTAGCGAGTTCGCTTCGGCCATTCGGCGACGAGCACACGGAAATCCTGCTCCTTGCAGCCTGGATTCAGGTGAGAGGACACGGTTTTAGCGCGCGTCCCGAAAGCCTCGACGAAGATATCTGCGGTCTGGGCGGCCCGGTTAGCTTCAGAGGAGATGACAACGTCTGGTTTTGGAAGCGTTGCGGCCAATTTTTCGAAGGTCGCGCGGGCCGCGCCAGCACCGCGCTTGGTCAGGGGGCGGTCCATGTCAGGGCCGTCAAAATCTTCCGATTCAACAGCGTCAGCGTGACGAATGAAAAGAATGCGCATGAATGTTGTTTTGAGGCCTGCCTTGGTCGTGGTTCAGTTTGCGAACAGACCGACGGGATACAATCCTGTCGCCACAGCAAGACATTGTAGCCGGCTGACAGGACCCCAAAAACTGAGCCACCACCACGGTCTCCTGCGTGGCTTGACTTGGCGGAGCGAAACGACTATCAGTGCCCTTCGTTTCTGCCTGATAGTGTAATGGTAGCACAACTGCCTCTGGAGCAGTTTGTCTAGGTTCGAATCCTAGTCAGGCAACCATCCTTCGCGCTTCGCTACGCTCGTGCTTCGGATGGCACGCCATTCTGCGAGAACCAGCCCTACTTAACCCTCATCGGCATAATGACATAGAGGAACGGCGCATCACACTTCACGACGCCGGGGCTCAAGTCATCAGTAAGTTCTATCGAGACCTGCTCTGCCGTCAGGTTTTTAAGTGCGTCGAGCAGAAAGTCCGGGTTGAACGAGATGGAGATGCTTTTTCCGGGATACTTGACACCCATGGTTTCCGTGGCTTCGCCGACTTCCGGCGCCACGGCCGTGATGGTCAGGTTGTTTTTGGCAAAGCTCAGCGACAACGAGTTCGACTTGTCGCTGACAAGAAGAGCCACACGACGGACCGCGGTGAGGAGCGGCTCCCGGTCAATTGTAACGCGTTCTTCGCAATGTGTCGGGATGACTTGGCGAAAATTCGGGTAGGTACCTTCAATCAGCTTGGAAATGATCACCATGTTGTCGAATTCGAACGCTGCCTGATTGTCCGTAACCTGAATTTTGACGCTTCCTTCATCCTTCAGGGTTCGAAGCAGTTCATTCACGGCCTTCGTCGGAAGAATCCACTCACCTTCGGCTTCTTTCAAAAACTCTATTTCCTGCTCGAACATGGCCATCCGTCGTCCATCCGTCGCCACAACAGCGAGTTTCCCATCCTTGAAGCTCATCAACACGCCGTTGAGGATGTAGCGAGTATCATCGTTGGACGCGGCATATGAAGTTGCGCTTAACATGGTCTTAAAGACCTTCTGCTCAATGGTATACGCCTTTTTCCCTTGAAATTTTGGCGGCGGCGGAAACTCATCTTCGGATATGCCGATAATCCGGAACACCGCAGACCCGGCTTTGATGGTTGCCACGTCCTTGTCATCAACATCCATTTCAATATCAGGCGCCGGAAGCTCGCGAAAGATGCTGAATACACGCTTGGCCGGCAGGGTCGTGGCGCCGCCACGGGAAACCCTGGCCTCTATGGATGTGCGCACGCTGACTTCGAGGTCTGTGGTTGAGAGCGAGACGGAGTTGTTCTCCGCTTTGAATAGGACGTTGTAGAGGATCGGCAGCGTTGTACGGTTTCCGACGATGGATTGCACCTTCTGAAGACCATCGAGGATCACGTCTTTATTTACGACAAGCTTCATGCATCAGCCCCTTCCAAAAGTTGTCGACACAGGTGTTAATAGTAAAGGATGTACGTTTTGGCAAAGGTATTATTATTATGGGCTGTGTACATCTCAAAGAATCGGGAATCTCCCGTCTGTACACATGCAAACGGACCCTGTCGCCTGTTCACAACGCTGTGCAACAGGGTCGCCAAATCGTGCAGCCTGTGTACAGCTTCGGATGGGTCCAAGTTGTGAGAGGGTAGCTGACAGAAAAGACCGTGTTTTTATGCGGGCGAGGATCGCGGAGAACAACGTCAGGTTTTCTTCGCCAGTCGCTGCTGGAGGACCATCATCGACTGGCGGAACGAAGGATCGGCTTTCAGACGTTCCTTCACGACGCCACACCCGTGCATGATCGTGGCGTGATTGCGGCCGAAGGCCGTGCCGATGGACGGCAGCGACTGTCCAGTCATTTCGCGGCACAGATACATCGCCACTTGCCGTGGAAAAGCGATGGCCCGGGGCCGGCGGTTGCTGGTCATATCGCCCATGCGCAGATCAAAATAGTCCGCGACGACTTTTTGGATCTCTTCGACTGTGAGAATGTTCTCCTGCTCCTGGTCGAGTGTGTCCCGCAGCAAGTATTCCAACACGTCGATCGTCAAGGGCCTCCCCGTGAGGGAAGAGTACGAGACGGCACGGATCAACGCGCCTTCCAGGCGGCGGATATTGGAGCGAATGTGCTCGGCGAGGTAGTTCACCACTTCGTCAGGCAGGTGAAGATTCAGTTGTTCCTGCTTCTTCCGCAGGATCGCGATACGCGTTTCGACATCTGGGGGCTCAAGTTCCGTGACCAGACCCCACTCGAAGCGCGACACAAGGCGATGTTCCAGGCCGGGAATCTCACTCGCCGGCCGGTCGCAGGTCATGACGATCTGCTTGTGATTATCGAACAAAGCGTTGAACGTGTGGAAAAACTCCTCCTGCATGCGCTCCTTGCCGCCGAGGAACTGGATGTCGTCGATCAGGAGCACATCCACATTGCGGTATTTCTTGCGGAACTGGACGAGCGCTTTCTTCTGCAGCGCATCGATATACTCGTTCGTAAACGTTTCGCAGGAGATGTAGGAGATCGAAACCTTGTGGTTGGACGCCACGTACTGCCCGATCGCCTGCATCAAGTGCGTCTTGCCGAGTCCAACGCCGCCGTACAGGAAGAGCGGGTTGTATGCGCGCCCGGGCGATTGCGCCACGGCCAGGGATGCCGCGTGCGAGAAACTGTTGGACGGGCCGACGACAAACGTGTCGAACGTGTATTTCGGGTTCAGCGCCGGCGCCGGCCGCTGGTGCGAGGAGGATTTTTCGCGCTCCACAGGCTTCTGCAGCTGCCGGGCGGAAATTTCCGCCACCGACGTGGTTCGGTCGATCTGAAAATCAATCTTGAGATCGCGCCCGCAGGCAGCCGTGACAGCCGTCTGGATCAGCGAGAGGTAATTTTCTTCAAGCCAGCTCTGGTAGAAATTGTTTTGTACGCTCAGCGTGATCTTCTCGTCATTCAGTTCGCGTACCTCAATGACTGAAATCCAGCGATCGAAAACGTCCTTGGATAGAGTATCGCTGAGATGCTTGCAGGCTTTTGCCCAAACGGAGGAGGCTGTCATTTCGCTGTGACCCCTTTGGTTGATCCCGGCCCGACGCGAACCGGATCATCTCATCGTCACAGCAACAACCAAGGCAGAACTGCAAAAGAAAAAAAATAACGCACAAAGGACCAGATATTCCGTACCCCGCCCGCCGCGCATCCCGAAATTCCGTCGGCGCACCCAAACCGCCTCATGCGCCAGACCGCAATAAAATGGGACCTTTTCCTCTTCGAAGCCCGCCCGCCCCGCCTACTTATCCACAACTTATCAACAATCTGCGACGCCCTGTTGTCCGCCTGTGACGTGCAGAAAATAGAAGCGTATGAAACGACGAACAAGGGAAAAAAGTTCAATGCCGCCAAAAATAAATCGTTGCACCATTCATGGTGTCAACAGACTGAAAACACACAAGATGTAGCATTTTTCGCTCACGCTGTGTTAAGTAGGAATTCCACGCGCGTCCGTGCGGAGTCGCTGAAGCGCGTCCGCGATGAAGCAAGCGAAAATGCGTGAAAAAAACGCTATTTCTCGGGAGAAAGAAGCTACATGACCAAACGATTAACACCCCCCGTCCTGATCATCGGTTCCCCCGGCGATCCCTCGGATGTGCGTTACAAGACCGGTTTCTCGGCCGTCGATCCGATGGTTTTCGTGCAGGCCGGGAACGCGCAATACATCGTGGTTCCGCTCCTGGAATTGGGCCGCGCGAAGAAGACCACGCCGTGCGCTACCGTGTTTGTTCCGCAGGACCTTGGCATTTCTCGCAGGCGTCGCCGCCATGTTGAAGAATGGGCCGTGGCGCTGTTGCGCCGCCTTGAAATCCGCCGCGTGCGCGTGCCCGCGACGTTTCCCGCCGGCGTGTTCGTGCGGCTCATGCGCGCCGGTGTGCGCATTGACGTCGTGCGCGGACCGCTCTTCCCGCAACGCGCCGTGAAGACACCCCGCGAAGTCGCAAACATCGCGGAATCGCAACGCGCATCCGTCGCGGCGATGAAAGCCGCGATCGCGCTCATCGCGTCGTCGCGCTGCGACCGCGCAGGCTTTCTTGTGAGTGACGGAAAACGGCTGACATCCGAGCGTGTGCGGCACGCGATCGATCAAACGCTGCTCGCGCACGATTGCGCCGCGCGCGACACGATCATTGCCGGCGGAAGCCAGGCCGCGGATCCGCACGAGCGCGGGTCCGGTGCGCTGCGCGCGGGCGAGACGATTGTCATCGACATATTTCCGCAGCACAAGAAACACGGGTACTGGGGCGACATCACGCGGACGGTGGTCAAGGGGCGCGCATCGCCGGAGTTGCTCGGCATGTACGCCGCGGTCGATCTCGCGCAGAAAGCGGCGCTGAAAAAAATCCGCTCGGGCGTACGGACGCGTGCCATTCACGAAGAAGTGCAACGCGTATTGGCGTCGAAGAAATTTGAAACGTCCGTGGAGGACGGCATCGCACGGGGATTTTTCCACGGCACGGGACATGGCGTCGGCCTCGACATCCACGAGGCGCCGTCCGTGAGCCTGACCGACGATGTCCTGCGCGCAGGACAGGTCATCACCGTGGAGCCGGGCCTGTACTATCCCGAGCTCGGCGGCGTGCGCATGGAAGACACGGTTGTCGTTACGAAAACCGGCTGGCGTTATCTCGCCACGTGTCCGAAACGGTTCGAGGTCTGAGTGATACCCCTTCTTAATGAGCTATATCGTCGAGAGACTGATTGAGACCGGCGGCATTCTTGCCGTGCTGTGGGCGTTCAGCGTCTGGTTTGAGTGGCACAACCTTTTTAAACCGACGCGCAAGATCACGACCACGCCGAAAGACAAGGGACTCGAATTCGAGGATGTCACCTTCGTGGCGGAGGACGGAAAACTGCTCCACGGCTGGTGGATCCCGCACCCGGACGCGACGGGAACGATTCTCTATTGCCATGGCAACGCCGACTGCCTGAGCGGCCGCGTCGACCTGTGCGCCGACCTGCACCAGCTCGGCGTCAATATCTTCATTTTCGACTACCGAGGCTACGGGAAGAGCTGTGGCGTTCCCACGGAAAAAGGCCTGTACCGCGACGCGCGCGCCGCGTACGAAGTGGTCCGCGCGAGGTATGATGACAGCGACGCTCCGCCCGTCATCGTGTATGGCGCATCGCTCGGCGGCGCCGTCGCCGCGCA
Organism: bacterium; assembly: GCA_043802525.1. GTDB lineage: Bacteria > Verrucomicrobiota > Kiritimatiellia > CAIVKH01 > CAIVKH01 > JAZDKY01. The sequence goes on from JAZDKY010000012.1 coordinate 14,772, forward strand.
GCTTGTGCTGGAGAGGTCGGCGCGCGGGCTCGTCCTCGAGTGCACGTTTACCAGCGTGCTGGAGATGGGCCAGCACCTGTACCCGTTGCTGCCCGTCCGGCTCGTCACCCGCATGCGCTTCGACACCCTGTCGAAAATCGGGCGTATCGCCATCCCCAAACTGGTTTCTCATAGCCGCGACGACCTGCTGATCCCGTTCGACATGGGGCAGCGCCTGTTCAATGCCGCGCGAGGGGAGAAGGACTTCATTACCCTGCGTGGCAACCACGACGAAGCCGGCTGGATCGAAACACCCGCGTACTGGACGGCCCTCGAGGGATTCGTCCGGCGTCACCTGCCCACGGCACAATAAACCGCCGCGTCCTGCGTTATCTCCACTGAACAGACAAGGCAGTTCCGAAAGGAGAAAGGGATTATGAAGAACTGGTTGATCGCAAGTGGTGTGGCGGCGAGCCTGGCGCTCGCGGCCGTCGTATGCGCGGGGCAGGAGCATCATGGCGACGGCCCCGGCCTTGGCGGGGGTGCGGGCGGACCCGGTGGCGGTCGCGGCGGCGGTCTGCAGGCGATTCTGGACAATGAGGAGATCGTCAAGAAACTCGGCATCACGGACGCACAGGTAAAGGCCGTCCGCGAAGCGGGTTACGAACGCCAGAAGGTAATGATCTCCCTGCGTGCCGACGCCGAGCTCGCGCAACTCGACGTGAAGAAACTGATGGACCAGGACACGCCGGACACCGAAGCCGTCATGAAGGCACTCGACACGGTGGGCAGGCTCGAAACCGAGATCCGCAAGGAAGGCGTCCGCAATCAGCTGAGGATCCGTGAAATCATCGGCACAGACACGGCCAGAAAGTTACGGGATATCATGCGCGAGCGCAAGGGGCGGGAGGGCGGCGACCGTCAAGGTAAGCGGGGTCCTGGACAGGGAAAGGGCCGCGGGCCTGGACCGCAGGGTGGACCCGGCATGGATGAAGGGATGCCGCTGGAAGACCAGTAGGGCGCCCCGATCGGATCGGGGCGCGGTCCCATGAGTACGACTACGGCCAGATCGCAACCGGATAGTGCATCGTAGCCGATGCACTATCCGGGCTACTCCTCGCGAACGATCTCCGCACCCAGGGCGCGGAGTCGTTCTTCCACCGATTCGTAACCCCGATCGATGACCTGTGCCTGGTCGATCACGCTCTGGCCTTTGGCGCACAGTGCCGCGACCAGCATCGCCATGCCCGCGCGGATATCGGGGCTGCTCATGTGGATCGCGTGCAGCCGCGCGGGGCCCTGGACGAGCACGCGGTGTGGGTCGCACTGGACGATGTGCGCGCCCATCTCGATCAGGCGGTCGACGAAGTACAGGCGGCTCTCGAACATCTTCTCGAAAAACAGCGCACTCCCGCGGGCCTGCGTGGCCAGGACAATGGATACGCTCATGAGGTCGGATGGAAACATCGGCCAGCTTCCATCTTCGATCTTGGGAATCGCGGAACCGAGGTCGCGCTGGATTCGGAGCGTTCGGGAGCCGACGCCGAGTTTCCGGAACGTGCGCTCGATCACGCGCATCGCACCGAAATCGTCGCCGTCGCAGTTCACTGTGAGCTCGCCATGCGTGGCGGCCGCTGCCGCGATATAGCTGCCCATCTCGATGTAGTCGGGGCCGATCCGGTGTTCCGCGCCGCGCAGGCGCTCGACGCCGCTGATCTTGAGCAGGTTCGTGCCCGTGCCGGTGATGCGCGCGCCCATCTTGCGCAGCAGGAGGCAGAGGTCCTGCACGTGCGGCTCGCATGCGGCGTTCATGATCGTGGTGCGCCCCCTGGCGAGCACGGCAGCCATCACGATGTTTTCCGTGGCCGTCACGCTCGCCTCGTCGAGGAGCAGGTCCGCACCGCGAAGCTGCTTGCGGCGAAACGTGTAGAATTCGCCGCCCTGTACGGAAATGCCAAGCGCGTGCAGTCCGTAGAAATGCGTATCGAGCCGGCGTCGCCCGATCACATCGCCACCCGGCGGGAACAACACCGCGCGGCCATGCCGGGCGGCGAGGGGACCCGCGAAGAGGATCGATGCGCGGACGCGCTTGCACAGTTCGGGATCCAGCCGGCGTTTCTTCAGTCCTTTCGCGCACACCGTGACGGACCGCTCACTCCGGCTCACGCTCGCGCCCATCTGCGTCAGGAGTTCCAGCATGACCTGCACGTCCTGGATCCGCGGAACGTTGTGGAGCGTCACGGGTTCATCCGTCAGCACGCACGCCGCCAGCATCGGCAGCACGGCGTTCTTGTTGCCCGTCGGGGTGAAGGCGCCGGTGAGGCGGCGTTGGCCCTGGATAATAAACCTGCTCATTCTCTTAACCGCGGATTACGCAGATTTCGCGGATGTTCGCAGAAGAAATAGGAATTTGAACCACGGAGGACGCAGAGGTACACGCAGGGTGTTCGGGGGAGTAGAAAAAGAAGATTCACGCTACCCGTTTTCAAGACCTCCGTGATCCTCCGTGTCCTCTGTGCTTCAAACTGCTTCCCATCCGCGTCATCCGCGGTTTAATCATTCCACCGTCACGCTCTTCGCGAGATTCCGGGGCTTGTCGATGTCGGTTCCGCGTGCCTGGGCCGCGTAGTAAGCCAGCAGTTGCAGGGCAACCACATTCACCATCGGTGAAAACTCGTCGCGGGTCGGCGGGGTGTAGATGACGTCCTCGGCGAATTCCGCGACCGCGGTGTCGCCGTCCGTGGCGATGGCGATGATGCGGCCCTTGCGCGCCTCGACCTCCCGCATGTTGGAGACCATTTTCTCGTACACTTCGTCCTGTGTCTTCGTGCAAATGCAGATGACGGGCATCGACGAATTGATGAGCGCGATGGGGCCGTGCTTCATTTCGCCCGCGGCGTAGCCCTCGGCGTGCTGGTAGGAGATTTCCTTGTTCTTCAGTGCGCCCTCGAGCGCGGTCGGATAGTTGAACTTCCGGCCGAGGTAGAGCGCGCTGTTTTCGCCATGGTGCTTCTCCGCGATGGCCTTGATCGGGGCCTTGCGGTCGAGCAGGTAGTGGATGGCATCCGGGATGTGGCCGAGTTCCCCGACGAGGGTTGCGCTCGTCGCGGCGGAGAGCTCGCCGCGCAGGCGGCCGAAGTACAGCGTCAGAAGCGCGAACGCCATCAGCTGGGCCGTGTAAGCCTTGGTCGAAGCCACGCCGATTTCCGGCCCGGCCTGCGTGTAGAACACCGCATCGGAGTCGCGCACGAGCGAACTGCCGGCCACGTTGCAGATGGACAGGATCTTGCAGCCCGCTTTCTTCGCCAGCCGCACAGAGGCCAGCGTGTCGGCCGTCTCGCCCGACTGCGAGACCGCGATAACCAGCGTGTCCTTCGCAATCTTCGGGTTCCGGTAGCGGAATTCGCTGCCGAGGTCCGTTTCCACGGCGATGCCGGTCAGATTTTCCAGCAGGAGCCGGCCGTACATGCCCGCGTAGTAGGCCGTGCCGCAGCTCACAATCATGACGCGCGACAGGGCCTTCACGTAGTTCGGGTCGAGCGCGACGTCGGGCATCACGAGATCGCCGCCGTTCGTGACGTGTTTGCTGAGAAGGGTACGCAGCACGCGAGGCTGCTCATGGATTTCCTTGAGCATGAACGTGTCGAAGCCCGCCCGCTCCGCGGCCTCGGGCTGGAGCGTCACCTTCTTCGTCTCCGTCTTGACGACCGCGCCGTCGAGGCGAACGACTTTTACGCCGTCCGGGCGCAACGTCGCGACCTCGCCGTCGTTGAGATAGATCGCGCCGGAAATGTGCTGCAGCACGGCGGGCACATCGCTTGCGATGAAAAATTCCTGGTCGCCGACACCGACGATCAGCGGGCTGCCGTGCCGGGCGGCGTAGACCGCGTCGGGCTCGTCGAGTGAGACAATCCCGAGCGCGTAGGCGCCGCGGGCTTTCGACAGGGCTCGGCAAATGGCCTCTTCCATGGACTTCGCGCCCGACTTCAGTTCGTGCTCGATCAGGTGCGGCACGACCTCGCTGTCCGTCTCGGACGCGAAACTGTGGCCGGCTTTCTTGAGGAGGTCGCGAAGTTCGTGGTAGTTCTCGATGATGCCGTTGTGGACGACCGCGATCCGACCTGTGGAATCCGTGTGCGGGTGGGCGTTGGTCTCCGACGGCTCACCGTGCGTGGCCCAGCGGGTGTGGCCGATGCCGGGCGAGCCGGTGAGGGGGGAGGCTTCGAGCCGGTCTTCGAGCGCCTGCAGCCGGCCTACGCTTTTCCGGACGGTGAGGGCGCCGCGGGAAAGAACGGCAAGGCCGGCGGAGTCATAGCCGCGGTATTCGAGCCGCTTGAGCCCGTCGATCAGCAGCGGGACGGCATCCCGTTTTCCTACATATCCAACAATGCCGCACATGAATTATGGCCTCCTAGAGATCATCCGGGGGTCTGTACCGCATCCTGCCGGGCGACGCGGTGATCACGGCCCCTTTCACGAGATCTTCTCCATGGACCGAGAGTACGGACATGCACGCAGGACCCTGCTGCAGCGCCGAAAAATTCACCAGTCTCAAGATCCCGCAGTGGGGAATATTCCGTACAATAGCAAGTTCCCCGAAATCCTTGTCCAAAGTTACCAGAATGCGGCTGTCCGCCTTTGCCCTTTGCAGGATTTCGGTATCGCCCGGATCGTGTGGCCAATCGCCAGCCCAGGAAACATCATGCCCGGCTGCGAGGAGGACGTCTCTTGCCCCTCCCCAGACACAAGTGTCGAGGAGTATCTTCACGTACCCGTTTGAAGCAGCGGTTCAACGCGCTCATGGCCGATGACGCGGTGGGCGTAGGCGATGCAAGCCAGGATGTCTTCGCGTTCGAGCCAGGGGTATCCCTGAAGGAGGACATCCGAGGAATCACCGGCGGCCAGCATGCCAAGCACGTGTTCTACGGCCAGGCGGTGGCCGCGAATGATGGGTTTACCTCCGAAAATGTCCGGATTCGTGGTAATTCTTCCAAGCAATGCCTCGTCATTCATGGCCATGAACATACACACCGATTGTGCGCTTGGCAATGACACCCCGTCGCGATGCCGGCGGAGTCATAGCCGCGGTATTCGAGCCGCTTGAGCCCGTCGATCAGCAGCGGGACGGCATCCCGTTTTCCTACATATCCAACAATGCCGCACATGACCGTTCAGCATCCGAAAAATGAGCGGGTCTGGCAAGAAAGCAACAGGGCCCGCGCTTGAGCGGGCCCTGCTGTCAAACGAGATTGGCCGACGTACTAGAAACCAGCGCCGGGGCGAAGGATGACGTTCGCGTCATTGGTCTGGGGCGGGTTGAAGTTCGGGTACGTCACCTGGTCGCCCAGGAGGTAGTACGCATTGCCGCCCTTGCCGACCACAACGACGCCCTTGTTGCCGAACGGAGCCTGCGTGTTTGCCGAATCGGCCAACTTGCTCTGCAGGTTCGCCGTCTCCGCACCCAAGGTTGCAATGTCGAGGTTGCGCGTGAAGAACACCGGCGTGCCGTCCGGCACGGAGTCATTGATGTCTAAGGTCGCGCACCACGCATTGTTCGTTGCCTGGAAGCCCGCCTGATTGGCTGCGGCTTGCACGCCCTTCGCGGCGAAGAAGGAGTACGGAACATTCATGATCTTGTTCGTTACGAGGTATCTCATGAACGCTGTTGAATCCGCGAAATCGCCACCGGTGACAGGGAATGCGATGGTCGAAGCAGACACCTGCGTCGCATTGTCCAAGTCCTTGGCAAACACCGAAATGTAGATCGAACGTCCGTCGGCCGACGTGCGCGCCACCGCGCCCTTCAGCAGTGCGCTGTTGACAGCCGGGATAAGGATGGCGGCCAGGATCGCGATGATCGCGATAACAACGAGCAGCTCGATGAGCGTAAACCCACGCGCGCGGATCTTCCGGAAGGCAGTAATCATTTTCGCTCCTGTTACTTGGTTGGCACGCCGTCCTGTCTGCATTTGGTAAACTCAGGCGTACCCTATTGATACAGATCGCCGTATCCCGCGTCAACCGCGGATAAGGGGGGGGTGGGGGATGGGCGCATTCCACCCCCGTAGGGGTTTCTGAGTCTGACCTTCCGGTCATCGATGACTTGGCCTTGTCCGTACGTATTCAGATCTCCGCCGAAGGCCATGGGCGTCAACCGAAGCATGATCGGCTCGAAATACGGCGTAATATGGCGAATTTAGCCAACGCGACGTGTGTTCGCTTTGGCGGAGGTGGGCCACCGCGTTGTTCGGCGAAACCAGATCAGGGCTCACGCCTGACCTGCGCACTCCACAACCGCACCAGGATCCGGCTCTCGCCGGATCAAGAGATTCATGGCTGGGCTGCTTCTTCCTTGTGGCCCCATAGCTGCAGGTTACTGCGGCACCCGGACACCCAACCGGAAGAACTGTTGCTGCGAGCCGTCGAACAGGTTGGTGAGGACCAACTCCGTGCTGTCGAGCATGAGGTTGGTCATGCCTTCCAACGGCACCCAGCCAAGTGCAGGCAGCGCATCTTCATACTGCACATCATAAACGCGGTCCGTCGCGCAGGGCCAGACCAGCAGGTTACCAATCACATCGCACACCCGTTGGGTCTGGACATCGTAGGGCGGCACATCGTTGGTATGAATCCGGTCGAAGCAATTCGTGCCGAAGACCGGACCCACCTGTGACACCTGCAGGAACGAGCGTGCATTGGTCGGATCCGTATGCATCACGAACTCGTCGCCGGTCGGAATCCTATCGCCATCCGGGTCTTCCATCACCACCTCTTCAAACCGATCCGTGATCCCATACGAAGCCAGCCACCATTCCGGCGTCGGCTGGTTGGTCGTCCAGTTGGCCGCGAAGTTCGCCATCACGGCCTTCGGCGCGTCCATCACCAGGTTCAGAGGGCTGGCGTCGCCAGCGGCGTCGCCGGTCCAGTTCGTGAAGTGGTAGTATGGCTCGGCCGTGGCGGTAATGGACGTGGTCACGCCGAACGCCTGCCAACCCTCGCCCACGTTGACCGATCCATGCAGGCCTGCGGCGGTCTCCAACCAGTAATTCGTCGTCCACAGCCACGTCAACGTGGCGTCGTTGGTCACGGTCATGGTGACGCTCAAGCCCCCGCCGCTCACGGGATCGTTCCCCGCCATGGCCCAGCCGACGCAGACAAACTGGGTCGTGTCCCCGGTATCCAGCCCCGTCACACGGTTGGTGATCTCCATGCCCTCAACATACGTGCGCGTCCCCGGGCCGGGCGTGGCCGTGCCGTGCGGCGACTGGATGGTGACGTCGAACAACTCAAGCACGGTGAACGTGTTGGTCACATCCGGCGCGGCGTTCCAGTTGGCGTCGCCAGCCTGGCCGGCCACGATGCTCACGACGCCGTGGCCCGTGAAGCTCAGGTTCGTGCTGTCGGCAATCAGCGCCGGGCCGGAGTTGGTGGCGAAGCTCACCGACAGACCGCTGTCGGCCGTCGCCGCGAGACCCAGCCTGTTGCTTTCCACCTGCGTGCCGATCGGATCGAAGTCGATGGCCTGATCGGCCTTGGAGATCGTCAGGTCATCGGTGCCTTCGCCCGCGTAGTTCACCTCGTTGACGGTGCCGGTCACACGGTACGTTCCGGCGTTGGTCGGTGCCCATGCGTTGCCGTCGTAGGTGAACTCCACGGTCAAACCCGCCGGCATCGTGGTGGCGCTTGCGTTGCGCGCCGTGCCGTCATAGATCTGGGACAGATTGCCCAGATAGACTTGGGCCTGCACTTTTGAAACCGTCACGGTGAAGGCCTGTTCATTGCTGTGCACACCATCGGACGCCCACAAGGTGATCTCGTACACCCCGCCGGTCGGCGGCGTGCCCGTCAAGCCCACGGGCGGCAAACCGATCGTCCGGAGGCGCTGGTTGTTGTAGTCACTCAACGCGACCACACCCGAGTCATCCACGACCACCGAGAACGGGGCATAGAGCTGTGCGTTGGTGGCCGGTCCACCGTCGCCGCTGAACCCGCTGTTGGTCAGGCCGGCGAGGCTGTGGATGATCCCGGCATCGTCCAGCCACCGGATCTGATGATTATCGGTGTCGGCGATGTAGAGGTTGCCGTCCGCATCGAGACCCACGCCCGCGGGTTTGTTCAGCATCGCGTTGGTCGCTGCGATCTCGTTGCCGTTGAAGCCGCTGCTTCCGGTGCCGGCCACCGTCGCGATCACGCCGGCCTCGACGCTCCGAACGGCATGGTTGTTTTGGTCGGCGATGTACAGGATGCCGGCCACGGCGTCGTAGGCCAGCCCCACCGGATTGCGCAGCCGTGCATTGGTCGCCGCGCTCCCGTCACCCAGGTAACCGGCGAGCCCGGTGCCCGCGAATGTGGTGATGAGGCCGTTCGTGTCCACCTTCCGCACGCGGTTGTTGTCGCGGTCGGCAAGGTACACATTTCCATTGGAATCCAGCGCCAGGCCGGACGGGAAGCGCAGCCGCGCGTTGGTCGCCGCGCCGCCGTCGCCGAAGTAACCGGCCACGCCCGTGCCTGCGAGGGTGGTGATGACCCCGTTCGTGTCCACTTTCCGCACGCGGTTGTTGTCGCGGTCGGCAAGGTAGAGGTTGCCCGTTGCATCGCGCGCCACCGCGGTCGGATAGCGTAGCTGTGCGTTGGTCGCCGCGCCGCCGTCGCCGCCGGTTCCAGCCGTCCCGTCACCGGCAAGGGTCTCCATGGTTCCGAACGGATCGATATACCGTACGCGGTGGTTGTACTGATCGGCAATGTAGAGCCCGAAGGTGTCGCGGAACAATCCGGCCGGGTACTTGAGCTGTGCATCCAGGGCCGGTTGATCGTCGCCGTTGTACCCGGCGATTCCAGTGCCCGCAAGAGTCCGGATGATGCGATCGTTGGTGAAGGTCGTCAGGCTCAGCCAATCCGGCAGCGATTCGGCGGAATAGAACACCGCCGGGCTGTCGGCATCGGTCGCCTCGAGGGCGTACAGGTAGGGCTGCAGGCAGACGCCCGTGGTCACCGGGGTCGAGACCCAAACGGGCACGCCCGCAACGTACAGTCCCATCGTGGCGCCCGCGGCGAGCCAGTTGCCGTCGCCCTCCTGCACGGCGCTCAGCGTCACATAGCCCGCGTTGGTGAAAGTCAGCTGATCTCCAACCACTTCGCCGGGTCCGTTCAACACGCTGAAGTTGGTCACGAGCAGACTGCTGGAGGCGGTGGCCGCCACCGTCCAGGTGCCGGTCTGGGCAACCGGGCTGATCGGCGAAACGAACGCGACCGTCTGCGTGGCCTTGCTCACGCTCAACACGTCAACCACCACGCCGGTGTAGTTCACCTCATCGATCCTGCCGGTCACCGCGTAGGTCCCAACATTCACGGGGGCTGTGCTCGATCCGTCATAGGTGATCTCCACCGTCAGGCCCGAGGGATCGGTCGTAGCGGTCACGCTCCGCGCCGTGCCGTCGTAGGTCTGCGAGAGGTTTTGCAGATAGACCGACGCTGCGGCCGGCTGAATGGTCAGTGTATCGACCGCTTCGCCTTGCCAGTTCGCGTCATCCACCGTGCCGGTCACCGCGTAGCTGCCCGCGTTGGTCGGCTCCGTCGCGTTTCCGTCATAGGTGATGTCGACGGTCAAGCCCGCTGGTGTGGTCGTGACCGAGGCGGCTTTTGCCGTACCGTCATATACATGGGACAGATCGAACAAATACACCCCGGACGTGTCCTTGGCCACTTCGAGCGAGCCGGTTGCAACGCCCTGATACATTGCTTCGTTGACCATGCCGGTCACCGCGTAGTCACCTGCATTCGTCGGGGCCCACGCGTTGCCGTCGTAGGTGAGTAGGACGGATAGGCCGGATGGGACGGATTCGAAGCCGACAACCCGCGCGGTTCCATCGTACGTCTGAGTCAGGTTCGTCAACGTCACGCTCGCGAGCGCCTTGGTTACGTCGAACGTGTTGGTCACGTCCGGCGCGGCGTTCCAGTTGCCGTCGCCCGCCTGCGAGGCCGCGATGCTGACTTCACCCGCCCCGGTGAAGCTCAGGTTCGTGCCGCCGGCGATCGAGGCCGGTCCACCGCCCACCGCGAAGCTCACCGCGAGCCCGCTCCCCGCGCTCGCGGCCAGTTGATAGTTGTTCGTTGTCAGTTGATCGGGAATCGCAGGGAACGCGATCGTCTGATCGGCCTTCGTGATGTCGGCGTTCAGGCCGGTCGGCTGGGTCAGCGTGTAGTTGCCGATGTCCGCGCCCGTGATCGTCATCGGTGCGGTCGCTACCGCGAGGTTCGTCCCCACGCTCACCTGGGCAAAAGTGCCGGTCGTCGCGTTGGCCAGCACAACATCCTCCGCACCGACCACGCCGCTCAGCGTCGCGCCGGTAATCGTCGCCACGGCGTTGCCGTCATAAACTTTGTCTTCGGCCACGGCGCCGGTCACGGTCAGTTCCTTGGCCGTGATGTCGGCGTTCAGGCCGGCCGGCTGGGTCAGCGTGTAGGTGCCGATGTCCGAGCCTGTGATCGTCATCGGCGCGGTCGCCACCGCGAGGTTCGTCCCCATGCCCACTTGCGCAAAGGTGCCGGTCGTTGCGTTGGCCAGCACAACGTTTTGCGTGCCGACCACGCCCACCAGCGTTGCGCCGGTAATCGTCGCCACGGCGTTGCCGTCATAAACTTTATCTTCGGCCAGGGCGCCGGTCACGGTCAGCTCCTTGGCGCTGATGTTGGCTTGCAGGCCGGTCGGCTGGGTCAGCGTGTAGTTGCCGATGTCCGCGCCTGTGATCGTCATCGGTGCGGTCGCCACGTCGATGTTCGTCCCCATGCCCACCTGTGCAAAGGTGCCGGTCGTTGCGTTGGCCAGAACAACGTTTTGCGTGCCGACCACGCCCACCAGCGTCGCGCCGGTAATCGTCGCCACGGCATTGCCGTCATAGACTTTGTCTTCGGCCACGGCGCCGGTCACGGTCAGTTCTTTGGCGGTGATGTCGGCGTTCAGGCCGGTCGGCTGGGTCAGCGTGTAGTTGCCGATATCGTCGCCCGTGATCGTCATCGGCGCGGTCGCCACCGCGAGGTCCGTCCCTATGCCCACCTGCGCAAAGGTGCCGGTCGTCGCGTTGGCCATGACGACATCCTCCGCGCCGACCACACCGATCAGCGTTGCGCCGGTGATCGTCGCGACGGCGTTGCCGTCATAGACCTTGTTCTGTGCCACGGCGCCGGTGACGGTCAGCTCCTTGGCCGTGATGTCGGCGTTCAGGCCGGTCGGCTGGGTCAGCGTGTAGTTGCCGATGTCCGCGCCTGTGATCGTCATCGGCGCGGTCACGACTGCGAGATTCGTTCCGAAGCCTACCTGTGCAAAGGTGCCGGTGGTCGCGTTGGCCAGCACGACGTCCTCCGCGCCGACCACGCCGATCAGCGTTGCGCCGGTGATCGTTGCCACGGCGTTGCCGTCATAGACCTTGTTCTGTGCCACGGCGCCCGTGACGGTAAGCTCTTTGGCGGTGATGTCGGCGTTCAGGCCGGTCGGCTGGGTCAGCGTGTAGTTGCCGATGTCCGCGCCCGTGATGGTCATCGGCGCGGTCGCCACCGCGATGTTCGTCCCCATGCCCACCTGCGCAAAGGTGCCGGTGGTCGCGTTGGCCAGCACGACATCCTCCGCACCGACCACGCCTACCAGCGTCGCGCCGGTGATTGTCGCCACGTCGTTGCCGTCATAGACCTTGTTCTGTGCCACGGCGCCGGTCACGGTCAACTCCTTGGCCGCGATCGTCAGTTCACCCGCGGTGGCGCCTTGGAAGTTGGCCTCGCTGACCGTGCCGGTCACGGCGTAGGTTCCCGCGTTAGTCGGCACCCACGTATTGCCGTCATACGTGACCGTTACCGTCAGCCCACTCGGATCCGTAGTCACTGTTACGCTTCGGGCCGTACCGTCGTAGGTCTGCGACAGATTTCCCAGCGTCACCGTGGCCGGAGCTTTGGCAATGACGAGTTGGAAACTCTGCGCGTTGCTGGAGTTGCCGTCCGAGGCCCACAGCATGAGGTCGTAGCTGCCGGCCGCCGCCGGCGTACCTGAGAGGATACCCGCCGTCGGGCTGACCTGGCGGATGCGCATGTTGTAGTAGTCCGCCACATACACCCTTCCATACGAATCCACCGCCACGCCGTTGGGGGAATCCAGCCGCGCATCGAGCGCCGGGCCGCCGTCGCCCGAATAGCCGAAGTTCCCGTTGCCGGCGAGGGCGTTGATGATCCCGTTGGTGTCCACGCGGCGGATGCGCGCGTTCTCGGTGTCGGAGAAATAGATCCGTCCCATCCAGTCAACCGCCACTGCGGACGGGTAGTTCAGCGCCGCGTTGGTCGCCGCTCCGCCGTCACCCGAATAGCCGAAGCTGCCGTTGCCGGCGACCGTGGTGATGATTCCACCGTCGTCCACCTTCCGGATCCGGTTGTTGTACCGGTCCGCGATGTACACATTGCCGTCCTGATCCGGCGCCACACTGGTCGGCGCCTGCAGGGAAGCGTTGGTCGCCGGGCCGCCGTCGCCACCGAAGTCATAGATTCCATTGCCGGCCAGTGTCGTGATGACTCCGTTCGTGTCCACCTTCCGGATCCGGTTGTTCTCGGAGTCGGCGACATACACGTTGCCGATGCCATCCACCGCCACGGATTTCGGGAAGTTCAACTGCGCATTTGTGGCCGCTCCACCGTCACCCGTGTCCCCTGCCGTTCCCGTGCCGGCGATGGTCGTGATGATCCCGCTGGTGTCGACCTTCCGCACGCGATGGTTCTCGGTATCGGAAATGTACACGTTGCCGGCTTCATCCATGGCCACGCCATTCGGCAAGCCCAGCATCGCGTTCGTCGCCGCAGCCCCGTCGCCGCTGTACCCGAAGCTCCCGTTGCCGGCCACGGTCGTAATCACGCCCTGGGCATCCACGTTCCGGATCCGGTTGTTCGCCGTGTCGGCGATCACCCAGGTGTTGGACGGCCCCACCGCCACGTTGGCGGCAAAGTTCAGCCTCGCATTCGTCGCCGCTCCGCCATCGCCCGAATAGCCATCCGTTCCGGTTCCTGCCACCGTCGTGATCAGGTCCAGGTTCGTGATGCTCAGCCAGGCCGGCAGCCCCGTGCCGCTGTATGTGACGGCGCGTCCCGCCTGACGGTCGTAGGCATACAGGTCGTACCGATACGCCGCGTCATAAACTCCGTTGGTGACCGGGTCGCTTACCCAGATCACCGCGTACACCTTGAACGTGTTCGTCACGTCGGGCGCGACGTTCCAGTTCGTGTTTCCGCCCTGGGATGCGACGATGCTGACATCGCCCACTCCGGTGAAGCTCAGGTTGGTGTTGCCGCTGATCGACGCAGGGCCCGACGCCACGGCGAAGTTCACGTCGAGGCCGGAGGAGGCGCCGGCTGTGAGTTGATGGTTGTTCGTTATGCGTTGGTCCGGAATCGGGTCGAACGCAATGGTCTGGTCGGCCTTCGCCACATCGATGAACGTCGTCGTCATGCCGATCGTGTAGTTGGTGATCGCCGTCGGTGTGAACGTCACGACCAGCGCTTGGGATGCTCCCGCGTTCAGCACCGTGCCCGTCGGTGGTGCGTAGTCGTAGGTCCCTTCCGGCGGTATCGCGGAAGCGTTCAGTTGCAGCTCGCTCAGGGGCGTGCCGTAGGTGATCGGCGCCGGATTGGTCCATGTGATGACCGTTGTCGCGCGGTCGACCACGAGTTGCGCGGTGGCCGCCGCGTTGGAGTAGTTCAGCGTGTCGGATGGCGTGAAGTCGACGCTGAGCATGTTCGTCCCGGCATGGAGCACCGTCCCCGTCGATGGCGCGTATGCGAATACGCCAGCGACATCGACCGTGGCGTTCAACTGCACTTCGCTGAGCGCCGCGCCGTAAACGATGGGCGAGGGGTTGGCCCACGTGATCACCGGCGTCGCCCTGTAGATCTCCAGCGTGTCGGTAGTCAGACCCTGATACATCACATCGTTCACGGTTCCCGTCACCGCATACAGCCCGGCATTCGTCGGCGGAGCGGCCATGCCGTTGTAGGTCAGATTGATGACCAGTCCTGTCGGCGCTGTGGTTGCAGCGACGAACCGCGGGGTCCCGTCGTAGACCTGGAGCAGGTTGCTCAGCGTGACCGACGCAGTCGCCTTGGTCACGTTGAAGGTGTTGGTCACCAGCGGCGCCCTGTTCCAGTTGGTGTCGCCCGCCTGCGAAGCGTAAATTCCGACACCCCCGGCGCCGGTGAACGACAGATTGGTGTTTCCGCTGATGGACGCCGGCCCCCACGCGACGGCGAAGCTCACGTCCAGGCCGGAGGCGGCGGTGGCGGTCAGTTGATAGTAGTTGGTTGTCTCCTGGTCCGGAATCGGGGCAAACGCAATGGTCTGGTCGGCCTTCGCGACGTCGATGCGTGCGGTGGCGATGCCGATCGTGTAGTTCGTGATCGCTGTCGGCGTGAATGTCAGGACGAGCGGTTGCGACGATCCCGCGTTCAGCACCGTGCCTGTTGGCGGCGCGTAGTCGTACACACCCTCTGACGGAACGGCCGTGGCATTCAACTGCACGTCGCTGAGCGTCGCGCCGTAGACGATGGGCGAGGGGTTGGTCCACGTGATCACCGGCGTCGCCTTGTAGATCTCCAGCGTGTCGGCAGACAGACCCTGATACATCACATCGTTCACGGTTCCCGTCACCGCATACAACCCGGCATTCGTCGGCGGACCGGCCATGCCGTTGTAGGTCAGATTGACGACCAGTCCTGTCGGCGCTGTGGTTGCGTCGACGACCCGCGGGGTCCCGTCGTAGACCTGGAGCAGGTTGCTCAGCGTGACCAACGCAGTCGCCTTGGTCACGTTGAAGGTGTTGGTCACCGGCGGCGCGTTGTTCCAGTTGGTGTCGCCCGCCTGCGATGCGTAGATTCCGACGCCCCCGGCGCCGGTAAACGACAGATTGGTGTTGCCGCTGATGGACGCCGGTCCCCACGCGACGGCGAAGCTCACGTCCAGGCCGGAGGCGGCGGTGGCGGTCAGCTGGTAGTAGTTGGTGGTCTCCTGGTCCGGGATTGGGTCGAACGTGATCGTCTGGTCTGCCTTCGCAACGTCGATGAGTGCGGTGACGATGCCGATCGTGTAGTTCGTGATCGCTGTCGGCGTGAATGTCAGGACGAGCGGTTGCGACGATCCCGCGTTCAGTACCGTGCCTGTTGGCGGCGCGTAGTCGTACACACCCTCTGACGGAACGGCCGTGGCATTCAACTGCACCTCACTCAAGGGCGTGCCATGGACGATCGGGGCCGGATTGGTCCAGGTAATGACGGGCGTCGCCTTGTAGACCGTGAGCGAGACCTGGATGGACTTCGGGCTGTTTGTTGCCGAAGGGGACAGCATGGTGTTGGTTGCATAATAGACGCCCACCTGGAGCCCCGCGACGGACACCGTCGCCGTCTGCGCGGCATAGCCAAGCGCGGAGACGGTTCCGGTTGCGGGCCGCACGGAGAGCCACGTGCTGGTGGCCGGCGAATAGGTCTGTAGGTTTGTATGGGCGAACGCCGTCTGCCCGAGGTTTGTGATCGCGAAATTCTGCGGCTGCGGGTCGCTCGCGTAGGCGCAGACGAAGGAGAGAGAGCCGGAAGAGAAACCGATGGCGCCTTCGCTCAGCGTGTTCACGGCGATCGTCGCCGAGTTCGTGGAGGTTGCGCCGCCATATTGCGCGCGCACGCGATAGTAGCAGGTTACGCTGGGCAGCAGGCCGGTTACGCCGGCCGTCACGGCCGTACGTGTTGCCAGCGCATCATATCCAGCGAGCCGTGAGCTGAATCCCGCGTTGGTGCTCGCGTCCAGGTAGTAGTTCGTGGCGTCCGTCACCGCGTTCCAGTTGGCAAAAAATGAGTGCGCCGTCACGCCCGTCGCGCTCAGCGCCTCCGGCGCGTCGGGCGCGCCGAGGGCAACGGTGACGTAGCCCTCGGGGAGGCTCACGTTGCTGAAGGTGATCCCGCCGCCGCTGATGGAATCGGCGCCCGTGCGCGCGGTCGAGAAAGCCCCGCTCTTGCTGTTGCGGCGAAGGAGGGAGTAGTCGGCGGATGGAACATAGAAGTCCGGAGCGCCGGCGCCGGACGGAGCAAAGACCAGGTCGAGCGCCTGCGTCGCGGCGCCGTGAACATCCGCATACCAGATGCGCTCGAGACGGGTGCCGTTGAAAAGGGCGGGAAGGTTGCTCGGCGAGATTCCGGTTGCGTTGTCGTGCCCCGCCACGAGGAAGTTCGTCGGTCCGCTGATGCCCGAACCGATGTTGAGGCCGTGGGTTGTGTCCACGTCCTGCCGCAGCTCCCACAGCCCGCGGTTGTTCCAGTTCTCGGCGGCCACGTAGTCGCCCAGCGGCGTGTCCGCTTCGACCCACTGCGGGTCCGTGTTGGTTCCGGTCAGAAACGCGTCGAACGGCGGCTCGCTGGAATCGAGAACGTTGGTCCCCCAGGTGCTGTCGAAGCGGTAGCAGGCGGTCAGCCCCACGTCAGCGCCCCGCACGTAGAGGTTCATGGTATCGAGGTTCTCGTTCGTCGTTCGCTCCGTCTGCCAGATGCGCACCTCGTCGATCGATCCGTCGAAATTATTGAAGCCGCCGCCAGAGCCGCCGCCTACTTGATATTCGCGGCCTGTGGTCGACATCGTTCCTATGGAGGTGGCGGCGCCTTCCTCTCTGCCGTTGACGAACAATCGCATCACTCCGCCATTCCGTGCCGTGCCGGCGATATGATACCAGCGGCCGGTCTGCATGACCGTGGTGCCGGTCACGGTCTTGTTTGTGCCGTCCCAAAGAAAGTGCTCGAAGTTCCCGGCGCCGGTGATGCGGAGCTGGTGGGAATAGTTGACCAGCGGGTTCCCGTCGGTGCGCAGGAAGGCGCTCATCGGACCGGCGGTTTTCGGCTTGACCCAGGCCTCAATCGTGTAGGCCGTTGGGCTGTTCGAAAGGGGGAGCACAACGTAGTCGTCGGATCCGTCGAATGCGAGGGCATTCCTCACGCGACGGCCGATGCGCACGACGTCCATCTCATTCGCCCGCACGTCGTACCAGTTGTTGTTGTGGTATTCCCGGAACCCGACGCGGATATCGGTGCCTGCGGGAACAAGCGAACCGATGTTGACGGACACGTTGGTCCATTCGGGGTAGTCCCTGTTGGGAAGGCCGGCCGGGCCGGGATAACCGCGGGGGAAGGTCAGGTGTTCCGCCTCGATCGTGAAGTCCGACTTCCGGTAGGCGTTCGGGTTCGTGGAGATCATCACGTAGAGGTTGTCGGCGAAGTTCGAGAAGCTCGAGCGGTACCAGAAGCTCAGCGGACAATTGGACGGAACGTTCCTGATGGTCGGGGTGATGAGCCAGAGGTCATTCGTCTTTGCGCCGCCGTGCGTGTAGGTCACGTAGGCCATCTTGGACCCGCCGTCCGGATCCGGCGGGACCGTGTTCGTGCCGCTCATCCAGCCAGGAATCGGCATGCGTCCGGCATAGGAGTTGGACCAGCCACGCCCGCCGGCCTCCTCCCACTTGAGCCAGTTGGGCGGCGGCATGCGGCCGATCGGCACGTTCTCGAACGATTCGAAAAGGAAACCCTCGCCATCCGAGTCGCCTGCGTGAACCACCAGATCGTTTCCGTAGTAGATGCCTCTCGAATGGTCTGCGAATACGCGGAAGTGCGTGGCCTGATCCGTCGCGTTGGTCAGCACGATGGTGTTGGTGCCCGCCGCGCCGTAGACATAGTTGTCCTGGCCCAAAACGGGTGGCTGGCCTGGTCCCCAGCATATGCCCACGTTGCCGGTCGGATACCCCGGAAAGGCGTAGTAATCCACTTCGACTATCGTCGGGCTGGTAGCGCGCACGGCGAGCGTCGAGACCACCGGCGCGGACCAGAGATCGCTCCGCACCACGTCCATTTCGTTCGCGCGCACATCGTACCAGTTGTTGTTGTGGTACTCCCGAAACCCGATGCGGATGTCCATGCCTGTGGGGACAAGCGAACCGATGTCGACGATCACATTGGTCCATTCGGGGTAGTCCTTGTTGGGAAGGCCTGCCGGGCCGGGGTAGCCCCGGGGGAAGCTCAGGTGTTCCGCCTCGATCGTGAAGTCGGACTTCCGGTAGGCGGCCGGATTGGTGGAGATCATCACATAAAGGTTGTCGGCGAAGTTCGAGAAGCTCGATCGGTACCAGAAGCTGACGGCAGAGGTCGCGACGAGGCCCTTGAGGGTGGGCGTGATCAGCCAGAGGTCGTTGGTTTTTGCGCCGCCGTGCGTGTAGGTCACGTAGGCCATCTTGGACCCGCCGTCCGGATCCGGCGGGACCGTGTTCGTGCCGCTCATCCAGCCGGGAAGCGGCATGCGTCCGGCATAGGAGTTGGACCAGCCACGCCCGCCGGCCTCCTCCCACTTGAGCCAGCCGACGGGCGGCATGCGGCCGATGGGCACGTTCTCGAACGATTCGAGCACCTGGCCATGAACGGAAACCGTCGCAACGGCGAGGAACAGTCCTGCCGTCAAGTACAGGAATGAGCAGCGCTTCAAGATCAGGCTTGGCGAAGGGACGTGCATCCGTGGTTTCCTCCTGAGACGTATCCGCCTTCGGCGGAGAACTGATTATGGCTGGGACCTATGTGTGCCCAGATTACACACGTAGAGGTCATGCGTAAACGCATAGCCCCCGGGAATCCGGACATTTCTCCTCACTACTGTATGCCGTCCGGGCGATTGACTCGGGCGCTTTTCCCCGTCCGGAGAACCTTTGAAGATGCACGACTGCCGCGCACCCGCTATCCTCTGTTCCCGGACGCGATGAAAGAGAGACCTTTTCCAGATACGCTGAGGCGTGCGTGGGAGACCTGCACGCAGGGGCCCTGCGGCCGGAAATGGGCGGGGAGGATCCTCTTTTTCGTCGGGGTGACGTTCCTGACTGTGGAGTTCATGTACAACCCGTTCCGCCTCGGCATACCGGGCCAATTCGAGGCCTTCGAAAGCAATGACAACCAGTTGATTGTCACCAGCATGCAGCAGTTTGCGACCCTGGGGTTGTCGGAAAGCAGTGGACTGCTCCACAAGCCGGACAAGACGATCTACACCAGTCGTTCGGGATTCGCGGCGCTGCTGCCGTACGGGCTCCTGCGTCTCTCCGGTCTGCCGCCATACCGGTTCATGGTCCGCTACTACTACGCAACGGCGATGCTCCTCGCCGTCGGTCTCATGCTCTTCGTGTTCAGTGTGGCCCGGCATTTCGGCCGCCTGCCGGCGCTCGTTCTCTTTGCCCTGCTTGCGCTGTCAAACTGGATCGTGTTCGTCGCCTCCAACATCGGGTATCTGTACCACCTTTACTTCTGGCCGTTTCTCGCCGCATGGCTGCTGTATCCGCGCTGTCTCGCAGGCGTTCTGAAGGAGCGGCGCCTGCTGCTGCTCGTAGCTCTTCTCGCCTTCCTGAAATCTCTTGCCGGCTACGAGTACATTACCAACGTCCTGCTGGCGCCCACGGTCGCGCCTGTGTACTTCGGCCTGCTGCACAAGGAATCCTGCCGACGGATCATCGGGCGGGTCGTCCGGATGGTGGCGGTGGGATTAATCGCCTTCGCCCTGGCTCTCTTCGTGAACGTTGCCCAGGCGGCATGCTACTTCAAATCCGCGGAGAAGGGCGCCCGTGCGATCGTCGGGAAGGCGATGGCTCGCACTTGGGGCCCCGACTCGACTCTCGATGACCTCGAGCAGTACGGCAACGATGCGAGCCCGCCGGGCTTTCCACTGGAGGTGCAGGTGGACTACCTCCTGTCGCAACCCGCGATCGGCTGGCCGACGGAGATCTACCAGGAACGCATGTACCGAACCTTCTTCGCCTTCTTCCTTCTGGCGCTCCCGCTCGGCATGCTGCCCCTGCTGGACGGCAGACGGTTCCCGCTCGTGCAGGAGCATCAGCGGAAGCTGACCGCGATGGCCGTCACGCTGTTCTGGTCTGCCGCATGCACGATGTCGTGGCCTCTACTGGCGAAGGGATACATGTATCATCATCAGCATGTGGCCCCGATCTGTCTGTCTGTCACCTACATGCTGATCGTGTATGTGGCCATCGGCATGGCCCTTTCCCTGGGCGCGCGTCAGGCGGTGAACTGGGTGCACATGCTCTGGGGTCGGAACACACGAAATACTTCGTAGCCAATGCGTTAGCCTTGATTTGCCCTCAAAAAAGCGGAAATGGGTACAGGTTCCCATCGCGTCAACATTCCAGTACGGCCGTCTACCTCGTGAACACGTCTGATTTCGATTACCACCTGCCCCCGGAGTTGATCGCGCAATGCCCGGCGGCGCGGCGCGATGCGTCGCGGATGATGGTGCTTCATCGGGACGATGGCCGGATCGAACACCGGGTGTTTTCAGACCTGCCGGACTACCTGCAAGCCGGCGACTTGCTGATATTGAACAACACGCGGGTCATCCCAGCCCGGATCTTTGGAAAAAAATCCGGGAGCGGGGGGAAGGTTGAATTCCTGATGCTGGAGGAAGTTCAGGCCGGAGTCTGGGACGTGCTCATGCGCTGCCGCCGCAGGCCGGGCGTGGGTGGTGAGATCATCCTTGGCGATGGCCACGCCCGGGCGGTCCTCCTCGAAGACGGAGAGATGGGAAGGGCCCGCGTGCGGATCGATTCGCCCGTGCCGGTGCTGGATTTGCTGGAGAAGTACGGGGAGCCGCCGTTGCCGCCGTATATTCAGAGGTCAGCGATCAGCGATCAGAAGTCAGAAGACAGGGAAAGATATCAGACCGTCTACGCGAAACAGCCCGGCGCGGTGGCGGCGCCGACGGCGGGGCTGCATTTCACGCCGGAGGTGTTCGAGCGTCTGCGCGCGAAGGGCGTGGACCGGGCCGAGGTCACCCTCCACGTTGGATTGGGCACGTTCCGGCCCGTGACGACGGCCCGCATTGAAGAGCACCGCATGGAAGCGGAGCGGTACGAAATCAGGGAGGAAACGGCCCGCAACGTGGCAGAAACGAAGTCCCGCAGCGGCCGCGTGGTGGCCGTCGGCAGCACGGCGGTTCGCACGCTGGAAGCGTGCTCGCCTTTTTTTTCCGCGGCGGAAAAAAAAGAAGGTCGGACGGCTCTCTTCATCCGACCGCCCTATGAATTCAAGGTCGTCGACGCCATGCTGACCAATTTCCACCTGCCGAAATCGACGCTGATCATGATGGTCAGCGCGCTGGCCGGACGCGAATTGATCTTCCGGGCCTATGAGGAAGCCATTCGCGAGAAGTATCGGTTCTTCAGTTACGGCGACTGCATGTTGATCCTGTGATCGGACGAATCATAACGCTGGTGATCGTGGTCGCGCTGCAGGTCGCGCTCAGGTTCACGTTCCAATCGGTGCCGGTCGTGCCGCACTACATCGACTTCAATCCTGGCATCGCGTTGGTGCCTGCGGCGGGCTGTTTCCTTGGCCTGGCCGGGGCCATCGCCTCGATGGTCGCCAACCTGGCGAGCGATTACTTGCAGGACATGTGGTCGGCCCTGGCCCTGTTTCGCGCTCTGGGCGTTTTCTTCTTTGCGATGAGCGCCAGTGCCTTGTGGCCGATCGCGCGGAAGGCGGGCTGGATGGGGTATGTGGTCGTGAATCTCATCGGCTGCTTCGCCGCGGCGTCGTGGTCCGGACTCGGCGCCGACCTGACGCGCACCTATCCGTTTGCCTACGTTTCGACGATCGTGCTTCTCCATCACGGGCTGTTTTGCCTCATCGCAGGACCCGGGCTCTACCTTGCCGCGCGCAATCGTATCGATGTGCCGGAGCGGGATTGGGGGTTGCGCGCGAGCTGGTGGGTGGTTTCCGGGGCGGTGGGGTCGTGGATCATGGGCATCTTTGTCAGTGGGACCTTCTATCGCAACTGGCCGTTTGAGCAGTATCACCTGTCCGATTTCAGCGGCATGGGTCTCGTCGTCTACATTGTTCCCCTCCTGCTGCTGAATCTTCTCGGTTCGGCGCGTTTGGGAAGAATGATCAATTGAACCGATGTCCGCTCTCCTTTGTGCCCGGCGCCCGGCACTGGTTCAGTTTGAAATTTGCGTCTCAGAAGGTAGGGCGGACCGTCCCGGTCCGCCGCCTGCCCTGAGCCCTGTCAAAGGGCGGCGCGAGGGACCGCGCGCTCAACAGAGGCCGTCAGCCTCTGGGTTCCTCGAGCGTGAACGGGGCAGTCCGCACATACGTGCAGAACGCTCTCGGCGACAGGTTTTTGCACATATATGCGGACCCTATTGCGCGCAAGAGACATGTACAATCCAGAATGACGATCGTCATTCTGGATTGTACATGTCTCGGCAATTGTAGCGAGTTGCGATAGAGGAGCGGCTGAGCAGCAAAGGGGCCGTACAAGGTTCCATCGCGATTCGGGTGATCGGTGGCTCAACAAAGGTCGTCGGGAGCGGTATCTATGAACAATCTGGGGGATCCATGCGCTGCGTCCTCATTCTGCTTCTTATGTTCGGGCTGACGTGGGTTGCTCGGGCCGATCCCGGGTACCGCGCGACGCTGTCCGACCGGCACAAGCTCCGCGTGGAGGATCGTGAAGTCGCGCAGCGGTTGATCGACGGCGGCGCCGAGCTCGTCGCCGACTACGGAAGTTTCCAGGTCCTCGAGGTGAACCGCGAAGGGAAACGGCGGTTCTCGGGCCGGGACCGGGTTGAAGACCGCGACGAGGGAAACTGGATCCTCCTCAACGCGGGCGCGATCGATACGACCGACGGCGCGACGCCTGCCGCCCGAACGGCGCTCCGTAGTTTCATCGGCAAACGGCTCCATCTCGTCCAGTTCAGGGGCCCGGTAAAACCCGAATGGCTCGACGAACTGGCCGGTACCGGCGTCCAGATCGTTACCTACGTTCCACACAACGCCTACCTCGTCTATGGTGACGCCGGTGCGCTGGCACGCGTCACAGCGCTCAAGGGCGCGCGCCCGCATGTCCAGTGGGAGGGAGGGCTCGTCGACAGCGACAAGATCCATCCGCGCGCGCGGAGGTCCGGCGTGGAGTGGTACGCGATCCAACTCGTGGAGGACGAACCGGCGAACGAGGAAACACGGATGCTGCTCGACGCGTTGAAGCTGGAGCCGGTCCGCCAACGGAACCGCGTCCTCCACTACATCAACCTCGTGGTCCGGCTGCCCCCCGGCGCGATCGACGGCATTGCGGCGCAGCCCGACGTGGTTTCGATCCACGCGCACGAGGTTCCGAAGAAACTCGACGAGCGCCAGGACCAGATTGTCGCGGGCCTTATCACCGGGACACAACCGACGGGCCCCGGCTACCTCGCGTGGCTGGCGTCGAAGGGCTTCGCGCAGACGCAGTTCAACGGGTCCGGGTTCTCGGTCGACGTGACCGACAGCGGCATCGATAACGCGACACTGGCGCCGAACCACTTCGGCCTGTACAACGCCGGCAATGTCGGACTGACCAGCCGCGTCATGTGGAGCCGCCTCGAAGGAACGCCGAACAGCGGGAGCACGCGGCAGGGTTGCGACGGCCACGGCAACATCAACGCGCACATCATCGCGGGCTACAACGACCTGTCCGGCTTTCCGCACACAGACTCGGACGGATTCCACTATGGCCTCGGTGTCTGCCCGTTCGTGCGGGTCGGCTCGTCCGTGATCTTCGATCCCGACTACTACACGTGGCCCGACTTCGAAGACATGATCTCCCGCGCCTACAACGACGGCGCAAGGATCAGCTCCGACAGTTGGGGCGCAAACGTGTACGGGGACTACGACGATTCGTCCCAGGCCTATGACGTGCTCGTGCGCGACGCGCAGCCCGCCGGCGCCGCCGTCTCCGTCACGGGCAACCAGGAGATGGTCATCGTGTTTGCTGCCGGGAACTCCGGGCCGTACAGCCAGACGGTCGGATCGCCCGCCACGGCCAAGAACATCATCACGGTCGGCGCCGCGGAGAACGTGCACTCGCACGCGTTGACCAACGGCGGCAATGCCTCCAGCGGTTCGGACGGCTGCGGGTTTACCGACGCGGACAATGACAGTACCGAGGACATGGCGACTTTCTCGAGTCGCGGCCCCTGCAGCGACGGACGCCAGAAGCCCGACGTCGTCGCGCCCGGGTCGCACATCACCGGCGGCGTCGCGCAGGAGGGGCCGCCGACCGACACGGGGACCGGGAACGACCTGTCGTGCTTCAAGGCCTCCGGCGTGTGCGCGCTGCCGGGTCAGGGCGGCACAGGCAATCCGAACAATTTCTTCCCGACCAACCAGCAGTTCTGGAGCACGTCGTCGGGTACCAGCCACTCGACGCCCGCCGTGGCGGGCGGGTGCGCGCTGATCCGGCAGTATTTCATCAACCACGAGTGGGGCATCCCGAGCCCCGCGATGGTGAAGGCCTACCTCATGAATTCCACGCGGTACATGACCGGCCTGTCCGCCAACGACAACCTGTGGTCTGCGCACCAGGGCATGGGCGCCGTGAACCTCGGAACGGCCTTCGACGACGTCTACCGGATGCTGAGTGACCAGGAGACGACGAACACCTTCACTGCGACCGGGCAGACGCGCGTGTTTGAAGGCACTGTGACCGATACCGGCAAGCCGTTCCGCGTGACGCTTGCGTGGTCCGACGCGCCGGGCTCCACGATCGGCAATGCCTTCAACAACGACCTCGACCTGACCCTGTCGATCGACGGGTCCACGTTCAAGGGCAACGTGTTCAACGGCGCCTACGCCCAGACCGGCGGCGTCTTTGACCTCAAGAACAATGTCGAGAATGTGTTTCTGCCGCCAGGCTACTCGGGCGCGTTCACAGTCACCGTCTCGGCCGCGAGCATCAATTCCGACGGCGTGCCCAACGAGGCGCCGTCGATCGACCAGGATTTCGCCCTCGTGATCTACAACGCCACGCCGCCGCCCAGCTCCGACATGGCCGTCGAGAGCGCGATGCTCCAGGCGGAATCGTGCGGCGCGGGCAATGGCGCCATCGATCCGGAGGAAAACGTGACCGTCGCGTTTGTGTTCCGTAACAACGGCAACGCCGACGCGACCAACCTGGTCGTTGCGCTGGAGGCCGGCGGCGGCGTGCTTTCGCCCGACGGCCCGTTCACCAACGGCTTCGTCGCGGCGGGCGGGGACCGATGCACGAACGTCTTCACGTTCGCGACGACCGGCACCTGCGGCGGGCTGCTGTCCGCCACGTTCCAGTTCCTTGACAACGACACCGACATTGGAAATGCGCGTTACACCATCACCATGGGCGAGACCTACGTGACGAACGTGTCCGTGACCAACAACACGGCAATGCCTATTCCTGTCAGTGGCACAACAAACGTGGCGACACCGTACCCTTCGCCGATCGCGGTGGGCGGCGTGTTCAGCGCCGTGACGAAGGCGACGGTGCGCCTTGCGGGGCTTTCGCACGCGAACCCGGATGACCTCGACATCCTGCTCGTCAATCCCACGGGGCAGAAGATCATCCTGATGTCCGATGCGGGCGGCACCAACGCGGTCAGCAATGTAGACCTGGTCTTCGACGCAACGGCCACATCCTCCGTGCCCGACTCGGCGCTGATCACATCCGGCACCTACGCGCCGACGAACCACGGAAACAATGACACGTTCCCCGCGCCTGCGCCCGGCGCGCCGCACAACGCCGGCCTGGCCACCCTCAACGGCCTGAATCCGAACGGCACGTGGTACCTGTACGTGGTGGATGACGCAGGCGGGAGCACGGGCGTGCTCGCGCAGGGCTGGTCGCTCACGCTGGCGACAACGGAATCGCGATGCTGCGCGACCAACAAGCCGCCGACACTCGCGCCGATCGGAAACAAGTCGATCACGGTCAGCAACCTCATCCAGTTCACGGTGACAGCGACGGATTTCGCGGACGGCGACCCGGTCGCCCTGTCGGCCCTCGGCGTGCCGGCGTGGGCGACGTTTGACACCGTGACCAACGTGGGCACCGTCACCAACGTGTTCACCGGCACGCCGACCGTGACCGGCACGTACGCGATGACCTTCATCGCAACCGACAAGGACGGCTCGGACACCGAAAACATTCAGGTGACCGTCGCCACGGTCGGGGGCGGTGACACGCTGTGGATCAACGAAATTCATTACGACAACAGCGGTCTGGACGTGAACGAGGGCGTCGAGATCGCAGGGATCGCGGGCCTGAACCTCGGCGATTACGCGCTCTACTTCTACGACCGCCTGACGACGAACGTCTACCTGACGAACCAGTTGTCCGGCCTGATCTACGACGAGCAGAACGGCTATGGCACGGCCTGGTTCTTTGTGCCCGCGATCCAGAACGGCGGCACGGATGCCGTGGCCCTCGTCCGCGGCGGTACGAGCATGATCCAGTTCCTGAGCTACGAAGGCATTTACACCAACGGCAACAAGGGCCCTGCGGCAGGCATGACGGCGGTGAACATCGGTGTGGCCGAGAGCGGCAGCTCGCTTCCCGGCCTCTCGCTCCAGTTGTTCGGCACGGGCATCCAGTATTCCGCGTTCACGTGGCAGACCAACGAGATTTCCGCGACGCGCGGGACCAGGAACGCGAACCAGGCGTTCCTGGTCGTCGGTCCGCCGACCAACCTCCCGGCGTCCATGGACCCCGTCGGGAATAAGTCCGTCACGGTCAGCAACCAGCTTCAGTTCACGGTCACGGGGACGGAGACGGACGGCGATCCGCTCACGCTGACCGCCAGCAACATGCCCGCCGGCGCCGTGTTCGGCGCCACGGGCGCGGTCGGCGCCTTCACGTTTGTTCCATCCTCGGAGCAGGTTGGCATCTGCACGACGGTCTTCTACGCGACGGACATGGGGGGCTCGACCTACCAGTCCATCTTCATCACGGTCAACCCGGGCAGTGGCGCGACGAACGAGTTGATCTACTTCGATTTCGAAACGCCGGACAACCAGTTTGAAAACATTCCGCAGGCGTACGCGGGCAACATGGTCGTTCAGCCCATGAGCACGGCCGACGGCTCGATCACGAACTATCAGGGCAACCCTGGGACGGGCAAGGCCATCGCCGACAACAGCTGGCTGAACGCCACGAACTATTTCACGCTCACCGTCACCGTCAGCAACGGCTACGAGATGGAGGTCGTCGGCCTCCGTTTCGATGACCGCGGGCTTTCGACCGGGCCCACGGGCTGGCGACTGCGGCACAGCGGCGACGGCTATGCGAGCGACGTCGTGGCCGGGGTGCCGCACCTGCAGGTCTGGGGCACCAACAACGTCACCTTCAGCATCGGCAGCCTGACTGGCAGCGTCACATTCCGCATCCACGGCGACAATGCATCGGCCGGCATTGGAACCTGGCGCATGGACAACTTCCGCATGTTCGGGACGGTTCGGCCCGGTTTCGCCGACACCGATGCCGACGGCATGGAAGACAATTGGGAACTCGATAATTTCGGAAGCCTCACCAACGCGACGTCGACGTCTGACGCCGACAACGACAGGTTCCTGGACCTGCACGAGTACCTGGCCGGTACCGAGCCGACCAACAACCAGTCGTACCTGAAGGCATTCAGCCCGTCGAACGCCCCGTCCGGGAACTTCATCGTGAAGTGGAGCAGCGTTGCGAACCGGTTCTACATCCTGAACAGGTCCACGAACCTCGTGGAAGGCTTCAGCGGTATCGCATCAAACCTCGCCGCCACAGCGCCGGAGAACACGTACACCGACGCGATCGCCACCAGCGCCGTGTTCCGGACGTATCGGATCCAGTTGCAGTAGGAAAGAACCAATATCCAATATCCAAATAACCAAACGCACCGGCCGGTGCTCCCTTGGTTATTGGAATTTGGTTATTGGTTCTTTCCCCTCCTATCGCTTCAACCCGATCGTCTTTCGCAACCGGATGTCGCGCGAGGACGCGCCGACGAGGATTTCGTAGGCGCCCGGTTCCACTTCCCACTTCCGCATCTTCGTGTCGTAGTAGGCGAACGCATCGTCGCTGAGTGCGAAGGCCAGCGTCTTCTTCTCCCCGGGCCGCAAAGCAATTTTCTGGAAACGGCGGAGCTCCTTGGCGGGCTTGTCGACCAGGCTCTCGACGTCACGCACATAGACCTGCACGACTTCCTGGCCCGCGCGGTCGCCCGTATTCTCGAGGTCCACGCTTACCTGCGCATGGGGGAACGTCCCGGTCTCGACGCGCAGGTTCGAGTAGCGGAAGCCCGTGTAGGAAAGCCCGTGGCCGAACGGGAAGCGCGGCTCGATGTTTTTCTTGTCGAAATGGCGGTAGCCGACGTAGATGCCCTCGCTGTACGTCGTCTTGCCGAACCGGCCGGGGTAAGATCCGTACCACGAGCAATCGCGCACCCGCTTCGGGAACGTCACCGGTATCTTGGCCGACGGATTCACGTCGCCGAACAGGATGTCCGCCAGCGCGTGCCCGCCTTCCACGCCCGGGTACCACGCCTGGAGCAGGGCGGGCACCTGGTCGATCCACGGCTCCATGTCCACAGGTACCCCGCCGTTCAGCACGACGATCGTGCGCGGGTTGGCCTTGGCCACGGCCTGGATCAGCTTGCCCTGGAGGCCGGGCAGGGCAAACGTATCGCGGTCGCGCCCCTCGGCCTCGACCTCGGGTCCGAGACCACCACAGACCACCGCGACATCCGCGGACTTCGCGAGGGCGACCGCTTCGTCGAACAAGCTTCCGCGAGGAAGAAAACCAAAACGCACCAAGGCATCGCCAGACCGCTCGTAGTACTCGACCTTCACCTGGACGGCCTTGCCCGCCACGAGCGCCTTGCTGATGGACTTGGTCTCGGGGCCGTGATCGGACCAGTTATTGATCACCAACTCGCCGTCGAGGTACACCCGGGACCCGTCGTCGCTGGTGACGGCAAGGTCGTATTCATCCGTCGCAGGCGGAAGCAATTCGCCGGTCCAGCGCGCGGAAAAATGATCGCTGGGCAGCCTCGGGTCCGGCGAGCCAGTGCCCCAGTTGAACTGGATGTCCGGATCGATCCGTACGACGACCGGTTCGCCTTGCAGCTCCACGTTGTCGAAATATTCCGCGCGCAGGCCCTGTTGGCCCGGCTTCGCATCCGGCGGACGGAAACACGCGGGCGCGAACGCGACGACCCGGCCGATCAGCGGGCAACCTTCCACGTAATCGACGCGTACGCCGGGCCCGCATTTCGTGCGCAACCCTTCAAGCGGGCTGATGCCGTAGGGCGCGGCCACGGTCGAGCTTCCTCCGCCGCCGATGCGCGCGACCGCGCCGTTCGGGCCGATGACCGCGATGGACTTGATGTCCGCAACCTTCAGTGGGAGCGTTCCACGATCGTTCTTCAACAGCACAATGCTTTCCGCGGCGAGCTCCCGGGCCACGGCTTGATGCTCCGGCGTGTTCATCGCGCCGCCCGCGGGCGGGTGCTTGTCGAGGCGTCCCGTGCGTTGCACGAGGCGCAGCAGGCGCCGCACTTTCTCATCAATGACGTCTTCGCTGACCGTGCCCTCGCGGACCGCCTCGACGAGTTTGCTGTTGAAGTACTCCCCCGGCCCCGGCATCTCGAGGTCGAGTCCCGCGTTCGCCGCCTCGACGGTGCTGTGACAGCCGCCCCAGTCCGAGACGACGACGCCATCGAATCCCCAGTCCTGTTTCAGGATGTCCGTCAGCAGCCGGCGGTTCGCGGAACAGAAGTGGCCGTTCAGCATGTTGTAGGCCGCCATGACGGTCCACGGATGCGCCTCCTTCACGGCGGCCTTGAATGCGGGCAGGTAGATTTCCTGGAGGGCGCGCTCGCCGACCATCGCGTCGATCGTGAGCCGTTCCCATTCCTGGTTGTTGCAGGCGAAGTGCTTCAGTGACGTGCCGACGCCGGTGCCCTGCACGCCGGTGATGTAGGCGACGGCCATGCGCCCGGCGAGGTGCGGGTCCTCTCCGAAGCTCTCGAAGTTGCGGCCGCCGTAGACCGTGCGGTGGATGTTCACGCACGGGCCGAGCAGGACCTGGCGTCCCGCAGCGAGGGTTTCCTCGCCCAGCGCCGCGCCGACGCGGCGGACGAGGTCCGTGTTCCAACTGGCGGCCATGTTGACCGGCGTGGGAAACGCCAGGGCCGGCATACCCCAGCCGATGCCGTGCGGGCCGTCGACGAGCTTGATCGAGGGGATGCCGAGCCGGTCCACGCTGCGGGTTTCGCCGCCGTCCTTGCCGGCGAGCAGCGACACCTTCTCCTCCAGCGTGAGTTTGGACACGAGATCGTCAATGCGCTCTTCGGTGGGGGTGGTCATGGCCTCCATTGCACCGTGCCCTGTCGCGGTCACCAAGACGAGCCCCATGCAGGCGGCGAGCAGAGCCTTGGAGTGCAGCGGCTTGCCGCCGCTTTGTCTGCGCGAATCTTGATTCGCGCAACAGGGCGCAGGCAAGCCTGCGCACTCCAAGGTTGGAAAACCGTTCACGTCACGGCCCTGCCTGTGGCGCGGCCGTTGGATGTCCCTTCTCGCTCGGGCGGAGCGCGGTCTTCCGGCCTTCCTGGAGAATGGCGACGTCGTCGATCCAGACCGCTTCGGTATTCGGGCCGGCCTGTGGCGACATCAGGACGAGGGATAGTTTCAGGCAGCGGGCGTCCTCCGGGACGCGGTCCTGCAGCGAGATATTGTACCAGCGGTTCTGGCGGTGTCCCGCGGAAGGGCCGAACGGGGGGCCGAGCACGACCCGCGTGGGAATGAGCCGCGTGCATTCTTCGTTCGCGAAATACTCCACGCGCAAGTGCGCCATGGTTCCGGTCGCCGCCATCGGCGAAACAGAGGAACTGGCGTAGAACCAGGCATTCACATGGAGGCGCCCGCGCGGGGTGCACGGGGTGATCTGCTCGACGCAGGCCCACGCCATGCTCTTTTCCGGACCGGTGCCGCCATGGACTTCGAGGCGGACCGCGCCTTTGCCGTTATGCACGAAGTTCGCCTCGTCGGCGCCGAAAAAGCCGCCGCCGCCCGCGCCTCCGCCTTCACCGTCACCGCGGGGACCCTGCCAGTAACGCTCCGCACCGGGCTCAAAGCCGCCGAACTCCGAGCGGTCCGACATGCCGGCGAGGGAGATACCCATCGCCAGCGTCAGCATGACTGCTTTGTGCATAGGTTTCTATGTATCGCTGTTCAACGGTGAATACTAACGTAATCTTCCCTGCCCGTCTATGGTGTGGAACGGGGGAACAGATGCCTTCTGCAATTTCTTCTTCCATGGGTAGGGCGTGGCGTCCCGCCACGCCGCCCTTCGGCGCCGCTCAGGGCCAGACGGCGCGCGGGGACCGCACGCCCTACCAAGCGGCGAAGAAATTGCTGAAGGCGGCCGTGTCGACTCAAGCCGCGGGTGGACATGCCGCGCGGCCGATGTAGTATATCGTTTTCGCACATGTCGCCGTCCACTCCCAGATCGCTCGTCTCCTACATCCGTGCCTACCGCGGACGCGCGGTGCTTGGGTTCCTCATGGTCTTCTTTGCGCAGGGGATGGGCCTCGTCGCGCCGTTCGTGCTCCGGTATGCGATCGACGACCTGGCGGGTGGCGCGATGACGACGCGCCTGCTGCTGATGTACGGCTTTTTCTATGCGTCGGTGGCGGCCGTGGGCGCGGGGTTCGCGTTCGGGATGCGGCGCCTGCTGCTCGGACTCTCGCACGACGTGGAGTACGACATCCGCCGCGACGTGTTCCACCACCTGACCACGCTCGACCTGTCGTACTACCAGCATGAGCGGACCGGGGACATCATGACGAAGATGACCTCCGACCTCGGCGCGATCCGGGACTTCGTCGGCCAGGGCCTGCTGCAGGGCTCGCGCGCGCTGGTGACGTTCGTCTTCGGGTTCGCGATCATGTTCGCGCTCAACACGTACATGGCCGCGGTGATCCTCTGCCTCCTGCCGGTGGTCAGCGTCGTGTTCTTCCTGCTGATCGGCCTCATCCGTGACCGGTACGACGCCTCGCAGGAGCAGTTCTCCGTCATCTCCAACTTCTCGCAGGAAAGTTTTTCCGGCGTCCGCACCATCAAGGGTTTCGGCATCGAGGCGTTGCGCCGGCAGCTGTTCCGCGGCCTGAACGAGGAGTACATCCGGCGCAACCTGCGGCTGAGCCGCGCGGAACAGCCGGTCTGGCCGCTCATGTCGCTCCTGTTCGGCGTGAGCATCATCCTCCTGCTGCTCATCGGCGGACGCGAAGTGATGCGCGGAAACCTGTCGGTCGGCGAATGGGTCCAGTTCCAGCAGTACATGTTCTTCCTGCAGTGGCCGATGCTCGCGCTCGGGTGGATCACGAACCTGCTCCAGCGCGGCATCGCGAGCTGGAAGCGGATCCACACGATCCTCGACGCGGAACCCGAAGTCCGCGACGGGCCGGAGACGGACCGCGCGCTCGACGCGGTGCGGGGCGACGTGGCGTTCGAAGGCGTGTGCCTCGAGTGCGACGGGCGGCTCCTGCTGGACACGATCCGGCTCGCGATCCCGTCCGGCGCGACGGTGGGCATCACGGGCCCGACCGGCTCGGGAAAGACGCTCCTCGTGTCGCTCATCGCGCGCCTGATGGACGCGACGGAGGGCCGTGTCGCCATCGGCGGGCGCGACGTGCGCGCGTATCCGCTCGAGGTCCTGCGCCGCCACATCGGGGTGGCCCCGCAGGAGCCGTTCCTGTTTTCCGACACGCTCGCGCGCAACATCGCGTTCGGCCTGCCGTCGGGGCCGGACCTTGACCTGCAGCCGCACGAGGAAAACATCGCCTGGGCGGCCGAGATCGCCCATCTGAGCGGGGACGTCGAGCTCTTCCCGCGCAAGTTCGAGACGCTGCTCGGCGAGCGCGGGGTGACGTTGTCCGGGGGCCAGCGCCAGCGCACGGCGATCAGCCGCGCCATCGCGCGCCGGCCGGCGATCCTGATCCTTGACGACGTGTTTTCCGCGGTCGACACGCAGACCGAGTCGCGCATCCTCGCGGACCTGCGCCCCGTGCTGCGCGAACGGACCTCGATCCTTGTCAGCCACCGCGTCTCCACACTGCGCAACGCGGACCTCATCGTCGTTCTCGAAAATGGCCGCATCACCCAGCGCGGCACGCACGACGAATTGACCGGGCAGGATGGCTATTACCGCGATCTCGACGAGATGCAGCGGTTGGAGGAAAGGCTGGAGGCGGGATAAGGAGCCACAGTTCAGATGTCAGAGGTCAGAAGTCAGTTCTCATCTGATCTCTGACCTCTGAAACAAGACCATGGACCAGGCACACGAACAGGAGATCGCCGGCAAACTTTTCGACGCGCGGCTCGCGCGGCGGATGGTCACGTACATGAAACCGTACGCGGCCTGGATGCTGTTCGCCGTGATCCTCCTGTTCGCGATGTCGCTGACGACGAACTACCTGCCCCTGCTGGTGCAGCGTGCGATCGACCGGTACCTCGCGCCCAAGGCCGCGGGGGCGATGGACGCGCGGTTCGCGGGCCTGGTGCATCTGGGGAGCTTATACCTCGGCATCCTGGCCGTCGCGTTCGTGCTGCGCTTCGCGCAGGGCTATCTCATGTCGTGGGTCGGGCAGCGGATCATCTTCGACCTGCGCGCACACGTCTTCGCGAAGATCCTGCGCCTGCCGCTCCGGTATTTCGACCGGCACCACGTTGGCCGGCTCATGACCCGGGTCACGACGGACGTGGAAGCGATACAGCGGTTCCTGACCGACGGCATGGTCGGGCTTTGCGCAGACCTTTTCACGCTGTTCGGCATCATGGGCTACATGTTTTTCCTCGACGCGAAACTCGCGGCGATCGTGGCGGCGCTGACGCCGCTGCTCCTCGCGATCCTGACGTTCATCAATTACCGGATCCGCGCGGCGCACCGGCTCGTGCGGCAACGGCAGTCCGCGCTCAGCGCCTACGTGCAGGAAATGCTGGGCGGGATGCTGACGGTCCAGCTCTTCAACCGCGAGCGCTACGCGGAGAAACGGTACGACCACCACAACAGCGGGTTGCGCGATGCGTTCATCCAGTCGATCCACTGGTTCAGCCATTTCTTTCCGACGATGGAAGTAATGCAGGGCGTGACGATCGCGCTGGTCGTGTTGGCGGGCGGGTACCGGTTGCTGCACGGCGCGGACGGGATGGAACTGGGCACGCTCGTGGCGTTTTTTGTTTATGTGCGCGATTTCTTCCGGCCGCTGGAAGACCTGTCCGACAAATCGAACATCCTGCAGTCCGCGATGGCGTCGGCCGAGCGCGTGTTCGCGCTGCTCGACACGCCGGAGGAGATCGAGGATCCGGCGCAGCCCGTGGAACTGCCGCCGTTCCGGGGCGCGGTGGATTTCGACCATGTGACGTTCGCATACGAGGGCGAAAACTGGGTGCTGAAGGATGTCGACCTGCACATCCGGCCCGGGGAATCCGTCGCCATCGTCGGCGCGACCGGCGCGGGCAAGACGTCGATCACAAGCCTCCTTGCGCGGTTCTACGACGTGCAGCAGGGCGCGGTGAAGGTCGACGGGCATGATGTGCGCGCGATGCGGCAGGCGGACCTGCGGCGCCGGATCGGGATCGTGATGCAGGATCCGTTCATTTTTTCGGGCACCGTGGCCGACAATATCCGGCTGCACAACCCGGCGGTGGGCGACGAGCGGGTCGTTGATGCGGCGCGGTATGTGAACGCGCACGGGTTCATCGAGGCGCGGCCCGGCGGGTATGGGGCGGAGGTGATGGAGCGGGGGGCCAAGTTGTCGACCGGCCAGAAACAGCTCCTCGCCTTGGCCCGGGCCATCGCGCAGAATCCGGACATCCTGCTGATCCTCGATGAGGCGACGGCCAACGTGGATACGGAGACGGAACTGCTCATCCAGGACGCGCTGAAGAAATTGATGAAAGGCCGCACCAGTATTATAATAGCGCACAGGCTGTCCACCATCCGCCACGTCGACCGCATCCTGGTCATGCGGCACGGCCGGATCGTGGAGCAAGGATCGCATGCAAACTTAATCCGGGGAAACGGGTACTATAAACGCCTGTATGACCTGCTGGCCCATACGCCCGCAACGATGTAATGAACGAATCCGTGCCACGCCGGGGCGCGTGCTCTTGGAGTGCGGCGGCTTGCCGCCGCTTTGTCACGCGCAGCGCCGCTGCGCGAAAACAAGGCGCAAGCGAGCTTGCGCACTCCATATGAATAGCGACGGTCGCACGCGAAACTGACGAACGAAGACCATGCTGCACATTACGAACGGTGACGAAGCCGCAAGGCGGATCCGGGAAACCGGTGTTCCGGGCGATATCCTTTCCTGGAGCGATGCCCTCCACGAGGGTCCCGTCCCCGCCGGGGTCAGCCCGAAGGAGCTGCGTGAACTCCGCGCCAAGTTCATCGGCCAGCAGGGCTGGTCCAGGCAGGAGGACGCGCTCGCCGACTTCACCCGGCGCGACGAACGCTTCGCCCGCGCGAAGGCCGAGGACGAGATGGTCTTCTGGTTCGAGCACGACCTTTGCGACCAGCTCCAGCTCCTGCAGGCGTTGAACGATGCGACGCTGCCCGCGCCAGGCGTCGCGCGGTTGAGCGTGATCCAGACCGACGACTACCTCACCGCGCTGGCGCCGAAGGACCTGGCCGCGCGTTTCCCCGCGCGGCAGGCGGTCAGCGCCATGCAGGTCGAGCTGGCGCACAAGGCGTGGAAGGCGTTCCGGTCGACGGACGCGACGGCGATCGCGGGCCTGCTCCAGCAGGACACGTCCGCCCTGCCGCATCTCGATGCGGCGCTGCTGCGCCACCTCGAGGAATTTCCGTCGGTCAGCAACGGCCTGTCCAGGTCCGAAGCCCAGGCACTCGAAGGCGTGGACAGTGGGAAGAAGACGCTGAAGGAGGCCTTCACGGCTGCGCACCACGACCGCGAGGAACGGATGTTCATGCGCGACACGATCTTTGCGTCGTGTCTGGAGCGGCTCAGCAAGAATGCCAAGCCCCTCGTCGTCCTCGAAAACGGCAACACCGTCGTCGCCCCGAGGAGGGCCTCGGAGACGGACGCGTTCTGGAGGAGTCGCGCCAAGCTCACCGATACCGGCCGCGACGTGCTCGCCTGCGACAAGGACTGGGTCAAGCTCCACAAGATGGACCGCTGGCTGGGCGGCGTCCGACTTCTCGGAAACCGTGTCCCCTGGCGCTGGAACGATGCTGCCCACGAGTTGCAGGAGGAAGAGGAGGAAGAGCGGCACGGATGGCTCGCCGAGCCGTCCGCCCACGAAACACACGAAAACTGAAAAAAAGATTCCGAACCTTCAGTGTGTTCAGTGGTTCACTCCGATCCTGAAACTTGAACCGCGAA
This sequence comes from bacterium, assembly GCA_043802525.1. Taxonomy (GTDB): domain Bacteria; phylum Verrucomicrobiota; class Kiritimatiellia; order CAIVKH01; family CAIVKH01; genus JAZDKY01. Next base: position 51,017 of record JAZDKY010000012.1, read on the forward strand.
ATCCATGTTATCCGCGGTTCAGAAGAAGGGGCAAGGGGTTCGGATTCTATCTGCGTACTTGTCTCCGGCGGAATCTGCGGTTCCCTTCCGCATCGGTTACGGCTGTGCCGCGATGGGTATTTCGTGGTTCCCTCGATTGAATAGTCAACCGGACAAACCCCTACGGAAGTGACATGTGCCCGCGTCCCGTTGCGTCACAACCTTGGGCGAAATCGTACTTTTCACCCTTGATTCTTGTCTCTAGAATCCCGTGGGCAAAGGGATGAGGACGCCTCCGACATGCTGACTGCGCCGATCATAGAGCGCCTGCCGCCCGGCACCGCCCGGTGCCTGCGTTGTCATCGCCTGCACGACGTTGCCGCGAATACGCTCCCCGAGAGGACGGAATTGTCCGGCGAGACGTTCCGGATCGACGGCCTTGACGCGGTGCGGCTGCGGTGTCCTTTCTGCAGCATCACGTACGAATTTCTCCACTCCGCGCCGCACGAAGGCGTGCAGATTCCCGAACAGCCGGACCGGGACGAGCTGCGCAGGCGCCGCGAGGAGGCGGAGCGCAGGCTGGGGGACGAAGTAACGCGCCTGCGCAGGAAGATCGAGGAGCGTCTCCGCCAGGAAGAGGAAGAACTGGCCCTCAGGCGCGCGGATATCGAGCGGCGGCGGAAGCAGCAGGAAGAGGAGGAGCTTCGCCGCGAAGATGCGCTGAAGCGTCGGCGCGAAGACGAAACCCGGCGCGCCGAGGAGGAACACCGCCGCAAGGAAGAGGCCACGCGCCTGCAGCGCGAGGCGGAACAACGCGGGCACGCGGAAATGGAAATCCGGCGGCTCGAGCAGGAGCGCAAGGAGGACGAGAAGCGGCATGTGCACGCCATCCAGAAGCGCAGCCTCGAACTGCTCCAACGCCTGCAGATGGAGGAGGACACCCTGAAGCGGACGGTCATCCAGATCGTGTCCGTGCAGGAGTTCAAGTTCGGTTGTCCCTACTGCAGCCGGCACATCCAGGTCGGCGTCGACCTGGCCGGCCGTGAAGTCGATTGCCCGTCCTGCCGGCAACACGTCCACGTACCCGAGAAGGGCATGGCCGGGATGTTGGCGTGACGGGTTGGTAGGGACCGCTGGCTCAGCGGTCCATGGCGCGCTGGGCCAGCGCGCCCTACCATCACAATGCGCGGCATTGGCAAATTCAGCAGGCGTGGCACAATGACGAGATGACCGTGATCGCCGACACCCACGTCCATATCTACCCTTTCCACGATCGTGATGCGTTGATCGACGGCGCCTTTCGGCGCCTGGCAGCCCTCGCGCCGATGGCGGGCACGTGGGCGCTTTGCCTGACCGAACGGCACGACTGCCACGCCTTCCGCGATCTGCCCGGTGACCGCGCGGAGGCTCATGCGTTGAAGTGGGGTGATGGCTGGATTTTCGCCGGCCGGCAGATCGTCACACGGGAACGACTGGAAGTGCTGGCGCTCACGATCGATTCCAACATTCCGGACGGACAGGCGATCACCGACGTATTGCCGCGCATCCGCGACGCGGGGGGCGTGCCGGTCTTGAGCTGGGCGCCGGGCAAATGGTTTTTCAAACGCGGCTCCCTTGTTGGCCGGTTGATCGACTGCGAGGAGCCGGGGAGTTTTCTGCTCGGGGACACGTCGCTCCGACCGACCATCTGGCCGGAGCCCACGCTCATGAGTGGGGCGCGACGCATCGGTTTTACCGTTGTAGCGGGTTCGGACCCGTTGCCGGTTCCCGGGGAGGAAAAATACGCGGGGACGTACGCCACGGTCATGGAGGGCGGGTTTGATGCCGCAAAGCCGGTCAGCTCGTTGCGATCACTGCTGAAGGCGCGCGGGAACATCGTCGGAAGCCGCTGCGGACCGATGGAAGTCATCCGGCGTTTGAAGATGAACCATGACGCAGGCAAACCCTTCGCGCCGACGTATCGTTTGGACTGACGTTCGTCAGTCCAAACGATACGTCGCGACGCGGCGGGCCGATGGCGGGTTGTTTGAATGACGGAGCGAAAAAAAGTCCTTTTCATTTCGCCGCAGCCGTTTTTCCAATGGCGCGGTTCACCGATTCGCGTCGGGTTCAACGCGCAGGCGCTGGCGGAGCTCGGGTATGAGGTGGACCTGCTCGTGCTGCCGATCGGCGACGACAAGCCGATACCGGGCGTGCGCGTGATCCGCGTCGCGAATCCGTTCGGCGTGAAGAACATTCCGATCGGGCCGTCGGGCCACAAGGCGATGTTCAACGCGCTGCTTTTCTTCAAGGCGTTCGGGTTGGCGTTTCGGAATCGCTATGCCGTGATCCATGCCGTTGAGGAGGCCGGGGCCTTCGCGTGGCTCATCGCGCGGCTGACGGGCGCGCGGGTGATCTTTGAGAAACACTCGGACCCGGCGTCGCACAAGGCCAGCCTGTTGAAGAACATCGTGCTCGCGGCATACCGGCAGGCGGAAAAGGTCTCGATCCGGTGCGCGGACGCGGTGATCGGTACGGGCGAGGGTTTGTGCGAGCAGGCTCGCAAGGTCGCGCCGCGGAAACCGATCCACCACATTTTCGACATCCCGTCCTCGCTGGCGGAACCCGAACCGGCCCGCGTGAAAAAGATCCGCGCCGAGCTGCTCAAGCATCCGGCGGAGACGATCGTGATGTACGTGGGTTCGTTCGCGGTCTACCAGGGCATCGACCTGATGTTCGACAGCATGATCGACGTCCTCGCGCGGCATCCGCGCACGCGGTTCGTGGTCATTGGCGGGACGGAGGAGGAAATCGCGCAACGGAAGGACTGGCTGCGCGTGCGTCGGATCGAGACATCCGTCACCTTCGTGGGAAAAATCCCGCCCGACGATCTTCCGAACCACCTCGCCGCCGCGGACATCCTTTTGTCTCCGCGCATCGCGGGCATCAACACGCCGCTCAAGCTGCTGGACTACCTGAAGGTCGGACACGCCATTGTTGCGACCGACAATCCGGCCAACCGTCGCATCCTCAGCGACGCGGTGGCCGTGATGGTGGATCCCAGGGCGACGGTGTTCGCGGACGCCATAGGCCGGCTCATCGGCGACGAGGATGTGCGCGAGCAGATGGGCGAGCGCGGGCGCCGGCTCGTGGCCGAGTTGTACAACTTCGGGGAGTTTAAGAAGCGGCTGGGGGCGTGTTATGAGGATGTAATGAGCTGTAGCCGTCGCACGTAGGGCGACGCGGACGCGCGGCCCTTCGTGCCGCGGCTACAGAAGACCCTCGCTCTTATACCACTCGTACGTCTTCCTCAACCCTTCATCCAAGCCAACTTTCGGCTCGTAGCCGAGGTCGCGCTTGGCCGCATCGATCTTGAACGCGCGGTTCTGGCGGTACCAGTCGACGCGGCGCGGGAAAATCGGCGGGGTGACGCCGAGAGGCTTGCAAACCGTTTCGCAAAGGTGGCCCGCGATGATCACTGGCCACACGGGGTAGTGCGGAATCTTCACGTCGACCGACATGGCCTTTCCGACGCGCCGGATCAGATCCTCGATCGGGACATAGTGCTCGTCGGCGATGAGATAGGCCTGCCCGTCGCCCCTGCCGGGCTGCATCGCGAGCATGAGCGCGTCGACGAGGTTGTCTATGTAGAGCGGGTGGTAAAGCGTGCGGCCGCTGCCGAACATGGGGAATTTTCCGCTGGCGACACGTTTGAAGATCATGAAGAAGCGCTCGGGATCGCCCGGACCGTAGATTGCGGCGGGCCGGATGATGACCGTCTTCAGGCCCTTCTTGAAAAACTCCGTCGTGACCGGCTCGGCCTCGTACTTTGTTTTCTGGTAGTAGTCGGCGGGTTTGATCGGCGCGTCCTCGCCGCCGGGGGGATTGTCGACGTTGCCGTGCACGCCGCAGGTGCTGCAATAGATGACCTTCTTCACCTTTTCGTTGAACGCGGCCTCGAGGACGTTGCGGGTGCCCTGGACGTTCACGTTCCAGTAGTGTTTCTCGGGGACGTTGAGTTCCCGGAACGCCGCGGCGAGGTGCTGGACGACGTCGATTCCCTTCATCACCTTGTCGACGAGCGGCCGGTCGGTGACGGTGCCGATGACGACCTCGGCGCCCCACTGGCGGAGTTCCTGGGTTTTCAGGCCCTCCTTGTAGTCCATCGCCACGACGTGATGCCCTTCATCGAGCAGCCGCTTGACCAGCGCCTTGCCCGTGAACCCGGTTCCGCCTGTGACGAGTATTTTCATTTGAAGTGCGACACATTAGTGAGCGGAGTGTCGGGTGTCGCGTGTCGGGGGAAGACGCCCCCCTCGACACTCGACACTCGACACTCGACACTCTTCTCAATTCTCGCCAAGCCACACCTGGGCGGCGCGGGTGAGGATCATATTGGTCCAGTACGCGTCTTCTTCCGATTCGGGATCGGTCATGGCGGTTGCCGGTGTGGCAGGCCTGGCGGCTTCGACGCGTTGCGGACGCTGCTCCGACCCGCTTGCTGCGGGCGTCTGATTGTCCCGGGCGGGGGTATCGGCATCGGATGCCGCGGCGCCGGCGGAGATTTCTTCCTGCATGGTCCTGCGGAGAGAGGCGCGGAGGTCGGCCTCCTTCTTCTGCAGCATGACGTTGATTTCGGGGGTGACTTCGGACATCCAGCGCGACTTCCATGGGGGCCTGTCCTCGAGCTGCAGGAAATACTCCTGCGGCATGACCCCGATTTTCAGCCAGCTAAACGGCTCGGCCTTGCGACGGTTGAACCCGGCCATGACGACGGTGGGAACTTCCGTGCCGGTTTCCTCGTCCATTTCCGTCAGGGTCATGTTGTACTTGGTTATGGTCTGTTGCTGGCCGTTGACGATGAGCCGGCCCTCGGCGGCCTTGCCCAGACGGAACTGCATATAGTAGTCGTCCATGATATCGAGGCCGAGGAAGCAGATGCTGACTTCCACACCGTCCTCCGTCGGGGTGGCGGCGCAGGTAGCCATGGGAATAAACAGTGTTGTCTTCTCGGTCGCCTTGGTCCACGAACCGTCCGTGTTCATCTCCGTCTTGCCGAGGCCGGCGAGCTTGACCGAACGGTGCTCGCGACCGCTCTGGTGGCGCGCGGTGAAGAGACTCAGGCTGGGCGTGCTGAAGTCGCCCTTTTTCAGCGAGTTGGCGGGGAAAAACACGATGAAATCGACCTGCCGGATCGGGTCGGCTGTGCTCGCATCGATGGCGGAAGGGTCGGACTTGACCATGCCGGCGATGAACGGAACCTTCATCCCGAACGACTGCGGCGTAAGGACGGGTTGAACGGCGACGTTCTCCCCGGTCTTCGTTTCGGCGTTCGCTTCCTTCTCGGCGCGCACCGCGTTCCGGGCCTTGATCTTTTTCGCAGCCTCGCGCTCTGAGGCGGGCTCGACACCGAGCTTGCGAACAAAGTTCTGCAGATACGGCGGCCATGAACGGGGCGCGAGCCCGCCCCTGGCTTCGAACGCGCTGACGGACCGCTGCAGCAGGTAGTTGTTGGTCAGGAAGGCGACCTTGGGCTGCAACTCGATGAGGAGCCCGTCTCCCTGTTCGGTCAGGTAGACATGGCCGTTGTCCGGTGCGACGATCATGGAACTGACTTCGCCGAACCCTTGCGCAACGATACGCGACTGGCCGGTCTGCGGATCGATCCGCACCAGCCTCGCGGTCCGCGGCTCGCCAGGCCTGGTTGCAGGTTCTTCGAGGGTAGCGATCGAACCGTCGGGAAACACGCCCACGCCTTTCACATTGTCAGTCTTGCCGGGCGCCGAATCGATGGCCAGGTGCCGGATTGTGTCCCACCAGACCACGGTGTCCGTCGTCTCGTCCGCGACGACGGCGATGTCATTGTCGCGGGACAGGCCGAGCGATGTGAACCGGGCGAACGGCCCGTAGTCCACGGCCCACCATTCCTCGTCGGCATCGCGCATGACGACGCTGCCATACGGTGGCGATCCCGGCGATTCCTCGGTAATGCCGGACAGGATCAGGAAGCCGTCGCTCGCCACGGCGATGCTTTTCCACGTGTAGTTGTACTGCAGCCACGGAACACCGATGATGCGCGCGGTGACATAGGCGCCCACGATGTCGGGCGTGAATTCCATGACGCGGCCTGCGGGCACATTCTCGGTCACAAACAGCCGTCCGTCGCTTGCGAAGGCGAGTGCCTTGGGGCGCTGCAGCGTGTTGTTGACCCAGTAACTGAGCGGATGTTCGTCGGTCACCAGCCAGGCGTCCATGTCGCGGACCACGCGCCAGGACGATGCGATGACCGGCACGGCGCGCCCTTCTCGAATCACGGACACCTGTTTCTTCTCGGCGAGGTACAGTTCCCGGGTCTCGGGGTGCAGGGCCATGCCCGCCGGGGCGTCAAGGCCCGATGCCTTCACGACCGCAGTAAATTCGCCGGTGATGCGTTCCAAGGTTGATCCGTCGGCGGAAGTGTCTGCGAATGATGTAGTTGAAGAAGAGACCAGCGCAAGGCAGGCCAAGGCAAGACAGCGACAACCACTTTTCTCCGTCGTCTGTCTTCCGTCGTCCGTCATCCCGCCTCATCTCCCCTTCTCAATCCGATACAGGATCAGGTTCACAATCTGGTGGGGCAGGATGAGCGAAACCTGTTCCTTCGGTTTGCCGAGCTGGCCCATGGCTTTTTCGTCATAGGTGATGAGTTCGCTGTCGATAATCATGATCTTTTCCCGGAAGAGGACGCGGTAGGCGATCTTCCACTTCTTGTTCCCCTTCGCGCGCGCCTCGACGAAGTTGTGCGAGTGCCACGAATCGGTGAATACCATCGGGTCAAGCCAGAGCTTTTCGGGACGATCATTGACGAGTTGCACGCCGACCACGCGATCTGCCGTGTCAACGATGAGGAGGAACTTGTTGAAGCCGCCCTCGAAGATTCCATCGATCGTGTAGTACGAAAAACTGCGCGATGGAAAACCAGGGCAGTCGATCACCCGGGGGAGTGACAGTGTCTTGTTGAGCAGCTTGCCCGCATCCTTGGCTGGCATCAGGAAGGTGATTTCCCCGAAAAGAACCGTTGACGGGTCGCCTGCAAGGACGACCTCGGCCTTTCCGTGCGGCGAGAGCAATTCGTACATCTCGTTCCGAAAAAGATCCGAGCCCGAAAGCTTGGTATTCCATAACGGCGACAACGATACGGTCGGCCAGTTGAGCTCCTTGGGCGCAGTAGCCGGTGCGGCGGGAGCGACATTCGAGCGCACGACCTCCGGTGCCGGCATGAACGGTTTTGCCGTCTCAGAAGGCCCCGATGCGGTGTCGAGCAGCAGCGAGTGCCGGATGTCGGCGAGCATTTGGTAGCACTGGGCGATCAGGCTCTGGATGTTGACCTTTTCGGGGGCGAGGGCCTTGCATGAATTGAAGAGGTTGAGTGCGCGGCGGCAATCCGTCTCTGCCTGTTTCAGCGCACTGTGCGTGCTCCGGTCCTTGCGGTAGCCGTCGTACGCGGCCAGCGCGGAATTGAACAGGCGCGCGCCTTCCACGAAGGCCGGGTTGTCCCACGTGACGATCTGGAACTCTTGCGTGGTGGCCGGCGGGGGCATCCGTTCGGGCTCGGGCGCCTTGATGGCTGTGGACTTCCGCGCAGCGGCCGGCGAGGGCACCGGTTCGGGTTCGGGCGCTTCGGGCTCCGCTGCCTTCGCGATTTCGACTATGGAGGTGTCCGCCTCCCAATCCATGGCCTCCATGTCGTTGACAGCCTCCGGTACGGGTGCTGCTATCACCGAGCTGACCAACAGTGTGCTGGCCAACGCGAAAGCGGACCGCGGCGGCAGGTCGGGGTTCTGTCGCGCTTGCGGGCCGGGATTCTGGTGGCGCTGCGCGAACCAGAGGACGCCCTGGTATGCGCCGAATGCGAGCAGCCCCAGCACCAGGAGCGCGGCGAGGGCCCGATCCTTGTCAAAGGCGCGATGTTGCGACGAGGCGCGGACCTGTTCGAATTCATCGCGCGGGATGACGATCTTACGCCGGATGCTGGTCGACGTATCAGATGTGTTCCGGCCCGCCGTGTGGACCTCGTGAGGCGATGCTGCGACAAGGCGCTTTTCGCTACGGAGCACCGTGCTCTGGTCGGCCCCGGGCAAATTCGTGGGAAACCCGCCATTCCGGACCTCTTTCATGTCATAGAGGATGCTGACCCATGTCTGGGGCCGGAGCGCGCGGTCCTTGATCATCATTTTCTCAATCAGCCACGCGAGGCCCTGCGAGATCTCGGGATTAAGATCGAGCGGATCGGGCAGATGGTCCGAGACGTGTTTGTCCATCGCGGTGCTGCCCACGCTGCCGGCAAACGGCAGGACGCCGGTCACCATGTGGTAGAGCATCGCGCCGAGCGAATAGATGTCGGACCGGCAATCGAGGTCCGGCACGCCCTCGGCCTGTTCGGGCGAGGTGTAGTTTGGCGTGCCGATAATGAGCCCGCTGTGGTCGGCCGCGGCGTGCGGGCTGACGAGCCGCGCGAGGCCAAGGTCGGCGACCTTCACCGAGCCGTCGCGCTCGACCATGATGTTGTCGGGCTTCACGTCGCAATGGATCATCGCCGCCTTTTCCCAGGCATAGCCAAGGCCCAGCGCGACGCCTTCCGCAATCAGGAGAGTGTTCTTCTCAGAAAGCTTTCCCTTGCGTTCGAGCAGGTCGCCGACGGAGCAGCCTTCGATGTACTCCATAACGAAATAGGGAAGGCCGTCCTTCTCGCCCGCATCGTAGACCTGGACGATGCTCTGGTGGTTGATCCTCGCGGCCGACTGTGCCTCCTGGCGAAACCGGACCATCGCATCGGCGTCCGGGATCGACTGTTTCGAGAGGACCTTGATAGCGACCGGGCGGTCGAGAGAGATCTGGCGTGCGCGCCACACGGTGGCCATGCCGCCTTCACCAAGTTTGTCCTTGATCTCGTAGCCGGGCAGTTCGAAGGGTTTCATGAGCCTGATGGGCACTTTAGGGGGCGGTGGAAAGGACTGCAAGTTTTCAGTGCGGTCAGGTCTGTCGCCGCGAATGCGCCCCGATCGGATCGGGGCGGCTACCGTGGAGACTCAGAACTCGTCACGGCCGAGAAACGGAACACTGAACACGGGAACCTGAGCAACGTATGGTGAAACGTATGAAAACGTTATCCATCCGGCTGGTGCTCTCCGCAGTGGCGCTGAGCGCGGTGTCGGCGTGGGGTCTCGGCATCGGCAGCACCAAGGAGGAAGCCCTCGCAGAACTGGGCAAACCGGCCGGCACCGGCAAACGGGGCGGGAGCGAGTTCTTTTACTACGGCGGTGGTGTCGTGGAGATCAAGAACGGGAAGGTCGTCTCCATGGACGGCAGCATCGCAGTCTACGTGGACCAGACCGCGAAGGGTCTCGTGCAGGTCGACGGTCGCTGGGTCACGCCGGCGCAGAAGAAGGCGATCGAGAAACAGAAACGCGCTGCGGCGGAGATCGGGCCGAAGATCAAGGTCATCGCGCAGGGAGGCAGGAGGATCGACCTCAGGAATGTTATCGTGCCCGGGAAAGTCACCATCGTCGATTTCTATGCCGACTGGTGCGCCCCGTGCCGAGCGATGTCGCCGCACCTCGAGGCGCTGGCGAAGGAGGATGCCGACATTTTCCTTCGCAAGGTGGACATCGTGAGGTGGGACTCCGAGGTCGCCAAACAGTACGACTTGCACTCCATCCCGGACGTCCGTGTCTTCGACCGCCAAGGCAAACAGGTGGGCAGCGCCACGTATGACCTGAACGACATCATACGCTACACGATGAGGGCGCGGTAGCGGACCCTTTCCGTGGAGCGTCGGGAGCGAAGAGCGTCAGAGCGTATACGTTTCCCCACGTTCCCCCGAACTCCGGCCGGTGTAGCCGCGGCTCTGCCTGCCCTGAGCAATGACGAAGGGCGAGCCGCGCAATGGCTTGTATGCGGCACGCTTCGTAGAAGCGTGGCTACACTTGTCACATCCCCCGTTTGCTGCTACCGCTATGACCCCAATTAAGGAACGAACCATGTCGCAAGCGGATATCGGGTTGATCGGACTGGCTGTGATGGGCGAAAACCTCGCACTGAACATGGCCAACCACGGCTTCACCGTCGCCGTGTACAACCGCACGACCTCCAAGGTCGATGACTTCATGAAGGGCCGCGCCAAGGACAAGTCCATCCTCGGGACCAAGTCGCTCCAAAACCTCATTGCCACGCTCAAGACGCCACGGCGGCTTATGATGATGGTCAAGGCCGGCGAGGCGGTTGACCAGTTGATCGACCAGCTCGTCCCACTGCTCGAGCCGGGCGATATCATTATCGACGGTGGAAATTCCTATTTCCTCGATACCGTGCGCCGCGCGAAGGCGCTGGAGGCGAAGGGCTTACACTACATCGGCGCAGGCGTGTCCGGCGGCGAAGAGGGCGCGCTCCGCGGACCCAGCATCATGCCGGGCGGCTCGGAGAAGGCCTGGCCCCACGTCGAAAAGATGTTCAAGGACATCGCCGCGAAGGTCGACAACACCCCGTGCTGCGACTGGGTCGGCCCGGACGGCGCGGGCCATTTCGTGAAGATGGTCCACAACGGCATCGAGTACGGCGATATGCAGCTCATCTGTGAGGCCTACTGGCTGCTGAAGAAGGGCCTCGGCATGGAGGCGCAGGAACTCCACGATGTTTTCGCCATCTGGAACCAGGGCGAACTCGATTCGTACCTGATCGAAATCACGTCCAAGATATTCACCCGCACCGATCCCGAGACCGGGAAGCCGATGGTCGACGTCATTCTCGACACCGCGGGCCAGAAAGGCACGGGCAAGTGGACCAGCGAAGTCGCCCTGGACCTCGGCGTGCCGGTCACGATGATCACCGAGGCTGTCTTCGCGCGCATCATGTCCTCGATGAAGGACCAGCGCGTCATCGCTTCACAGAAACTGCGCGGCCCAAAGGCCGCCTTCAAGGGCGACCGCTCCGCATTCATCGAGAACATGCGGCAGGCGTTGTACGTCGCCAAGATCTGTTCCTACGCACAGGGCTTCGCGCTGATGCGCGCGGCATCGGACGAGTACAAATGGAACCTGCACTTCGGCAATATCGCGATGCTCTGGCGCGGCGGCTGCATCATCCGCGCGGCGTTCCTTCAGAAGATCAAGGAAGCCTTCGACCGCAGGAACGCGCCGGCGAACCTGCTGCTGGACCCGTATTTCCGGAAGATCGTGTCCAAGGGCCAGATGAGTCTGCGCAAAGTCGTCATGCAGTCGGCGAAGCTTGGCATCCCCGCGCCGGTCTTCGCGTCCGCGCTGGCGTACTACGACAGCTACCGGTCCGAGACCCTCCCCGCGAACCTGCTACAGGCCCAGCGCGACTTCTTCGGCGCGCACACCTACGAGCGCATCGACAAGCCCCGGGGCCAATTCTTCCACACGAATTGGCTGGGGTAAGAATTCACCGCAGAGGGCGCTGAGGTACGCAGAGGTTTTGTTTGGTCGTCAGAAACCTCCGCGACCCTCCGCGTCCTCTGCGGTTAAAATCCGGAAGTTACTGTGCCGCTAAGGCCAAGTAGTGGGCCAGTCTAAGATTGTACTACCGCGTTCCGCTTTACATCTGGGCATTTATCAATTGTGCGAAACCGATCCCAGTCAATCTGTTGACAAGGGCGGGATGCGCCTGTATCAGTATTTCCTAAAGTCCACCTATGGCGAAGCCAATCAAAGAAACGCCAGTTCTCCACGGTAAAGAGGCGCAGCAATTCATGAAGGCGGTCCAAGCGAATTCGCAACGGGATCATCGTCAGGATTATGACCGTGCCAAGGCCGTCTATGACCGCGTGGAAAAGGCTCGCGGCCATCAGCACGGACACCAACCCGACCGCCCGCATGGCCAGTGCTAATCTTCCTCTCGAAGCCCTTGAAAGAGTTCGGCTCGTTCAAGACGCCGATACTGGTGCGTTCGATTGTGGCGACACCGATCTCAACGAGTTCTTGGCGACGGATTCCAAGACATATCTGCGCGAACTGATGGCCGTCACATATCTTTTCCGTCACGATGGCCGCACCGTCGCCTTTTACAGCGTGGCGAACGACAAGTTGACCTGCGATCCTGGACCGAAACCCTCAATATGGAAATTGCTTGAGTCAGCTATCCCGAAGAAGAAACAACGCCGTTACTACCCATCTGTAAAGCTGGGTCGATTGGGCGTGTGCCGTGACTACCAGAGTAGCGGGCTCGGAACTCAAATTCTGGACCACCTAAAGGTCACATTCATCACAAACAATCGAACGGGATGCCGATTCATCACGGTTGACGCATACAACAATACGCGCTCATTGAATTTCTACATGAAGAACGGTTTTGCATTTCTACGTGAGGGTGACGAAAAAGTTGACACTCGCTTGATGTATTTTGATCTCAAGCCTTTCCACGATCTTCAGCATCCCGCGTAACGAATGAATCCCGCCATACATCCAAGCATTGCGGGGTGAAATTGTTCGCATGCCCGCCGCGTAAGCAGAAAAAGTCGGAAAGGCGGTGGTTCAACAGGCTTGCCGGACAGGCTGCGCCAACAAAGGCGGCAAGAAGCGCGCCGAAAGCCTGTCGAAAAGAGAACGCAAGGGAGTTGCGATCATCGAAAGCCAGATGGACACGCTCAAAGACTCAATGAGTAGTCTTCTTTTCGAGGGCGCTTGCCGTAATCCTGCTATCGGACATCCCGCGCATAATCACAAATGGCTGCATAAGTGGATTTTTGAAACGGAATCGGAAACGATGTTTTACACCCGCTCTGTGTAGAATAGGACCCCGAGAGTCATCGCAGAAATTCCTAAGATGCTGAGAGAAGCTCGGGATGTCGTACTCTCCGCCAGTGATTCGATTGAGTGGTTCTCTTATGTCGGCCGCGGCAAAATATCCAAAATCATCCGTATCGGCCAAAGCACACGCCAGAAGAACCGCAGAATATAGATTATCTTTCCGTGCGCTGGTTGTGGCCTTGTGATAGCCACCATGTATCGACTGCTGTGCCTCTTCGACGGCCTTCTTGAGTGCCGATTCGATATGCGCCATTTGAATATCCAGTTGGTGTTGCTCAATAGCCTCCCTTGAAGCATGCAGCCCCAGTAGATGGGTATAGTGCGGCAGCCCTTGGGATAGCAGGGTAATGTGATTCAACGCCACTGGTTCAATCGTCATTCCAAGACGCCCAATACCCTTATTTACAATTTCCTCAAGTTCTTCCTTGCTCATACGGCGCATATGAATTTGAACAAGGGCGCGACCAACGGATTCATGCTCGGCTATGAGCTGGTCAATGGAATCTGCGACTCCGAGCAAGATGATCGTGGAAGGAACGGAGTGATCGGATAGGCACTTAATGGTATCCGCGAATAAGCTTTGGACATTCTTTTTCGTCAACTTGTCGAACTCATCAAAGATCAGGACCAACGCCGATCCTTTGGCATAAGGCAGTAGCGTTTTTCGTATATCATCGGGAGTAATTGTTTTGTCATCCAATTGGTCGGCAAGGGTTGTTGTCTGTGGTTCGTCTTTCCCTGAAAAGCCGGGTGCGCGGACGCTCCGGGTGATTTGTATTTCAGCAAACATCTTGCGCCACATTGTGGCGAAATTGTCAGTACCATCGCAGTTGACTCGCGGAGCCAGCACGAAATCCCCCAGCGATTCGAGCCACGGCGCAAGGACGTTTGCCAGGGATGTTTTGCCTACGCCGCGCTCTCCGTAGATAATTCCGTGTTGTCCACGCTGGTTGATAACGTCGATAACTTTCCCAACCTGTTGTTTCCTGCCAGCAAAAAGATCTTTCTCGTCAATCGGCCCCGAAGGGTTGAAAACCTTGCCAGCTTCTGCGCGTAATCGGTCCCAATCAATTTGCGTCATAGTCATATAATTAGCCACCAAGTTGCTACAATGCCTGCGTACATTGATGCAATCTATCCACTGTGTGATGCAGTGTAAAGCCGATTATATCAAGTTGCCAATAAGAATGGTTGCCCAACGAATATCTCTAAACCAAGATGACGTAACTGCGGAGAGAGAAACGCTCTTGAATCGTGCGATGCTTCTGCGACGGCATGAGTATTCGGGCCACCTACCGGATACCCCCTCAATTTCTCCTCCATGAAGTAGTTGACATGTTATGTGATATATGTCACATAACACGCCTATGGCTCGCGGCCCGTCAGGCAGGTTGGTTATCGAGATGGATCCCGCCTTGAAGCGGGAATTGCATTCGGCATTGGCTGCAGACGGAACGAACCTGAAGGAATGGTTTCTCCAGCGTGTCCGGGATTATTTTGGGGAACGCTATCAACCACCCCTGCCCGGGGTGTTCCCGTCGTCCGCGTCATCACATTCCCATCTTTTGGCGGCGGAACCCGGCGCTACCTACACCGTACGAAAGAAACCGACTCATGAAGAAGAATCCTGATTTTGCGGGTCCGAAGGAACGCCGGTTTCTTGGCGCCTTGAGCGACCTTTTTGTTGGGGCAAAAGTCGATGGTCAGTCCGGGTACATCAACTTGATGCGCATCAAGGCCGCGTATTTCGAGAAGATCGTTGAACCGGCATTGATCACGGACATTGCCGCCGCGCTTAAAGACTTCCCCGAATTTCGCGAAGAGTTATTCGATAAACTGCACTCCTTTTTCAGCCGGTATTTCAGCCGATCCGGTTCCATCTGCTTTGCGTACACGCCCCAGCACATGAGCGTGTACGAGAAGGTCTACACCGACGAGCAGGACGTCGTCCTCTTCTGGAAGACGCACATGCTCTACTACGTGAAGACGGACCGCCTCTTTCGCGATCTCAAGGTCGACTTGGACGGCCAGACGTTCTTCTTCGACTGCACCGGGCTGGAACACAAGAAAGCCAACGAAAAGCGCGAACTGATCTTCACCTTCGACAAGGTCGAAAAAGACGGGGCCATCCGGCTGGACGTGACCTATTCGGAGCGCGGCCGGATAACCAAGACCGAGGACATACTCAAGGCGCTCAAGAAGGCGGAGCACCCGGTCAGGGAGGCGGTCCTCGACAAAGCGCTCAAGGTCTTCGGTCGTCAGAGCGAGGTGGACTATTTCATCAACAAAGACGCCCGCGGTTTTCTTCGCGAGCAGTTTGATTTGTGGATGTACCAGTATGTCTTCAAGGACGAGACGAATTGGACCGCGCCACGCATACGCCAACTCCAGGCGCTCAAGACGATCGCGTTCAAGATCGTGGATTTTATTGCCCAGTTCGAGGACGAGCTGGTCCGGATATGGAACAAGCCCAAATTCGTGCGCGGCTCGCACTACGTCATCACGCTCGATCGCGTGGCCGCGCAGGAAGGTGGGCTCGATCTATTGGCCGACGTTGTGAAACACGCCGGGATGAAAGACCAGGTCGCCGAATGGCTTGAGCTGGGCATTGTGGACAAGGACTTCGATCCGAAGGCCGTACTGACGGGCAAAGGCAAGGATCGCAAGCTAGTCGATCCGTGGCGATCACTGCCGATCGATACGAAGTACTTCAAAGCGCTGGAACTGCGACTGCTGGGCCTCTTCGACAATCTCGATGAGGCCCTCGATGGTCGGCTGATCAAGAGCGAGAACTACCAGGCGCTGAACACCTTGCGGGAGAAGTATCGAGGGCGTGTCAAACTCTTCTACATCGATCCTCCCTACAACACCGGTGAAGACGAGTTCGCCTACATGGACTCTTTTCAGCGTTCAAGCTGGCTCAGCATGATCCTTGACCGGCTGCAACTGGGCCGCGATGCCATGTCGCTTGATGGTGTCATGCTGTCCAGTATCGGGCGTGAAGAGTTTGCGTCGCTCAAACAAGTGGCTGACCGCACGTTTGGAGACGACAACTGCCTGGCCGAACTCGTCTGGGAAAAGGGGCGAAAAAATGACGCCAAGTATTTTTCTGTCGGCCACGACTACATTCTTGTCTATGCCAAATCGAAGGCCGAATTGGATCGGCGCAAGACGATCTGGCGTGAAGAAAAACCAGGCGCGCGGGAGATCTTGGCGGAATACCGCCGACTCGAAGCAATTCACGGCAGGACGTTTGGCAAGATTCAAGACGGCCTGCGCGAGTTCTATGAGGGTCTCCCGAAGGGGCACATTTCGCTGAAATACCGTCGCTACAATCGTGTCGATTCGAATGGTGTCTGGCGCGACGATAACATTTCTTGGCCAGGCGGGAACGGGCCGGAATATGACGTCATTCATCACCGCACGAAAAAGAAGTGCAAGGTGCCGGATGGCGGTTGGCGGTTCGCGACAAAGGGAAAATTCGATCTGTACGACGAACACGGGTTCATAGAGTTCAGGGAAAACGAGACCGAACCGCCAATGTTGAAGCGCTACTTGAACTTTGTTTCCACTGACTTTGACCCGGATGCCAATCAGCAGCGCATCGTGTCGGGAGATGATGATGAAGAAGTAAGCGTTCAGGTGATGCCCAGCGTTTTCTATCGGAGCCAGCAGCCGGCGGTGCTGAATCTGCGTGATGTCATGGGCGAAGACATTTTCAAGAATCCCAAAGACCCCGAAGTCATCGCGCGCCTCATCAAATACATCACGGCGCCGGGGCAAATTGTGGGCGATTTCTTTCTGGGCAGCGGCACGACCGGCGAGGCGGTGATTTCATTGATTCGCAATAACGGCGGGCGGCGGTTTCTGTTTGTTGAGGCCGCCGACTATGTCGAGACGATCATTCTACCGCGCTTCAAGAAGCTGGCGTGGTCAGATCAGTGGGATAAAGGGAGAGCCAGGGCGGCAAACGGCGCGAGTCTCTTTTTCAAGTATTGTCGCCTGGAACAATACGAAGACGCGGTTGCCCACGCGGTCTATTCGGAGGACGAGGGCGATCTGTTCCGCAATACGAAGACGGACCCGTACAGCCAGTACGTCTTCTTCCGCGACTTGAAAATGGCGGAAGCGTTGGAGCTGGATTACGAGAAGGACGAGGTAAATGTCCATCTGGACCGGCTCTATCCGGACATTGACCTGGCGGAAACGCTGTCCTGCGTGACGGGCAAGTGGATCAAGAGGAT
This sequence comes from bacterium, assembly GCA_043802525.1. Taxonomy (GTDB): domain Bacteria; phylum Verrucomicrobiota; class Kiritimatiellia; order CAIVKH01; family CAIVKH01; genus JAZDKY01. The sequence continues at coordinate 68,022 of JAZDKY010000012.1, forward strand.
CACGGCGGACGAGGTGGAATTTGCCGATGGCTCGAAGCAGAGCCTGGCCAAACCCGACTGGCGATTGATCAAACCGCTGATCTTCTGGGGGCCGGTGGTGTGATCATTCGCCGTATCAGGTTTTTGGTCGGGCGATCGCTCCGCGACCGCCGCGGCGCGCTCGGCGAGCACGCCCTACCTCGGAACCGAGTGAGGCTGTCATGCCCCTGAAATCGCTCGAGCATCTGGCGACAACGATTCCCTATGAGTCGCTGCCGCCGAACTGGAACACCTTCGACCTCGCGCGTTTCTCGCCGTCGAAGCAGCTCTGGGACTACCAACAAGACGCGGTCAAGCGAGCGTCGTCGGTCCTGTTTCAGTACTACGAGACGTTTGACGATTATGTTCCCGGCCAGGACGACGGCGCGGATGCGGTCCGCCGGGAAAAGATGGAGGACTGGTACC
>JAZDKY010000013.1:0-51732 GCA_043802525.1 bacterium
TTTTCAGCCAAACGCCAACCACAAGGGCCAAACCGCCTCCGAGCGCCTTCGCCCGTCGCTCGAACAGGAATCAGAACCGCCTGTAGCCGTGCCTCACCGGCCTCCACGGAAAAGACCCCCGCAGAACTGCCATGCGCCCAGGCCCGGCACCGGGGATTCAATCTCCTTGCCCAGGCCTCGGGGGATGTGTATATAGCCCACGTTTGTCGAAGGGGCGGTAGCTCAGTTGGTAGAGCACCACGTTCGCAACGTGGGGGTCGGGAGTTCGACTCTCCTCCGCTCCAGGCTTCGTCCCGAGCGCCGCGAGGGACGAAGCCTGCCTCGGCGAAGTTGCCGTCGTCGGCGACGAAGCCGGGCTTTCCCGTCGCGCTCGGAACTTCCGGCTTCGCGTCTCGCTTCGCCGTGACAAGACGCCCGGGCAAGCCAGAAGGAACCCGAGCGCCGCGAGGGACGAAGCCTGCCTCGGCGTAGCACAAGGCGCGGCCGCAGGGCCTTTCCGACGGTCATGCCGTCAGGATTCCATCAATGACCTGTCGCACACGCTGGGCGAGCGCCTCGCGCGTGTAGGGTTTGGGCAGGAGCTGAAGCGAGCGGTCCTTGGCGCCCTGTTCGAAAAGCTGTTCCTCGTTGAAGCCGGACGTGTAGAGCACCTTGAAATCCCGCCGCATCTCGCGGAGCCGCTCGACGAACTGGGGGCCGCTCATGTGCGGCATGACGACATCGGACAGCACCAGGTCGATATGCTCCTTGTACCCCGCGCAGACGTCCAGCGCCTCCCTGCCGTTCCGCGCCTCAAGCACCTTGTAGTTGAGCGATGAGAGCATGCGAACGGCGAGGCTGCGCACCATGTCCTCGTCCTCCACGACGAGGATGGTCTCGTTGCCCTTCGGCGATGTGTTTGCCGGTTTTTTTCGCGGCGGTTCCGCCGGCGCCCCGGACATGGGGAGGTAGACGCGGAATTCCGTGCCCTGGCCGACCTCGGTGTCGAACTCGATGTGGCCGTGCGACTGGCGGATGATGCCGTAGACGGTGGAAAGCCCAAGGCCCGTGCCCTTGTTCTTCGCCTTCGTGGTGAAGAACGGCTCGAAGATGTGCATGCGCACGTCTTCGGAAATGCCCGTACCAGTGTCCTGGATCGCCATCAGCACGTATTCGCCCGGGAGGATGCCGACGTGATCGGCGCAGTAGGCCGCATCGAGCGTTACGCGGGCTGTCCGTAGCGTCACCCGTCCGCCCGACGGCATGGCGTCGCGCGCGTTGAGCGTCAGGTTCATGATGACCTGGTCGATCTGTCCCTCGTCGACCTCGATGCTGCCGATGTCCGGGCTGAACTCGGTGACGAGATCGATCGTCTCGCCCAGCGTGCGGCGGAGGATCTGCTCCATGCCCGAGAGAATGGCGTTGAGGTTGATCGCGCGCGGCTGCAGCAACTGCTTCCGACCGAGGGCGAGCAGTTGCCGCGTCAGGTTCGCCGCGCGCTCGCCGGCCTGGACAATGTGCTCGGCGTCCTTGCGCGAGGCATCATCCTCGCCGGAGCGGTCCGCGATCAACTGGCCGAACCCCAGGATGGAGGTGAGCAGGTTGTTGAAATCGTGGGCGATGCCGCCCGCCAGGCGCCCGATGGCGTCCATCTTCTGCGCCTCGATCATCTGCGATTCCAATAGCTTCAGCCGGGTGTTATCGAAGATGTAGCCCTTGATCTCGGTCAGCGCGCCCTGCTCGTCGAAGTAGCCGATGGCATTCTCGACCACGTACACGACCTGGCTGTCGTGGCGGCGGAGCTCCTGTTCGAAGTACTCGAGTTTCCTCTGCCGCTGCACGCGGTCGATGAACTGCCGGAAAGCCTCGGCACCCGGGAACAGCGGCTGCATGCCGTAGTTGATCGCATCGACGACGGAGGTGAATCCGAAAATGCGCGCGAACGCTGTGTTGCAGGCCAGGATGCGGCCGTCGGGCTTGCAAATGTAGTCGCCCGTGATGTCCTCCTCGAAGAATTTGCGGTAGCGCTCCTCGCTGGCCTTGAGCGCCTCCATCGTGACGGTGTTCTCGGTCACGTCCGTGCACACGCCGACCACCATCCACCGCAGCGGCGCGATCCGCCGAACGTGGACGTCCTCGTACAGCCAGCGCACTTCGCCGTCGGCGTTGACGCAGCGGAATTCCTGGCTGTAGCGGTACTTCCCGCCCCGGAACGCATTGCTGCTGTTCGTATCCATCTGCAGGACATCCACGGGGAATCTGCTCCGCATCCACGCGTCCGTGTAGGTCTCGCCCGAAGCGCACTTGAGCGGGAGAAACTGCTGGGCCGCCTCCTCGTTGGAGATGTGGAAATGCCAGGCGTGGTGTCCGAGTACGTCGTCGACCATCGCGTGCCATAGCAGGCAACGCGCGCCGGAGAGCACGAAACGCAGCTCCTCCTCGGCCTGCTTCAGGCTCGTGATATCCACCGCGAAGGCGATCACGCCGATGATGTTGCCGTGCTCGTCCCGGTAGGGAACCTTGTCCGTGCGCATCCAGATTTTCTCGCCGTCGGCTCGCTGGAGCTGCTCGATGATGCCGCAGCGTGGCTTTCCGGAGCGAATGACGTCGAGGTCGTCCTCGTGGTATTTCGCCGCCTCGTCGGGACAGAGATCGTACGTGGACCGTCCTTCAAGCTCCTGGACCGTCATGCCGACCGATTCAGCCGCCGCGCGGTTTGCGCGCAGGATCCGGTTCTCGGTGTCCTTGTACCAGATCATCGCCGGAATGGAGTCGATCATGGTCTGGTCTTCCTGCAGGTGCCAGGCTCGCGCGTTATCCGCCTCGTGTCGCTTCGTTACATCGATCATGAAGCCTCGCGCGACGGCCTGGTCGCCGCTGCCGCGCCCGATGTGGATGACGTTCTGGAGCCAGATGATCTGCCCCTGTGCGCCGATCATGCGGAAAGCGAGCTGGAAGCTGCTCTCCGGCCTGGCGTTGGCGAGGAACTCCGCGACGGTCGCGTCGCGGTCGGCGGGGTGGAGGTGGTCCATCCAGAACGTCGGATCGCTCCACGCGGATTCCGGGTAGCCCAGCAGTTCAATGGCCTCGGGCCCAACGCTCGTAAAGCGGAGGGACGCGGGATCCATCTCCCAGGGGATGATTTGCAGCTGTTCTGGCTTTACCCTCATGTCCTTGCCGAATACCGATCCGAAGCCCGAGCGATTAGGTTACCCCAGGAAGACCGCTCGCGGGTAGTGACAGGTTTTGATCCGAGGCCTCTTCGTCTGTAGCCGCGCCACGAAGGGGCGCGCCGTGAAGAGCCATGTGTGCGTCGCCCTTCGTGCGACGGCTACATCTGAATACAAATCCCGTGCCCGCCTCCGAAACTACACCGGCCGCCGCGGGAATTTGTCGAGCGTTTCCCGGACCCGCACGGCCAGTTCCTCGCGCGTGTAGGGTTTGAGCAGCAGCATCCATTCCTGGTCCATGAGCCCGTGGTCCAGCAGCGTGCCCGCCGTGAACCCCGACGTGTAGAGCGCCGCGTGGAAACTGGAAAAGCGGCGCAGGTTGGCGACCAGGTCCGGCCCGCCCATTTGCGGCATGACCACGTCCGTCACGACGAGGTCGATCTTGTCGCCCATGTGCTGGTAGATTTCGAGCGCCTCGCGTCCGTGCCGCGCCGCAATGACCTTGTAGCCCAGCGATTCGAGGATGCGCACGGTCAGGTTGCGGACCGGGTCCTCGTCCTCGACCAGGAGGATCGTCTCGCCCTCCCGCGCCATGGGCGCTGATGGGGCGTCGGCGCCGGCAATCTCGCCTTCGGCGACCTGGGGAAGGAAAATCCTGAACTCCGTGCCCGCGCCGACTTTTGTACTGAATTCAATGTGTCCCTTGCACTGCTCGACAATCCCGTAGACCGTCGCCAGGCCGAGCCCGGTGCCCTTGCCGACCTCCTTGGTCGTGAAGAACGGTTCGAACACGTGCTGCGCCACGTCGTCCGTCATGCCGGACCCGGTATCGCGGACCGCCAGCATGACGTGGCGTCCCGGTTTGAACTCGCCGCGCGTCCGGTGCAGCGGCTGGTCGAGATCGACCGTGACTGTGCGTACTTCGAGCACGCCGCCCTTGGGCATCGCGTCGCGGGCGTTGACGGCCAGGTTGATCAACAGCTGCTCGATCAGGCCCGGATCGGCGTTCACGTTGCCGAGCGTTTCGGACAGTTGCAGGCGGACCTCGATATGCTCGCCCAGCGTTCGGGACAGGAACTTGCCCATTTCGTTGATGATCTCATTGATCCGGATGGGTCGCAGGTGTACGAGCTGTTTGCGGGCAAAGGCGAGGAGTTGCCGCGTCAGCTTGGCTGCGCGCTCGCCTGCGCGGATGATCTCGTCGACTTCCTCCCGGATCGGGCTGTCCTTGCCGGCTCCCTCCCGGATGATCTTGCTGTTGCCGAGGATCGCCGTGAGCAGGTTGTTGAAATCGTGCGCGATACCGCCGGCGAGCCGCCCGATGCCTTCCATTTTCTGCGCCTGGATGAACTGCGCCTCGAGGTCCATCTCGCGGGTGACGTCGCGTGAGACCGACACGTAGTTCACGATGCGGCCCGACGCGTCGCGGATGGCCGAGACGGTCTGGTACGCGTCGTACAGCGTGCCGTCCTTGCGCCGGTTCGTGAAATGGCCGGTCCATACTTCGCCGCGCGTCAGCGCGGTCCAGAGGCGCTCGTAGAATTCCTTGTCCTGCTTGCCGCTCTTCAGGATGCGTGCGTTGCGGCCGATCGCCTCGTCGGTGGTGTAGCCGGTGATCTGGGTGAACGCGGGGTTGATGTACTCGATCGTGCCCTGCGTGTCCGTGATCGTGATCGATTCCGCCGCCTGCTGGACCGCCATGCCCATGCGGCGCAGGCCGTCCTCCGCGCGCTTGCGGTCGATGATGTTGCCGAGAAGGGATGCGTAGATGGCGATGACTTCCTGGGTCGTTGTGTTGACCGGCTTGCGGCTGATGGCCGTGTCGTTGTAGAACGCGCCGATGGGGCTGTGGCTGGAATGGATCGGCGTGATGGCGGTCCAGCCATCCTCCATCAAGTTCACGCGCCGGCCGCTCCATTCCCGGAGTGGCTCCCGCACGATCATCCATGACGGATCGCCCGGTTTCGGCGGACGGAGCCGGGCCGCCCACCTGGCGTCACGCTGCGCCCGGTAGGTCCGCTCGTCCGTTGTCTCGCCCTGAAGATCGGTCCCGTACGTTCCGCGTATCTCGCAGCCCTCCTCGATGTAGATGCCGCAGCGCTCGATGCCGAGCTTCTGCCGGGCCAGCTCCACGGCGCGCCGGTATAGCGCGTCAACATCCGGGCAGCGGATCAGCTCGTCGGCGGCGGCCACGACGGCGCGCAGCAGGTCGGCCATGGCCTGTTCCTGCATCTCCGCCTTCTTCAGCTCCGTGATGTCCTCCATGGTGGCGATGAAAAAATCAACGGCCCCTGTCGGCTTCCGGAGCGCGGCCACGGACACCTGGCACCACAGCGCGTTGCCGTCTCTACGGATATACCGCTTGATGAATGTCACGGAATCGAGCACGCAGGCGGTCATCTCCCGCATGCGGGCCTGGGTCGACTCCACGTCGTCCGGGTGGGTGATGTCCTTCCACGTTTTCCCGCGCACTTTATCCGCGGAGTAGCCGAGCATCTCCGCCAGCGTCGCGTTGACCCGCAGGTATCGGCCCTCCGGATCCTGGATGGCCAGGCCCGAAGGAGCTATTTCGAAGAACGTGCGGAACAGCATCTCGCTTTCCTCGATGCGTCGCTGCTGGAACGCCGTTTTCTCGACAAGGCCCAGGACCACGATGCCCGCGAGCAGGGCGAACGAGATCAGGAAGCCCATGAGATATTGCAGGATGCCGATGCTTTCCGTGTACAGCGTGCGGGGGATTTGGATGCCGATCATCTTCACCGGCCTGCCCGCAAGGTCCAGCAGCGGCATGAATGCGATGACGGTGTCGCTTCGCGTCTCGAAGTGTGACGGCTGTCCCGGGAGAACCGTGGACACATTCTTCAGTTTCTTCGGGAGAGAGGGGTCGTCCAGATCATAGAGGGCGAAGTCCAGGCGTGTGATGCTGGCGATCTTGTGCGTGAGGTTGGTGCCGAGAAAACGGCCCATGATCAGGATGGCTTCGCCGGCTTTTCCGTCCTCGGCGGCGATGGGGTGGGAAGCAACCAGGGCCAGGTCGCCGTCGACCCGCAGCAAGCCGGTCGTAGGCTCGGGCCGGAGCAGGGCCCCGCCCGGGATAAGGGCGTGGCCGAGCGCGGCATGGAAGTCGGATCCCCCGCTCTCGTCGGCGGAGTAGGCCATTCCGATGGGGATGGTTCCGGATGAGTCGGCGATCGCGGCGAAATCAATTTCGAGCCGGTCGAAACGGCCCGGCTCGAATGGCAGGATGAAGGAGGAGTCGTCAGGGTCCTGCGCGTATCGCCGCGCGTCATCGCGGGCGGACCACTCCTTCGTCAAAACGCGCAGGCGGTCGAGCTGGTCGTCCAGCTCGTTCAGCACCATATGGAGTTCATTCTGAGCGAGCTTGCGCTCGTTATCCACCGCCGTGTGTACGATGGCCCTCGCCGCCAGCTCGTACACGGCAATCAGCAGCGCGCCGATGATGCCGAGGATGATCAGGAACGTTTTGAAACGGGCAAACATGTGATCGCCTGGCGCAACCGTATACGGCGTCTGTAGCGCCTGTAAAGCGCGTTGGCCTTTTGGGATGCGCTATTCGGCGCCAAGGTAGCAGCGTTTCACCGTGGCGTCTTCCGACAGGTCGCGTGCCGTCCCGCTCAGCGCGATTGCGCCGGTCTGGAGCACGTAGCCCCGGTGTGCGATCTGCAGCGCATGCCACGCGTTCTGCTCGACGAGCAGCATCGTCGTCCCGGCGCGGTTCAGGCGGAGAATGGTTTCGAAGATCGTCTCGACCAGCACCGGTGCCAAGCCCAGCGTCGGCTCGTCCAGGAGGAGCAGTTTCGGCTCCTGCATGAGCGCCCTCCCGATGGCGAGCATCTGCTGTTCGCCGCCGGACAACGTGCCGCCCTGTTGGCGGCGTCGCTCGGCGACGCGCGGGAACAGGTCGAAGACGCGCTGCTTGCGGTCGGCGATCACCCGGCGGTCGCGCTCCAGATAGCCCCCGATCTCGAGGTTCTCCTCGACGGTCAATCGCGGGAAAATCCGGCGCCCCTCGGGCACGTGGCCGATGCCGAGGCGCGTGACGGCATCCGGCGCGTGCGCGGCGATCGAGGCGCCGCGGAAAAGAATCCCGCCCTGCCGCGCGCGCAGCAGGCCGGAGATGGTCCGGAGCGTCGTGCTCTTGCCCGCGCCGTTGGCGCCGATCAGCGTCACGATCTCGCCCTCGTGGACCTCCAGCGAAACGCCCTTCAGGGCATGGATATGGCCGTAATAGGTGTGCACGTCTCGGAGGGATAATAGGACCGTATCGGTCACAACCCCTCCCTCGTAATCTTCATCGTACTCGTAATCCTAATCGTAATCGAAATCCCTCCGTCATCGCCGCCGTTGGCAGCATGAGGCGGGGGAAGATTACGATTAAGATTAAGATTACGATTAAGATCAGGAAGAGGATGCCTAGTCATGGAATGTCTCCAATGCGCCCTTGCCGAGATATGCTTCGATGACCTGCGGTGACTTCCGGATCTCCTCCGGCGTTCCTTCCTCGATCTTGCTGCCGTAGTCCAGCACGGCGATGCGGTCGGAGATGGCCATGACGACCTGCATGTGGTGTTCGATCAGCAGGATCGTGACGTGCCGCTCGTTCCGGATCCGGACAATGAGGTCCTTGAGTTCGTTGGTCTCGTGCGGGTTCATGCCCGCGGCCGGTTCGTCGAGCAGCAGGAGCTTCGGCTGCACGGCCAATGCGCGCGCGATTTCCAGGCGGCGCTGGTCGCCGTAGGCAAGGTTCCGTGCCAGTTCGAACGCGTGGTCCTTCAGGCCCATGTACTCCAGTAATTCCATGGCGCGGGTCCGGGCGGCGCGCTCCTGGCGAAAAAACCGCGGCGTCCGGAGCAGCGCGTCGACATACGCATACCGGATGTGCGCATGCTGGCCGACGAGCAGGTTTTCAAAGACCGTCATGGCGCCGAAGAGGCGGATGTTCTGGAACGTGCGCGCCACGCCGCGCACGGCCACGCGCTCGGGCGACAGGCCGGTCAGGTCCGCGCCGGCAAAGATAATCCGCCCGCCGTCCGGCTTGTAGACGCCGGTCAGTACGTTGAAGAGCGTCGTCTTGCCCGCGCCGTTCGGGCCGATGACGGAAAAAATCTCGCCCTCATTGACCGCCAGCGCGACGTTGTTGAGCGCCAGCAACCCGCCGAACCGCTTCGAGATGGACTGAATTTTGAGCATCAATGTTTAACCGCAAAAAGTCGCAAAATGCGCAAGAAAGAATCACGCAAACAACGCAGTGGCTTCGGATCAAACGGGTTACAGGGGGTGGAGCATTTTGCGACTTCTTGCGGTCAATCCTGAATCTTCGTGGTTTCCTATTCTTCTTCCAGCTCCAACTTGTGCCGGCTCTCCGGGATCAGGCCGCTGGGGCGGAAGATCATCATGAGGACGATGATCAGGCCGAAGATCATCCGCTCGTACTTGGCCGGCTCAAGCTGGGTGGGTAGTTGCGAGAAATCGTAGTGCCATGCGCCGAGGGTCAGGGTGAAACCGGCCTGGCGCAGGTCGTTGAGGAAGTCGGAGAGGTTCTTCAATACCTCGATGTTGAGCAGCGTCACCGCGGCCGCGCCGACAACCGCGCCCTTGATCGAGCCCATGCCGCCGAGGATGACCATGGCCAGGATCGTGATCGATTGGAGCAGCGTGAAGGACTCCGGGCTGACGAAGAGCTGCTTTGCCGCGAAGATCGCGCCCATGACGCCCGAGAACGCGGCGCCGGTCGCGAAGGCCAGGATCTTGGTGCGGACCAGCGAGATGCCCATCGACCGCGCCGCGATCTCGTCCTCGCGGATCGCGATCCACGATCGCCCGTACCGCGAACGGTCGAGCCGGATGTTCACGAGGGTGACGATGCCGACCACGGCGAGGACGAGCAGGTAGAAGAAAAGGGCGTAGGCCACGGGGGGGCTGACGTCGATCCCGCACGCGTGCAGCGCTTTTTCCAGCAAACCGATGGGGGGCCGCTCCACCGGCGAGATGCCTTGCGGCCCGTTGGTGAAGTTGACGGGATGGTCGAGGTTGTTTGCCAGCACGCGCACGACTTCGCCGAGGCCGAGCGTGACGATGGCGAGGTAGTCGCCGCGCAGCCGCAACGCGGGCAGGCCGATGAGCACGCCGGTCAGCGCGGCGGTCACCACGGCCAGCGCGGCGAAGAGATAGAAATACGGCCAGCCCGGCAGCGGGAACCCGCCGCCCGCGATGAACGCGTTGGCCTGTGGCGAACCAAAGATCGCCCACGTGTACGCACCGATCGCGAAGAAGGCCGCGTAGCCCAGGTCGAGGAGGCCGGCAAGGCCGACGACCACGTTCAAGCCCAGCGCGAGCGCGGCGTAGATACCGATCTGGATGCCGAGTTCGAAGAGGAAGCTGTTCTGGAAACCGGCCGCGGGCACGGCGATGAGCAGCAGGCCGAGGCCGATGACGTGGCGGGACCGGCCCGGGATCGGGACGACCAGGCAGGCCAGCAGAGTCGCCAGCAGAGGGAGCAGGACCAGCGGCTTGTGCGGACTGCTCCAGAGCAGCATGCCGCTGAGTACGGCGACGATGGCCAAGGATGCCGATTTGCAGGTCTCTCTTTTCATGGCCAATGGCCGATTGGAAGACGGATCAACAAATCCGGAGGGGCAACCTCCGTGTTGCCCTTGTCTCCAGGGAATCGGGAGTCTGCCCCGGATACACGGCATGTGTACCTGGGATCATCAGAGAGTGGTATCACACCTTGTCTCCGATCGGTTTCCCCAGCAACCCTTGGGGCCGGATGAGCAGGATGAGAATGAGAATCAGGAAGCCGAAGATATCCTTGTACTCCGTGCCGATCGCGCCGTTGGTCAGGAACGGAAGGTAGAACGCTCCGAGGGTTTCCAGTTCGCCGAGCACGATGCCGCCGAGCATCGCGCCGGGGATGCTGCCGATCCCGCCCAGCACCGCGGCGGTGAACGCCTTGATGCCCGGCACGAAACCGATGAACGGATTCACCTGCGTGTAGAGCAGGCCGAACAGCACGCCCGCCACGCCGCCGAGGGCGCCGCCGATCAGGAACGTGCGGGAGATGATCGCGTCCGGGTTGATCCCCATGAGGCTGGCCGTCTGCATGTCCTGCGCGACGGCCCGCATGGCCCGGCCGAGCCGCGTGTGGTTGACCAGCACGTGGAGTCCCGCGAGCATCAGCACGGCGACGGCCATCACCATGACGGACTTCACCTGGATCGACATGCCGAGCGGCAGGTCATGGCTTCGCTCCATGAATGCGTTGCCCGGATAATTCATGTAAAACTCGTTGTGCCAGAGCCCCTCGATGAGGCGGATCGCATCCTGGAGGAAGAACGAGACGCCGATGGCCGTGATCAGGGGCACCAGCCGGTTCGTGATCCCGCGGCGGCGCAGCGGGCGGTACGCCAGCCGTTCCACGGCCATGGCCGTCAGGCCGGAAACGGCGCCCGCCGCGACGATGGCAACGATGAGGACGAGGAACGCACTATCGATGTGCGGCCCGAGGTAGCGGAAGATTTCGACGCCGGTCACCGCGCCGATCATGAAGATCTCGGCGTGGGCAAAATTGATCAGTTCGAGGACGCCGTAGACCATCGTGTAGCCGAGCGCGATCATGGCGTACACGAACCCGAGCAGCAGGCCCTCAAGGAGGACCTGGGGGAGAATCTGTATGAGCAGATCGTGGGACATGATCAGATGTCAGAGGTCAGAAATCAGAGGTCAGCATCCGAGTCGGGCTTTCGTCACCTGATATCTGACATCTGACTACTGAGCCGAAGGTGCCGCCGCGGAAATGACCTGCTGCACCTTGCCGGGGTAGGTGGCGTCTTCGTACTGGATCACGTAGTAGTCGGCCACCTTGCGGTCGCCCTTGGCGTCGAATGCGATGGCGCCCGTGATGCCGTTGATCTCGACGTTGCGGATTTCCTGGCACACCTGCTCGCGCGTCGGGACGGCGCCGTTGGCCGCGCTTGACGCATGTTCAAGCGCGATCAGGATGACCTTTGCCGCGTCATACGCGTAGAGCGCGTAGGATTCGGGCTTCTTCTTGAACCGCGCTTCGAATTCCTTCGCGAACCCCGCCGCGGCAGGATACTGGTCGACCGGTCCCGCGCAGGACGTGTAGTAGGCGCCGACGGAGGCGTTCTGGGCAATCTTCACGAACTCGGAAGAATCCAACCCGTCCGGGCCGATGAACTTTGCGGTGATGCCCTTCTCGCGCATCTGTTTGAGGATCACGCCGGCCTGGTCATAGATGCAGCCTGCGTAGACGAGGTCCGGGCTCAGCACCTTCATCTGGAGGATGATGGACTGGAAATTCGACTTCTCTTCCGTACCTGTGAAGCCGACGATATCGATGCCCAACGCCTTCATCTTGTCGCGGAAGGCCTCGGCGACGCCCTGGCCGTATGCGGTCTTGTCGTGGATGACGAAAACTTTCTTCGTGCCGAGCACCTTGGTCGCGAAGTCCGCGCCGACCGGGCCCTGCACGTCGTCGCGCCCGCAGACGCGGCTGACGTTCGCGTACTTCCGCTCGGTCACGCGCGGGTTTGTGTTCGCGGGCGACACCATCGCCAGATTGAAGTCCTTGTAGACCTCGGACGCGGGGATCGCGACGCCCGAGTTGAAATGGCCGACGATGCCGAGCAGGCTCGCGTCGTTTACCAGGCGGCGCGCCACGGCTACGCCGACGTCCGGTTGGGCCTGGTCGTCCTGCGGCACGAATTCCAGGATGAAGCCGAGTTCCTCGAAGTGGGCCTTCGCCTCGTCGACGGCGAGCTGGGCGCCGAGTTTCACCATTTCGCCGAGTCCGGCCTGGGGCCCGGAAAGCGGGCTGACCGAGGCCACGCGGATCACCTCGGCGGCGCGGGCGGAACCTGTCGCGAGCCAGCCGGCCATCAGGATAGAAAGGAGTTTTCTCATGGTTAGAGGAGCATCTTCTTGTACTTCGCCAGTTCCTTGCGCAGCTTTTCCTCGCGGTCCGCGTACGTGACCTCGATGTACGTGTCGTCCGGCTGTTCGATGGGCTGGAGCTTGCGCTTGGCCTTCAGCTCCTCGATCTCATTGAGCTGCTCCTGGATGACGCGGATCTTCTGCTCCGCGATGAACTTCTTGATCTGGGACCCAATCATGTTGCACCTCGGTCTTCGAGCCCGGAACTATACAGGACGCCCGGAGGCTTTGCAAAAGGGGAAAATGCCTGGTAGGGCGCGCGGTCCTTCGCGCGCCGTCCCTCGACGGGCTCGGAACACGCGGCGGACCGGGACGATCCGCCCTACCATGAAGAAATGAATTTCAAACTGACGCACTACCAAATGCCCGGGGTGGGAGTCGAACCCACACGGCCTTACGGCCAAGGGATTTTAAGTCCCTTGCGTCTGCCATTTCGCCACCCGGGCATCGGGGTGATGATGCCTCGCGGCGCTGGGGGCCGCAACGCGAATAAGTTATCTGCGCGCAGCGTGTCCGTTTGTCCCCGAGATAGATGTAGTGTCGGTTTACCCCGCGAAGCGGGGAAACCGATCTGGGCCTGGACGCTTTCGTTTCCCCGGCTTCGCCGGGGTAAACGAACACTACATCGCAGTCCGTGGACAGGACCCGGACGCCGTGCTATTCATGGCGCATTCAAATGCGGACACAAGTATTTGCATTCTTTGTTTGCCTGTTCAGCGTCTTCACCCTTCACGCCCCCGCCGCCACGCTGCCGATCACGTGGGTCGGGGACAAGGATTACGTCACGCTGAAGGATCTTGCGAAATTCTACAACTGCGAGATGTCGGGGCCGCGAAGCAGGAAGATCACGCTCTATGACAAGGGCCTGAATGTGGCGTTCGACACCGAGAGCCGCCTGGTGCTTGTCAACGGTACGCTCGTCATGCTCCACGAGCCGATGCGGCTGGTCAAGGGGCGGTGGGTCATTCGCGCGGTCGATGCGCGCAAGGTCATCGATCCCACGCTGCGGCCGGAAGCCTACCTGAAGGACGCGGGCTGCCGCGTCATTGTCCTGGACCCGGGCCACGGTGGGAAGGACAACGGGGCGCAGGGGCGCCAGGGCGTGCAGGAGAAGAGGGTCGTGCTGGATGTGGCGCGGCGCGTGCGGACCCACCTGGTCAATGCGGGTTTGAAGGTCTACATGACCCGCGACGGCGACCGCTTCGTCAAGCTGGAGGAACGTTGCAGCAAGGCGAAAGGCTGGGGCGCGGACCTGTTTGTCAGCATCCACCTGAATTCCGCCGCCAGCGCGCTGCCGCACGGCACGGAGACGTACGTGCTGGCCGCGGCGGGCTACGAATCGACTGCGGGCGGCAGGTCGCGGGCGACGGCGCCCGGCAACCGGTTTGAAGGACCGAACGCGGCGCTGGGGTATGCGATCCACCGGTCGCTGACGGCAAAGATCGGGGAGGGCGACCGCGGCCTGAAGCGATCCCGGTTTCTCGTGCTACGCGAGGCGCCCTGCCCGGCGGCGCTGGTCGAATGCCTCTTCGTTTCCAACCCGGCGGAAGAAAAACATATCCTGTCGGACGCCTTTCGCGAATCGGTCGCGCAGGGCATTTCCGAAGGTATCCTCAACTACGTGAAGACGGTCAAACGGTCTGTGCTTTCAACCGTGAATGAACGCGAATGAACGCGAGTTGACTTCGATTGGGCTGTGGCGACGCGCGCGCAGGATCGTGATCAGGCGCTCCCGCTGATGTCGTTGCGGCCGCCCCGAACGATGCCGTGCGCGGCGCGGAGCGGGGCGGTCATCCGCCAGGAGCGTGACTGTTCAAGCGAGGCCACGCGGGCCCGCTCCGCCGCAAGCTCGCCGAGGGCCTTTTCGAGTTCCGCCGCGAATTTCTTCCCCGTCTCCGATTCGATTGAACTGTTCATGTTCAGTGCCGCCACATAGCGCGCGTGCAGGGCGCCGAGGATTTCCGCGTAGTGCTCGGCGAAGTAGGGATGTTTGGCGGCGACATAGCTCACCATCGCGCGGTTCTTCTCAAGGTCCATGTAGTGGACACGCATGGAGTCCGCCCGGACGCGATAGTCAAACATGACCTCCGGGATGTGATGGAACTTCCAGCCCTTCCGCGCGACGGCCAGCCAGAAGTCCCAATCCTCATAGCCGTGCTGCAAGCCCGTATCGTAGCCGCCGACATCGTCCCACACCGCCTTGCGGAAGACGGCACTGGAATCGATGTAGTTGGTGACGTGCAGCTGGTGCAGGTCGAAATCCGGCAGGACCTGGTGGCCGGTCCGGTCGCCGAAAAGCTCCGGGTCGCCGTAGACGACGCCCACGTCGGGTGCCGCGTCGAGTACGTCGATGCTGCGCGTGATGTACTCGGGCCGGATGCGGTTGTCCGCGCTGATGGGCAGGATGAATTCGCCGACGGCTTCGCGGATGCCGCGATTGCAGGCGCTGCTGATACCGAGGTGGGGGCCGTGCAGCACGCGGATGCCGCGCGGTTCCAGCGTGGCGAGGCACTCAAGCGTCGCGGGATCCGTGGATCCGTCGTTGATAACGATTGTTTCATGCACCTT
This sequence comes from bacterium, assembly GCA_043802525.1. Taxonomy (GTDB): domain Bacteria; phylum Verrucomicrobiota; class Kiritimatiellia; order CAIVKH01; family CAIVKH01; genus JAZDKY01. Next base: position 14,694 of record JAZDKY010000013.1, read on the forward strand.
GTCGGAGCAGGCCTCGATGCTGGCCAGGGCATCGGGAAGGAAGCGCCCGTCGTTGTAGCAGGGGATGATGATGGACATACGCGGCGGTTTCGGCTTGGGAGGGGCAACGGTTTTTGCCGCGGCAAGGGCCGGCGCCGCGGCGATGCCGGCGGTCGATGGCGTGGCCGCGGCGTCCAGGAGTTGTTCCCACAGTTCGTCAGCAAACGGAAATTCCTGCGCGAACTTCTTCTGCGCGTCCTTTTCGTATACGCGGGTGCGGGCCAGCGCCGCATGTACGACGGCGGAGCAGTTCGTGCGGTCGTGCGACAGGAAGGCGAGGCCGAACCGCGAGGTGATGCGGTCGAGCGTCTTGTGCGGTGATTTGGTGAGCGATCCGATGGGCAGGAAAACGCAGCGTTCAGGATGTGCGTGGGCGAATTCCAGGAGCCGCCGGTTGTAGAACGCCCAGATGCGCGGCGCGATGTCGGGGCTTCTGTTGAAGATGTCCACGGGGAGCCGGCGGACGGAATCCGCCACCGCCCATGGTTCGCGTACGACGAACGCATACGCGGCGTTCGGCAGGATGCCATGCCAGAAATCCAGCAGGAGGGTGGTGCGCAGCTCCTTCCATCCCCAGACCGGGTGGATGGCGGCGCGATCCCCGGCGAGTTTGTGCGCCCGCGATTCATAGCGGTTCCACGCTTCGGCGCGCAGCGTTTCGGTCGTGGTCCAGCCCCAGTCGGGCCAACCCTCGACGTCCTCAGGATCCCCCTGCGCCGAGGCCGCTGGGGGCAGGCATGCGGCGGCGACCATCTCGCGGTGCAGGGCGAGGAAATCGACGTCCTCGAAATAGCCGCGTGGGTTGCAGTCGTCCGCGGGCACCATCCGGTCGCCCATGGCCACGCCGGCCATACGGAACAGTTCGGCGACAAGCGACGTGCCGGATCGGTGCATGCCGGTGATAATCAAGGCCTGGCTCATGAGGAGGCTATCTTAGCCGGATCCATTCAGAGGGAAACCACGAATGGACCCGCCCATTCCTGCGAAACAGCCGCTCGCTTACTCGCTCTTCGGCGCTTCGCCTTCGCCCGGGTCGGGCTGGAACTGGACGGTCTTGGCGGTGATGGCGGTGATTCTCCAGACGTACTTCTGGCTGTCGTAATAGATGCTGACTTTTTCGTTCTCGCCGAGAATCTGGTTATTGATGCTGGCGACATAGGACGACCCGGACTTGATGATCCCCTTGATGCTCAGCGCTTTCTGGGCCTGTTCCCAGTTGCGGGACGGGAGATCGGGTATCTCCGGTGCGCTTGGAATGGCGGGACCGACATCCACCTGCGCCTTCGGCGGCATGTAGCCGATCGGCCAGAACGGGTCACGCATCAAGTCTTCCGGTTGGGGGGTCATGCCGACAGGTGGCTGTTTGCCTCTCGGGGCCGTTGGCGCGGAAGGCGAGGTCGGCACGGTGAGGATTTGTGACGCGCCGGATCCCGCCGGAGGCATTTGCGGACCGGCTTTCATCTGGGCCTGTACGAAGGTCGTGGTCCATGCCAGGGCTAGCATGGTGGCCAGTGGAAGTTTGCTTGGCGTCTTGTTCATGGTGATCCTCATCCGTCGCTACAAGGCAGATGCATGTTGCATGCCGAGAAACATACCTGAACGATATTTTCCGTTTAGCCGTAACTATTCAGATCAAACCACGAAAGACACGAAAAAAAAGACGGGCACCTGGCACGCGGGAGCCCCGGCGAAACCGGGTTACCCATCAGGACTGTTCAAACCCGGTCGGAAACTGTCCTGTTCGTGTCGTGGTTCCCTCGATTGAATAGTCACGGTTTCTTACCACAATGCGCCGCGCGATGTCGCGTTCCGTTTCTCCCGAACGATCCCCGTTCCTGTGCACCCGTGAAAGCCAACGCGGAAAAGTTTGCAGTGTGTCTTTATGTTTCCCGTCTGGTGGGTATTCTTGAGGTGCTGGCTTTGCCTGTGCCCAGGCTCCGGGTACGGGGGCGGGATGCCGATCAGAGCGCATGAATACCTCAAATTTGACAAATCGTGACAAATGGGTGCGCAAGGGCGGTGCGAGTTGATGTCAAGTATGCCTCTTTGCAACCGGATACATGATATGATCGCGATTATAGGCATCCGGGAACCCGGGGCATGAAAAATGCTTGAAACATCAGTAGTGGTGTAATGGACGCGAGGCATTCCATGAAGGTTCGTGGCAAAGGAGCGGGGGCGAGGTCCGGTTTCACGCTGGTTGAGGTGCTGGTTTCCATGGTCGTGTTGGTCATGGTGATGGGCGGCGCCTACTCGCTGGTCGTCCAGGCGGCAAGTTTGAGCCGTGCGGCGAGGGATCACTACGTCGCGGTCAACCTGGCGAAGAACCGCCTCGAGCGCGCGCGCAATTTCCAGTACGCGGACCTGCGGCTGGTCGCGGAAAGCAGCATGGTGGTGGATGAGAACGGCAACCCGAACACGCTGGCCAGTTTCAAGCGCACGACGGCCGTCAACACGAACTACGCTGCCAATCTTACGCAAATCACCGTGACGGTCCATATCCGGAATTTCAGGACGGGTTTGTGGAGTTCGCAGGAGCAGATGTCTTCGTTGTTTGCATCGTTTTGAACAGGTACGGACTATGAGCAGGATGACACGCAAGTCGGGGTTCTCGCTGATTGAGATGATGATCGCGATAGCCATCATGGGGCTGGTTGTTGCGGGCACGATCTCCGGCTGGCTGTTTGTGATTTTCGGCGAGCGGTGGAATTCAACGCAGGATAAACTGGACCTCGACGTCCGCACGGCCCTGGAGTACATCCGCCGCGACCTGCGCCTCACCACGATGAACAAGATGTACTTCGCGCCCGCGGGGCCCGGCCCCTACACGGCGGTGAGTTTCCCCATCGCCGTGGACGACGACGGGGACGGCTTGGTCGAACTCGACGGAAACACGAATATCATTTGGGACATCACGAAGATCTACCACCGCTACGGCACGGGCATGGAATTCCGGGTGACGACGATTGTGAACCGCGACAACTCGCTGACCGATGCCCAGCGCCAGGCGCAGTTGGACTACATCTTAAACAACGGTGACGCGGCCGGCACCTTTGAGGCGGGCAACGCCTCGACCCGCACGCTCTTCAAGAACCTGTTCACCTGGAACGTCTCCATCGATAGCGCCATTTTCGATTCCTATAATCCGACCGTTGACCGGGAGCCGGCGATGACCCTCGGATCGCTCATCCTTTCCAACGGCACGCACAGCTACAAGTTCAATGTCGTGGGCAAAAACCCTTCCAGCAGCGGGTACAAGCTGGGCCTTGATGCCATGGCGGTCTCCGCCAGTGGCGGCCAGCGTGAGATGGAGAAGCAAACGATCAGCATCCAGTCGGGCGCGGCGGCGTTTGTGGAGCCGATGACGAACGGATCGTGGAGCGGCAATAATCACCTGGCCTTCCCGGCGACCGCCACGGGTCAGTACGTGACGCTAGGCATGGTCAACGACGCGTGGGAGGATGACAACTTCGGCGGAATGGGATCGTACAAGGAAGACACGGTCCTCGATTTCGACACCACGCTGAGTCCGAAGGACTTTGTCATCAAGCTCGACGGCATGGGCTACACGTGGACGGCCTGCGACCAGACCAAGGACTTTTCCGGCGGTGCCCTGCTCGGGAATTGGAATCACCACCTTAACGACATCGACGGCTGCGCCGTCCGTATTCTGTGTCGCGGCGGAATGATGGCGGAGGGCGGCCATATCCTGTTCGACGGACAGACCCACTACGTCTTCTTTGAAGCGGGCCTCGACAACTTCAGAATCAACGATGCCTTCATTGCCCGGTGCGCGAGCTCGAATGCCCTGACACCGGACGCTCTGGACAATGGCGTCAGGCTGTGGTTTTCCGGCACTTCCGAAAGCGTTGACATGAATGGCTCCTCCTGGTCGGCCTATGCGTGGCCGGTGGGGTCGATTTTCGATGTCCAGAAGGAGTTGAGCTACCAGATCTCGTTCCTTGTCGACAACTCCGGGACCAAGGCGAATGCGGCATACTGGACCCAGACCAACGGTGTGGCGGCCCCGGGCAGCTACATCATTCCCAAGCCCTCCCTTCCCGACGAAAACATGACGCGCCAAGCGGTCTGGTCGGGGATCTGCCAGGTGACAGACAGGCTGCAGGCCGTCGTCGGCATCTACAGTTATTATCCGACCAACGGAACATACCAATCGGCGGTGTACGACACGCACCAAGACACGCCCGTTTACCAGGACATCGCGTGGAGCACGGTTGCGCCGGTCGGTTCGACCGTCAAAATGAAGGTGCGCAGCGGCAATGCCGAAGACATGTCCGATGCGCCTTCATGGACCAACCTTGCATGGATGGCGTCGCCCGGCGCGATCAGCCCGGGGGCCAATCGCTACGTCCAGTACTTCGCAGAATTGCTCCCCACGTCGGGCGGCGCCCAGACGCCGAAGTTGAAGAACGTTGCGATCAGGTTTGCAGGCGAGAATACCGTGGTCGACATCGGCGGGGCCGTCAGCAAGGGGCCGAACTACGGGATCTTTGAGCTGACCGTCGACGGGCTCAAGCTCCAGAAAGGCGTGACAGTCGCCATGCAGGTCTATTCTGACATTGGCACCCCGAAGGGCGGAACGAAGCGGCTGGTGTCCAAGGCATCCGTTGAAGTTGAACCGAGAAATACGGGGAAATAAGGGGAACATGAAAGCAAGCGTGACGGCCTCGCGGAAACAGGCGCGTTGGCTGTACGATGGAACGTGATGGAACAATAGGACAGGTGGTTGAAAGAACAAGCGAGTGGGTGGAACAAATCGGGAGGTGCGTGATGAAAAGGGCCAGGAAGGTAGACAGAAAAGGCGGAGATGGAAGCGCGCTTGTGATGACGCTCATCATTACCGCCACAGTCGGCATCATGGGGGCATCGCTCCTTACGTTTGCCGACTATCAGTTGGGCGCCATGCAACGTGCACGGCAGGACAATCAGGCTATGGCCATTGCCGAAGCCGGTGCCAACGCGGCGCTCGCGATCATCAAGACGGATTTCGCCAACAAGGACAACACGTCCCTGTTTCCGGATACGTCCTACAATGACGGGACCTTTGACGTTACGGTCACCTCGGTCGGCGATGACAAGGCGCAGATCAAGTGCGTCGCTGTCTCAGGCACATCGACGCAAATTGTGATCGTGGACGTTAAGGACTTCAGCGAAGGGACTCCCGGCGAGGATCCGTCCAGTCCGTGGGCGCATACGATCTTCATCAACGGCAATGGCAGGATAAACGGCGCGGGGAACTGCTATGGCAGCGTGCGGTGCAACCAGGATCTCCGTACAGCCGGCGCGTTCGAGTGGGGCACGGTGGCTAATCCGGTCGACGTGTATTGCTCGGTGGAGTTCCGCGCCAATGGCAGCGCCACACTGCTGGGCATGGTGTATGCCCCGTCGGTGAGCGCTCCGGGAGGCGTGCCGCGCACGATCCAAGCGGTGCCGACGGTGACGATGCCGGTCCTTGACCTGACGCCCTATTACAACAGGGCGCTCGCGAACGGCCAGGTGTTCGCAGGCGGCACGGTGTCGGGCAGCATCGGTTCGATTCCGGGCGGTGTCCGGTGGTACAACGGCGCCGTGACGGTCAACGGCGGCGTGAACTACGCGGGCTGCGTGATTGCGACTGGATCGATCAACTTCAAGGGCGGTTGCACGCAGACGAAGGTGGACAGCCTGCCCGCGTTGGTGTCGCGCGATGGCTCGGTGACGCTGAGCGGCGCGCGCACGATGCAGGGGTTGATCTATTCGGCGAGCGACCTCACGGCCAACGGGGCCGGCGTTGAAGACGGGACCATCCTCGTGGGTGGCAACCTGACGTTGAACGGTTCGTACGGGCTGTTCACGTACAACTACAGCTATCCGAGTGTCGATGGCAGCCCCGACGCGAGCGGTTCGGACGTCGGTGTGACGGCCTGGCAGAAATAGCAGCGTCTGAAAGAAAGATGCGGTAACAGCAAGCGCCCCGATTGAATCGGGGCGCTTCGCTCTTGTAGGTAGGGCGGTGCGTCCCGCACCGCCGCCTGTCTCAAGACCTGCGCCGCGTCGGTGACGCGGCCCACAACGGGTATGGGCCCGATCACCGTCGTGATATTTTGCGAGTCTTACCAGAGCGGGTTGGAAAGATTTCGTGGCCGCCTGTTTGTTGTAGCCGCCCCGCTCAGTCGGGGCGAATAACAACGCGGCTACAGTCCCCAAAACAGCTCCAGGATCACCAGGAAGCAGTCTTGCGCACCGGCGTCACAGTTGGAAGTTCGCGTCCTCAACCGCGTTGGAGCGGGCTGTGATGAAGGGCAGAATTTCGCCGACCGTGTTGCCTTCCGACGCGAAATAGTCCTGTTCCCGGTTGTTGCCGGAGACATTGCCCACGATGGTATTGCGGGGCGCTTCCGCCCGAATGCCCCAGCTGTTGCCCACCGTCTTGTTGCTCTCCACGAGGCATCCGGTCTCCAGTACGCGAATGCCCGCGGACCCGTTTTCCGAGCCCGAGCAGGAAACGACTTCGGATTCGGCCATGACACGAATGCCGTCCTCCCCGTTTTCGGTTGAGGCGGTGCCTATCAGGACGCTGTGATGGCCTGCTTGAATGCCGTGCGACCTGTTCCCGTTGGCGGACGTGTTCAGGATCTCGGCATGCGAGCCCGCGCGGATGCCGGCCAGGTTCTTGTAGGTCGAGCAGTTCCTGATGTGAACATGTTCCTGCGCCTCGATGCCTGTTTCGCGGTTGTCGTAGGCCGTGCACATATGGAGGAAAGCGTCCGATGCCGCGGCATATCCCGTGCGCGCCCCGTAGCACGTGCAAAGGATCGCGTGGCTCGCGGGCCCGAGTTCAAAACCCGTCTCCTGAAGCCCGTAGGCCGTGACGAAAAAAACGGTCGCCTTGGCGCCGGTTCGGATACCCGTCCGCCCGGCGAAAACGTTGCAGTTCGAGACCACGGAGCGTCCCGTGACGAAGGCGCCCACCGTGTTCGTCATCAGTTGGATGCCGTCGAACATGTTGTCGCTGCCCAGCGCCAGCACGCCATGCCCTGCCTCGGCGGCGGGGCTGCCGTCGTGCCACCACTCCACGATGGCGCCGTTTGATACGGTCAGGCCCGAGAAGTCGGCTGCCTGGTAGATGCCGCACCCGGCATCCCGGCCTGGACCGCGAAGCTCGCGCCCGCGCAGGTCAATATTCACGTCCGATGCCTGCACGGAGATCCCGTGCACCCCCGCATTCGTGACGCGCACGTTTTCGACGAGGCGGTACGGTCCGGACCCCGTGATCGTGAGCGGCATCATCGCCTGGGTGATGTCGATGCGTCCGGTCTGGGCACGGGAGAGGGATGCCAGGCCAAGGAAAAGCACAAACACCCATGGACGTACGTTGCGCATCGGTCAGGTGGTCGACCGGACTTTCATCTGCATGTCGATGATTACGTGCTCGGCCTGCCGGCGGGTCTCGCGGTTGTTCAGCGCCCCGTAGATCAGGCGCGCCGCTTCCTGGCCCACGTTCACCATGTTCATGTGCAGCGTGGTCAGGCCTACGGCGGATGCCGCGTCCTCGTCATCGCAGCCGGTCACGCGGGTCCGGCCGGGGACGGGGATGTTGATCTCCCTCAGCGCCTGGAGCACGCCGTACGCAGTCGCATCGTTGAAGGCCACGATCGCATCCGGCGGATCCTTGTGCCTCGCGAGGTAATCCACAACAGCCCGGTAGCCGAGTTCTCGCGTCAGGCCGGCCTGTACGATATCCACCGTGAGTTCCGGGCGCAGCGCGGCGAACGCCTTGACGCCCTGCAACCTTTCCTGCGCGTCATAAACGTTCTTCGGGCCGGCGAGATGGACGATGCTCTTGCAGCCTCGCTTCGCGAGATGTTGCAGGATTTCCGTCATGCCCTGGCGGTTCCCGACGGTGACGCTGCTGACGTTTTCCCATCCCTTGGCAGCGCGCGACGGCCTGCAGGCGCACAACACACACGGTATGGCCGCGCCCTCGCAAGGCTCGGCCAGAAGTTCCGCGGGCGGGGCGATCCACACGATGGCGTCGGCCCGGCCCTGCTCGGCCATGTTTTTCCACAGGTGTATGTAGTCTTCCGTCCCGTGCGCGAAACTCGACAGTACGTGGCTGCCGTTCTGGTGAACGACCTGGTCGATACCCTTGAGGACCTCTGCGAAAAAACCGCCATTGATCTCGGAGACAATCGCTGCAATCAAGCCTGTCTTGCCTCCGGCCAGGCCGCGGGCAAATAGATTGGGAAGATAGCCGTGCTTCTGGATTGCCGCTTCGATGCGCGTGCGCGTCGAAGGCGAGACGCTCGGGTGGTTCGTGAGGACACGGCTGACAGTGCTCTTCGATGTTCGGGCAAGTTGCGCGACGTGCCGAAGGGTCAACCGCTTTTTCTCGATCTGCATGGTCGATGAACAATCGGATATCAAATCGTAGGACCGTGCCCAGGGAAGTCAAGGTTGGGTAGTGGTTCAGTTCGTTGTTTTGTTGTTGAGATGTAGCGTCGGTTTACCCTGCTCCCGCAGGGAAACCGAGAGTGCGTGGTTACGATTCCGGGGTAAGCGAACGCTACATCGGTCGCGATAGGTCACTGGTTAGCGACCCGCTGCATCCTTGCTTCGCGCATATTCCCGGCGCCGAAGCTGGCAGGCGTGGTCCACTGCGCCTCGATGACATGCTCGCCCTGGGCGAGTTGAATCACGCCGAGGTCGGCCGAGTCAAACTTGCCCCAGTCTCCGGTCTCGATGAGATCCTTCGTCACCGCGGGTTTTCCGTCGATGCTCAGGGAGAACTTCGTGCCCTTGGTCGGCGTGGCATAGGTGGCCAGTGATTTGTAGGAACCGTCCGTCGCCAGGCGGACGTGCCACGTCACCTTCTCGCCGGACGTCCAGAAGCCGAGATGTGGCGGATCGGTTGGTCACTCGATGCGGATGGGGCTTTCCCCCTGGAGTGGGTCGATGTTGGCTGTGTGCAGCCAGAGCGCGTTGCCATCCGGCGCGCTCTGAGTTTGAGCCTATCGCACGCACCCAAATAAGGATAAGGGGGTGTCCACTTGACGCAAGTTCCCCCCACATGTAGATATGTCGGTCTATGAGTGCTCGACCGAATCCGGTCGCGGGAAAGGACTATCCGCGAACGTACCAAGAGTTTCTGAAGTGGTTTGCCGAGGAGGAGGCATGCCGCCGTTATGTGTTGGGTTGCCGTTGGCCGCAGGGATTTGAATGTGCGCGGTGCGGGACGAAGGCTGAGCCGTGGACGACAAGTCGGGGTTACCTTCATTGTCGGCAGTGTGGACATGAGGTCTCTGTGACGGCGGGGACAATCTTTGATCGGACTCGAATGCCGCTGAGCACTTGGTTTGCTGCCATGTGGTTTGTGACCAGCCAGAAAGACGGGGCGAGTGCTCTGGGTTTGAAGCGTGTTCTTGGCTTGGGAAGCTATCAGACGGCTTGGGTGTGGTTGCACAAACTGAGACAAGCAATGGTCCGTCCTGGTCGGGATCAGCTTTGTGGCCGTATAGAAGTGGACGAAACCTACATCGGGGGCACTGATGTGGGAGGGAAACGTGGACGCGGTAGCGCAAAGAAGGAGATTGTGGTCATCGCGGTGGAGGTCCATTCGCCGAAGGGGTTCGGGCGCGTGCGAATGCGTCGGATACCTGATGTCTCCGGCGAAAGCCTTGTACCTTTCGTCTGCGACGTTGCCGAGAAAGGCTCTGACATTTTGACTGATGGATGGGGCGGCTACAACAAACTGGCGAAGCGCGGCTACAAACATGACAAAGTTTTTCTCTCGGACACCGGTGATCCGGCCCACGTCAGCATGCCCGGCGTTCATCGAATTGCCGCCTTGGTCAAACGCTGGCTGTTGAGCACGCACCAGGGATCTGTCAGCCCAAAGCATCTTGAGTACTACCTCGATGAATATACGTTCCGTTTCAACCGTCGCTCATCTCGGTCACGCGGCCTTCTGTTCTATCGTCTTATGCAACAGGTAGTTATGACACATCCGCTACCATACAAGGACATTATTGAGAGAAACCACAACATGTAGGGGGTCCTGAAGCTCTACTTGCGTCAAGTGGACACCCCCTTAAACTTACATCATACGGCTTCGACCTGGCCTTCAAGCACCTTCTCCAGACGCTGCAAGTCCCTGTCGAGCTTGCGGTCGCGGCAGCGCCGTTGGTCAGGCCGCCGTACCGACACAGCATCTACGCCGCCACAGCTTCTCCTGCGCCTCCGCGAGATGCTCCGCGATCCCTACGCCCCCCCTCAGCAGCTCCTCCAACTCCTCATCGCGCTCCGCCAGATTCGATTCCACTTCAAACTGCGTTCGCCCTTTTCTCGCCATCCGCGCACCTTACTCACACCCTTCGTCATGACAAGATGTTTTACTTTTAATGGGGATCCCCACTTCAGGGTGGGTCTGCCATGCCCATGCCGAAAGCAGGAACATCGGCAGAAATCTTTCTGTTTCGATTTGGCCGCAGCGTACAGCCACGGATATGCCTGCCCTGAGCGAGGCCGAAGGGCGCGCCACACAGGGGCGCGACGGCGCGCCTCACAGAGGCGCGGCTACACGCAGATCCGGATTCCGACGTCGGCCTTCGTCCGACGGCTACAACAGAAACTGTAACCGCGCCACGACGTGTCCGCCATAGCTTCAGCGACGGCGGAAGGGGCGCGACAATTGCCACGCCTCTACGGCAGTCTTACACCCGTGCGGTAGTGGCGCAGGTCGATGTTGTTCGTCACTTGCAGGTTCATCGACGCGCCGTTGAGCGCGCCCGGCATGTTCAGGTTCATCGGCTGCCAGGTGCCTTGCACAAGGTTCGTGGCAAACCAGACATCGTACACACGGCTGTTCGTCGTCGGCGCCGGCACGGTCAATTGCATCACATCCAAGCCCGCCGTTTGCAGGAGGTCGTTCGTGAACACAGACGCGCCATTCGTGGGCACGGTGTCGAAGATGTACTCCTCCCAGTTGTTCGCGCCGTCGTTGTCGGAATCATCGCCCGCCACGCCACCCGTGGCGCTGCCAAAATATTTCTGCTCCCACGTGTCCGGCAGGCCGTCGCTGTCCGTATCCGTCACGCCGCTCAGCCGCGTGATGGTCACCGTGTCGCTGGTCGAGGCGCCGCTGCCACCGCCCACAGTGATCAGACGCAACGAGTTGAAGAATACGTCGTAATCCGATCCCACGCCTGCGTCGTAATTCCAGGCCCGGAATACCGTGACGTTGGTCGCATTGGGCTGCGGCGCGAAGTTTCCGCTGTTGGTGCGCGTCGCACCCCCCTGCGGTGTAATGCGCGACACGTAACTCGTGGGGCCGGTGAGCGTTACTTCAATATCCAAGCCGCCCGCAGTCCAGCCGATGTCGGCGCTCGAGTCCGTGATGTTGTAGTTCGTATCGCCACCGTTGAAGAAGAACTGCCAGAGCGTATCGCCGCTGCTGTTCTGCAACGCCACACCCACCCCGCTGCCGCTGTTGAGGTACCCGTGGTCCAGCTTCACGCCCAGGGTCTGGCCGACGGACATGGCGTTGGTGAGCAGGCGCTTGGCTTCGGATAGGTTGCCGCTGTTGGCGTAGAGGCCCCACGCCGGGGTTCCGATGTCCACGGCTGCGGAGTCGGCCATGAACCGGCCGTTTTCGTTCGCGTTGGTGGATTGCTGGTAGATCTGCCAGTCCCCGAAGCCGTATCCGCCGTTGTCGTTCGTGACCCAGCCGTCGGCGTACACCGAGCCGGCGCCGCTGTCGAACGCGTTGGTGGTGACGCCCTCGGCCCCGCTGTTCGTGCCGTTGACGGTGATGACGTTTGAGCCGACACCCAGCGTGATGCTGCCGATCGACCACGGGTTGGCCGCGGAGAGCTGACCGCTTGCACCGGTCAGCACATTGGACCACACCATCAGGCCCACAAGATCCGCCCCGGCCTGCCCGCGCACGTTGTACGTGGTGATCTCGTTGCCCACCGTGGTGTCGGTCGGGGGATTGGTGATGGTGATGCCGGGCGGTGTCACCGGCGACGAGCACACGTTCAGCGCGAAGTGCCAATCCACGCCGCCATGGTTGTCCCACGTATTCGACCCGTCGTTGAACACCATGTCGATCTGGCTGACGTCGTTTGGCGGCATCACAGAAATACGCCACAGGTTGTTGGTGATCTTCGTCATCAACTGCGTGGAAAATGTTTGCACCCACGCGCCGTAACCGAGGTGCATGAACACCTGCGTCGAGTTCTGCAACACGCCCGCGTTCGGGTAGTACTCGACGGTTACCGGCGAGCACGCGGTCGCGTTGGAGAAGGTCACGCTGGATGGACCGACCGGCGCGGCGCAGTCGCGCACGGCCGTAGACCAGTTCGCGCCGCTGTTGTTGTCCGTGACGGTTTCCGCGTCGTTCCGGAAATACACCGTCGCGCTGGGCGCGTTGTCCGGCACGGTGGCGATCGTGACAACGGATGTGCCGCCCGCAACATGGGTCATCGTGGTGGACGAGAACGGCGCGCCGCCGGTGAAGCTGATCCACATCTTGACCGGCGTGCTGTTGCTCAGCACGCCGCCGTTGGCCGCGTAGGTCACGGTCAGGGGCGCGCAGTCGCGCGGGTCGCTGGAGAAACTCGTCGTGGACGGGACCGGGCCGCTCGACCCGCCGTCGTTCTCCACGAAGACGTGCTGGATGTCGGACTTGGACATGTTGCCGCGGCCGTCGGTGGACTCGATGTAGTAGTCGAGCAGCTTGCCGCGGAAGTTCGGCACGCTCGTGTCCGTGATCTTCGCAAAGTAGTAATCGGCCAGGCCGTTCGTCGGCGGCGTAATGAAGTAGTCGATCTGCCCGTTGTTCGCGGCCGCGTTCAACCCGGTCTGGGTGTTCGGCAGCATCCGTTTGGTCATCGATACCGAGAGCCAGGATCCGACGTCGCCGCCGCCCGCGTACGTCTCGTTCTGGTTGTTGGCCATCGTGTTCACGCCGTCGTTGTCCAGGCGCACCTTCAGCGTCATGTTCGTGATGCCGTTGATGTCGAACGCGTGGGTCCAGACGTAGAATTCGGACGGCATCTTCTTAAGGTACGCGGAGTTCGTGCCGCCGCCAGGCAGGCTGTTGAACCAGCCGAACGTGTATCCGCCCGGGTTCCACGGGAAGCGTTGCGGCTTCAAGACCGTGGGCGGCGTCAGGTCGCTGTTCATGCGCGTGCTCATGTAGCTCGCGAGGATTTCCACCGCGCGCCGCGTGGCCAGGATCTGTTTGACCTCGTCGTCGTTGCCGAGCCCGCCGTAGTAGTTGAAGCCCGAGTCGAGGCCCGCGAGGTAGATGTGCCACGCGCGCTCGACCACGTTCGGGCTCGCGTACGTGCCGTCCCAGTCGTAGGGCGACTGGACCTTCCACGCGTTCACCGTTCCGGCCTCACCCTTCAAAATCTGCTCCGCCGTCTCGCACCAGTTGGCGCCGGCAATGATGGGCGCCCAGCTGAAGAACTTCAGCGCGAAGCCCGGTGTCTCGAGGTCCACCATCGTGCCCGGGTACCGGTTCGTGCTGGTCGGCGACACGGGCGGCTCCAGCCACTTGAGGAAATACGGGGAGCCGTAGTCGCTCTCCGGAAAAATCCACGCGCCGTCCTCGATGTGCACCACCGGGGCGGCCGCGCCGTACGCGTTGACGAAATCCTGCGGCGTCGTGATGTGGTAACCCGCGCCCTGGGCCCCGCTGAAGAAACCCGGCACCGACTCCATCCACGAGCTGAAACCGCCGCCCCACGCGTTGTCGCCGTCGGTCGCCGGCATCACGAGCACGGGCCGGCTCGCATCGGTCGCGTACGGGGAAATGTTCGCCCCGATCAGGCCGAGCTGGGCACCGCTGTAGCCGGCGAGGTAGCTCTCGGCGTCGTCCGACGGGACCATGATCATCGTCTTCTCCGTGCCGTTGGAGGGATTCACATATTTCACACGCTGCAGCTGGTAGGCGTAGGGCGAGACGTTCCACGAGCCCTGGCCGGGGTTCGGCATGTTGTACCACCAGCCGCTCTCCGGTGACGGGCCGAGCAGGTCGGCTCGGTTGGGCGGGCTCGAGTAGATGTTGTAGGTGCCGGTCGGGTTGGCGTGGTCGAAATACGTAGGGCACGTGCGGCTCAGGTGATGGCTTGCCACGATGGTCCACTCGTAGCCCTCGTCCACCAGCACGTCCACCATCGTCGAGGAAAACGCCATCTCCGTCGGGAAAAATCCCTTCGAGTGATCGCTCAGGTCGGAATTCCTGTTCCACGCCTTCCACCACGCCTGTTTGAAAATCTGGAGCTCCTTGCGGAACACCGCCTTCGGCAGCGCGGACCCGAGCGAGTGGTGGTACGTGAAGCCGACCAGGTCCAGCCGCCGGCTGCCCGACGGTGTGAACCAGCCGCTCGCCTCGCGGTTGCCGTCCCACCATCCGCTGCCGTAGCCGAGCACGCCCGCGCCGCCGAGGTTGCGCACGTTGTCCATGAGCGAACCGGAATAGCTGATCGCATAACCGCCCGCGCTGTTGATCGCCGCCAGCGAATCGCGCGGCCGGCCCTGGTACGCGGAGCGGCGGTCGTCGAGCCCGAAAATGTCCGTGAGGTTGTTGTCCGGATGCTGCTGCGCTGTGTCGTAGTACTGGTAGGGCTTCAGGTTGATGGAGTCATTAGTGTAGTGTCCCTTAAATAGGTAGACATATAATTCAGGAAATTGCTATGTTTGCCGGCATGAGCAGAACAGCATTGGTGGTGGATTTGGATGCCGAGGAACGGATGGAATTGACGCGGTGGGCTTTCTCGCCGGGGACGCCGCAGCAGGTGGCCTTGCGTTGTCGATTGGTGTTGGCGGCCGGGGCCGGCGAGGAGGACCGGCAGATCGCTCTGGATGAAGAGGTGGACCGACACACGGTGAGTTTGTGGCGGCAACGCGTGCGAACGCAAGGGATCGGTGCGGTGTGGGAGATTGGCGAGGGACGTGGGCGCAAGCCAGTGTATGACCTCGCCAAGCGGGATGCGATGGTGGCGGCGACCCTGCAGAGCCGGCCTCGCGGGCAGACCCACTGGAGTTGCCGGTCGATGGCCGCAGCCCATGGGGTGAGCAAGAACACGGTCAACCGGCTGTGGCAACTGCACAATCTCAAACCCCATTTACACAAGACGTTCAAGCTCTCCCGTGACCCGCAGTTTCTGGAGAAGTTGACGGATGTGGTGGGCCTGTACCTGAATCCACCGCAGAAGGCCGTCGTGATCTGCCTGGACGAGAAGAGTCAAATCCAGGCGCTGGACCGCACCCAGCCGGGCTTGCCTTTGAAGAAAGGTCGTTGCGGCACCTACACCCATGACTACAAGCGCAACGGCACCACGACGCTGTTCGCCGCCCTGGATATGTTGGAGGGTAAGGTGATCGGTCAGTGCCAGGCGAGGCACCGTCATCAGGAGTGGCTGAAGTTCCTGCGGCATCTGGACCGGGAGTATCCTGAGGGGCTGAAACTGCATCTGATTATGGACAACTACGGCACCCACAAGACGCCGCAGGTCCAGACGTGGCTGCAGAAGCATCCGCGGTTCGTCTGCCACTTCGTGCCGACCAGTTCGAGTTGGCTAAACATGGTGGAGCGCTGGTTCCGCGAACTGACGGACAAAGCTATTCGACGTGGAGTCTTCCGCAGCGTGTCCGATTTGGAAAAGACGATTGCCGAGTATTTGGCCGCTTGGAACGAACAACCTCGTCCGTTCATCTGGACGGCCACCGTCGGCGAGATCGTCGAGAAACTCGCCCGCGCGCGCACGAAACTGGAGGCGATTCAGCCAGGATGCTCGCAGCCCCGACGCCGGAAAAGCAGGCAGAAAACGAATGTCTAGTTATTTATGGGACACTACATTAGCATACTGCACCCGCTCGTTCTGGGGCTCGCCGTTCCACTCGGGCCAGTAGATCGGCTGATGGTTGTGCCAGAACCGCGAGACGCAGACGTTGCCGTTGGCGAACACCGCGGATGGCACAAGCAGAGCGAGATAAAGAAGTGCGCTCTTCATGGAAGTAAAACGTTATTCTACTCCTGATATTGCGTTAGCTGATTCTTTGTACCTGTGCTCCAAAGTACCCAAACCGCATGCAAAGAGGCATTTCCCAACGACTGGATATTTTGACGAAAAGAGTTCCAAGCATTGGAAAATCAGTGATCGGTGTTCAGTAACCGGTAACCGGTGAGGGCGGACCGGTCACGGGTCACGGGTCACCGGTCATCAAAACGGCGTGGCCAATCACGTCCATTCATGCTTTCCTGTCCCCGCATGAAAGTCTGCATCGACATCCAATCCGCCATCGCCCAGCGCGCAGGCGTCGGCCGCTACACCAAAATGCTCGTCGAGCACCTCGGCAGCCTCCGTGGCACGGACGAGATTTCGCTCTTCTATTTCGATTTCAAGCGACAAGGCATCCCGTTCCACGTGTCCGGCGTATCGCAGCGCGCCGTCCGATGGGTTCCGGGCCGCTTCGTGCAGAAGGCTTGGAAAACGATCGGCTGGCCGCCGTTCGATGCTTTTTCCGGGCCCGCGGACGTGTTCCACTTTCCGAACTTCATCCGCCCCCCGCTCGCGCGCGGGAAATCCGTCGTCACGATCCACGATGTCGCCTTCCTGCGCTACCCCGAGACGATCGAGGCCGCGAACTACCGTTACCTCACCTCGCAGATCCGGCAGACGGTCGACCGCGCCGACGCGATCATCACCGTCTCGCAGTTCACCGCGGACGAGGTCGCGGAACTCCTGGGCGTGCCCGCGCAGAAACTTTTCCCAATCACCTCCGGCCTCGATCAATCCTTCCAGCGCCCCGGCCAGGACGCGCTCACGCTGATGCGCCGCGAACTCGACATCGAGCGCCCGTACCTCCTGACCGTCGGCACTTTGGAGCCGCGCAAGAACATCGGCTTCCTGCTCGACGTGTTCGAAAAACTGGACGGGTTCGACGGCGACCTCGTGATCGCCGGCATGCGGGGCTGGAAATACGAGCCGCTTCTCGAGCGCATGCGCAACTCGCCCAAGGCTGCGCGCATCAAGTACGTGGAGTATGTCGACGAGCAGCTCCTCCCCGCGCTGTACGCCGGCGCGAGCCTGTTCGTCTTGCCATCGCTGTACGAGGGCTTCGGCTTCACGCCGCTGGAGGCGATGCAGAATGAAACGCCCGTCATCTCCTCCGCAGCCGGGTCGCTGCCGGAAGTCCTCGGCAACAAC
Source organism: bacterium (assembly GCA_043802525.1). Classification (GTDB taxonomy): domain Bacteria; phylum Verrucomicrobiota; class Kiritimatiellia; order CAIVKH01; family CAIVKH01; genus JAZDKY01. The sequence goes on from JAZDKY010000013.1 coordinate 31,955, forward strand.
ACGGCGGTGATCGTGAAGGAACCGACCGTCGACGCGTGGACCTCGGCGATCCAGTCGCTGCTGACCGACACGGCGCGACGACAGGCGTGTATCCGGCAGGGCCTCCGCCACGTGCGACAATTCACCTGGGCCGAGACCGCGTTGAAGACGTGGGATGTCTACAGAAGAATTTGAACCGCGGAGGACGCAGAGGTGCGCGGAGGTCATGCGATAATTCCTCTGTGTACCTCCGCGTCCTCTGCGGTTAAAACTCCGCCATGAAAATTTGCATCGATGCGCGATGGATTTTCCCGGAGCTGTCCGGCATCGGTCTCTACACCCAGGAACTGATGCGTTCCCTCGCGGAGATCGATCGCGCGAACGAGTACCTCGTGCTGTTCGGGGACAAGGCCGTGGCGGAGCGGACGCTCGCGAAAGTGCGAGCGGGTGTCGAGTGTCGGGTGTCGAGTGTCGCGCTGTTCTCGCCGAAGAATCAGATATGGCTTCGCGGCCTGCTGAGGCGCGAGTGCATCGACCTTTATCATTCGACCAACTACATGATGCCGCTGTTCGGCATGGGCCGGATCAAGCGCATCGTCACGATCCACGACCTGATCCCGCTGCTGTTCCGCGACCATGCCCCGCAGGCGAAAAAGGCAAAACTCTTTCCCATCTACAAACGCCTCATGCACGAAGTCGGCGCCCGGGCCGATTTGATCCTGACGGTCAGCGAATCGACGAAAAGGGACATCGTCCGCGAACTCAAGGTCACGGCCGACAAAATCACGGTCACCCCCGAAGGCGTCGGCCCGGAGTACCACCCGCCGAACACTCGACACCCGACACTCGACACTCCGCACATCCTCTACGTCGGTCGCCGCGACCCCTACAAGAACCTCCCGCTCCTCATCGAGGCCTTCGCCGTGATGGCGAAAAAGGTCCCTGCCGCGCGGTTGCGAATCATCGGGCCCGCGGACGACCGCTATCCGGAAGCGCCTGCGCTCGCAAAAACGCTGGGGCTGAATGATCGGATCGACTGGATCGGCTACGTCACGCCCGGACAGCTCATCGAGGAATACCGGGGCGCGAGCGTTTTCGCGCTCCCCTCGCGGTACGAAGGGTTCGGTCTCACGGTCCTCGAAGCCATGGCGTGCGGCGCGCCGGTCGTCTGCTCCAACGTGAGTTCGCTCCCCGAAGTCGCCGGCGACGCCGCGCTGCTGGTTCCACCCGGCGATCGCACCGCCCTGGCCGACGCGCTGGTCCGGGTCTTGACGGATCGGAATCTCGCAGCGACGCTGAGGAAGAAAGGCTTGGCCCAATCCGCCCGCTTCACCTGGCGGCAGACGGCGGAGTTGACACTACGGGCCTACGAGCAAGTTGGCGCGAGGTAGCCTGATGTCGACATCGTTTTCCATTGCGGTCAGCCACAACTTCGAGGAGGGGATTCGCCGGCGAGGCAACGAATACTTCCGCAGCCGCCGCGTGTCTTTGAAGAACGGGAGCACGGATGCCGTCACAGCCACCGTTCACGGACATGGCCGCTACGATATTTACCTGCGGTGGGTGGACGAAGACCTCATCGCCGGCTGCACGTGCCCCTACTTCCATGACGTGGATCTGTGCAAGCATGTTTGGGCCGTTGTACTGGCCGCGGATAGCGAAGGCTACCTTCTTCCACTACGAACGCCCAAACCGGTGATCTTTCCGGAAGACGAATACGACGAATTCATCGCGGAAGACGAGGCGCCGCTGCGCACGATCCCGGGGGGCATGCGGACATCGCAACCGGCGCCGCCCGCATGGCGCAGCACGCTGGACTTGATACGCAGTCAAACGTCGCACCCTCAATCCGCTGCGTCGCCCAAAGAGCGCGCGCTGGCCTATCACCTCATGGCCTTCCCGTCGAGCCATGCGCCCACCCTGGCCGTAAAGGAGCAAACACGGAAGAAGAACGGCGAATGGAGCAAACCCAAGGCCTTCCGCACCGACGGCACAGATATCTCCGCGCTGGCCGACCCCGTCGACCGCGAGATCGTCACCCTTCTGCATGGCATCGTGGCGCGTTCCGTTTACGGAGGGTGGCAGCGCCCCGAGCTGGCGGGCCTCACACCAACCCAGCCCATGTGGGATGTGCTCTTTCCGCTTCTTGGGCGAAGCAACCGGTTTTTTCTTCTGCGCGACAACGACAATCCCGTCGGACCGCTGAGCTTCGACGACGGTCCGCCCTGGCATTTGCGCGTCACCGTCAACGCCCCGGCGGGCAGCGAAGCGTACCGGGTTACGGGGTCGCTCCACCGGGAGCATGACGTCAGGGACCTTGCCGAGTCCTTCCTGGTGCTTCGTGACGGTTGGGTGATCTGGAAGGATTCGGTCTCCCGTTTCCAGGCGGCCGGGTCCTTCGGCTGGGTAAAGACCCTGCGCGCATCCGGCCACCTTGCCGTTCCCGAGAAAGACCTCGCCGGATTCATGGAGCAGGTCTACATCCTCCCATCGCGGCCGCCGATTACCTGGCCGGAAGGATGCGGCATTCGCGAAGTTCAGGAGCCGCCGCAAAAGCACCTGGCCCTTGAACCCTGCCGCACCAGTTCCTCTGTGCTCCTGGGCGCGCTGCGCTTCCAGTACGGGGATCAATCCGTCGCCACAAACGCGCCCGGCAGCGGCGTCATGGACAAGGCAAAGAAGTGCTTCCACCTGCGCGACGTCCAGGCGGAGAAAGCCGCGGCGAGTGAACTGAAGCGACTCGGCTTCGGGCCGTCCTATCTTGCCTACGGCAACGACCACACGCACACCCTCGGCACACGGCTGGCGGGGCGCGCGATACCGGGGCTGATTGCCGCCGGCTGGCATGTGACGGGACGCGGCAAACTCTATCGATCATCCACGTTCACGGAAGTCCGCGTGACCAGCGGGGTCGACTGGTTCGACCTGGAAGGCGGTGCAAAGTACGGGGATGAGGAAGTGCCGCTTCCGGTCCTCCTGCGCGCCTTGCGCGAAGGGACCGGCTACGTCGTTCTCGGCGACGGCACGATGGGGCTCCTGCCCGAGGAATGGCTGAACAAAATCGGGCTGGCGACCGCTCTCGGCGTAGCCGCGGGCGATCACATCCGTATCGATCGTCAGCGCGCCAGCCTGCTGGACGTGCTGCTGGCGGAATTGCCGGATGTCCGCGCGGACGAGACCTTCGAGCGCGTCCGCGCCGAGCTTCGTGACTTCCAGCGCATCGAACCCGCCGATCCGCCGGCCGGATTCCAGGGCCGCCTGCGCGACTACCAGCGCGACGGGCTGGGCTGGTTCCAATTCCTGCGGCGTTTCGGATTCGGCGGCTGTCTCGCCGACGACATGGGCCTCGGTAAAACCGTCCAGGTCCTAGCGTTGCTCGAACACCGTCGGACGGCCAAGCCGAAGGACGCCACGCGCAAGAGCGCCACGCCCTCGCTGGTCGTCGCGCCCAAATCGCTGATCTTCAACTGGATCGAGGAGGCGAAACGCTTCACGCCAAAACTGCGCGTGTTCGATCACACCGGCCTCGAACGGGCCCGCTCCGGGAAGGATTTCAAGAAGGCCGGCGTGGTGCTGACCACCTACGGCACCCTGCGTCGCGATATCGCGTGGCTCAAGGATGTGAAGTTTGACTACGTCGTCCTGGACGAAGCCCAGGCCGTCAAAAACAGCACCACGCAGAACGCCAAGGCCGTCCGGCTTCTACAGGGCGCGCACCGGCTGGCGCTGAGCGGAACGCCGATCGAAAACCATCTGGGCGAGTTGTGGAGCCTTTTCGGATTCCTGAATCCCGGCATGCTCGGCGGCGCGGGCGTCCTGAAACAATTCAGCAGCGAGCGAGCGGAGGCCGACGACAAGAGTCGCGCGCTGCTTGCCCGGGCCTTGCGCCCCTTCATTCTGCGACGTACCAAGTCGCAGGTGGCCAAGGAACTGCCGGCCCGGACGGAGAACACGCTTCACTGCGACCTTCCCGAGGCGCAGCGGAAACTCTACGACGAACTGAAAGAGCACTATCGCCGCAGTCTCCTGGGCAAGGTGAAGGAACAGGGCATCGGGCGCTCCAAGATTCAGATCCTGGAGGCGCTGCTCCGCCTGCGGCAGGCGGCCTGCCACCCGGCGCTGCTGGGGGGTGGCCACGCATTCAAAGACGACGGCGCCAAATTGACGGCGCTCATACCGCAGCTCCAGGAAGTGGTCGAAGAGGGACACAAGGCTCTGGTTTTCTCGCAGTTCACCTCGTTCCTGGCCCTCGTCAAAGAACGCCTTGATGCGGAAAAACTGGTCTACGAGTACCTCGACGGCAAGACCCGCGACCGGCAGGCGCGCGTGGAGCGATTCCAGACCGATCCCGCGTGTGGGATATTCCTGATCAGCCTCAAGGCCGGCGGGCAGGGCCTCAATCTCACCGCGGCGGAATACGTTTTCCTGCTCGACCCGTGGTGGAATCCCGCCGTCGAAGCGCAGGCGATCGACCGCGCGCACCGCATCGGCCAGACCCGCAACGTCTTTGCCTACCGCCTCATCGCCCGCGACACGATCGAGGACAAGATCCTGGAACTGCAGGCGAAGAAGCGGAATCTCGCCGACTCCATCATCATGGCCGACGACAGCCTGCTCCGCACCCTCACCCGCAAAGACCTCGAAGTCCTGCTCGCGTAATCCTCGAAGAGTGTGTTGGCAAGAACGCTGCCGTGACGACCCATGATCACGCACCGTGATGGGGGTCGAGTTGGGTGATGAATCGCGCAAGGATCTCGCCCGTAATGTGGCGCGGGTTGGCTTTCCCAATGGCTTGCGCTGTCTTGATGGCTCGTGTGCGAGAGAGGTGTCCTGCTTTGTGTACAATGACCATGGCTTCCAATCCCCACACCGGCTGAACGCCCGCCTCATCGCAACTTCGCCGAAGTCGTTGGTCATTTGTTAGGCATGCCCACCCGCGGGCCTTCGCGATTGCAAGGCAGAGCTTGTCCCGGCCAGAAAGCGCCCCACCGCGAACGGCTGCTTCAGTAAGTTCCGCCAGTGTCGGCTCACAGATCTTGATGCCAAGCCGTTGGGCCTGCGTCACCGTCAAAGCCTTAACCTCCGACAAGACGGGCGGCGCCACATGAAACTGCCAATTCCATGTGGCTATGAGCCCAAGCACCTCCAGATCCGCCGCAACGAAGTCGATGAGCACATCGGCATCACTGATCAGCGTATCTGGAGTTGGCGGGCTCAGCGGGTGAGGCTCCAAGACTCAGCCCGGTTGCGCATATCCTCCAGCGAGATATCCAGAATTTCGGCCGCACGATCGAGGCTAATAATGTTCTTCTCAAGCGCCTCTTGCACCAACCCGCTTAGACGGTCTTCGTAGAAATCGGGGTCCAAGAGCGGATACGGTTCGGGGCCGAGATCCTTCTCAATGGAGAGCGGTTCCTGCTTCCCGGCCAACTTCTTCCCAAACCTCATCGCATAGTACTTGTAGAATTGAGCCCAAATCGATGGCTCGGCGACTCCCATGGCGATCAAGCGTCGCAAAACGGTCTTGTAGCTGACCTGAAAATATCGCTTCACCTTTAGCACGCGGTCAAAAAGGTGAAGCCCCTTGTATTCACTCCACTTCAATACAAACGCGTCGCTAGGCATCAGAAAATATCCCGCGAAGGCATCCGCTTGCTTCTCTTCGGGTTCGCTGTCCTCTTCGTCCCGGACGTTGCCGTCGTAGCTATCAGTGTGCAACAGAAGATGACCCAATTCATGAGCGGCAGAAAAGATTCTGCGCTCGACGGGGATATCGTCGCGAGTATTGACCGCAATCGCCGGCCCACCATCGGCTTTGTTCACCGAGAGCCCGAAGAAGGCGATGGACTTTGAAGGGGTGAGATATAGTTTGATGCCCGCATCCTCGAGCACATCGCAAATGTCCGCAATAGGACAACTGACATCCTTGGTGAGACGATCCCGAGCCATTTTTGCCATCTGTTGAGGATCGGTGGCTTTCCCCGGAAGATCGCAAAGACTGGCGGACGGCTTCTTGCCAAGCTGGTCCTCCAACTCGCAGAAGTCCTTGAGCCAATAGCCAACTTCCGTGACGACAGTATCTCTCTCTGCTCGCTGTTGCGCGGTCATGGTTTTCCGAGAGCGAAACCGGAGGGTTTCCAGTTTCGGAACTTCCTGCATCAACTGAATGATCGAGACGTCAAGCGCATCGGCAATGCGCTGCAAATTTCCTACCCGTGGCTCTGACGCTCCGGTCTCAATAGCACGGTAAGCGTTTCGGCTGATACCGGCCTTTTGAGCGACTTCGTCCTGATTCATTCCCTTCAAGGCGCGAAGCCGACGAACATTACTGGCGATGTGGTCAGTCATGGTGTGCCTCCCGTCTTTCTTGGATTAACGTACAACTGACATCAATACTTGTCAATCCTGGCAACTGATAGAATATGACAAGTAGTCATTTCTTTTCAGCGCCGTCAGGAGGGATGCCATTCGTCCTGGAAATGAGTCATTCTGACGCGACTGCGGCCACTGCGCCGGACCGATTCAGGGGATCGCACGCGTCCCGCGTGCCGCACGAGGCGGCTCGCCTCGTGCTTCCGAAAACGGGTTTCGACGGCACCGCAACGGGTTGGCCGGCGTGCCGCCGGCCACGGCACGCGGGACGCGTGCGCTCCCCGGAATATCACCGGCACCAGCGTCATCGTGTCGTTTCCGAAGATATCGATGACCTTCACACCGCCATCATCATGGCCGACGACAGCCTTCTCCGCACCCGCGAAGACCTCGAAGTCCTGCTGGCATAGCCTCGATTAGAAGTTTCACCGCGGATTACGCAGATAGCGGGATTCCTCCCATCTGCGTCCATCTGCGAAATCTGTGGTTAAAGAAATCTGAATTCTCATCCGCGCTATCCGCGTAATCCGCGGTTCAAATTCCGACCGGGCCGCAACTGGCCATCACCCCACATTCACCGGCACGAGCGTCATTGTGTCGTTTCCGAAGATGTCGATGACCTTCACGGCGATGGTGTAGCGGCCAGGCTTGGTGTAGACGTGCGTGGCTGACGTGAGTTCCAGTTCCCGATTCTGCCGGGTGCGGAAGCTCTGCCACTCGTTCTCGAAGATGTAGGCGCCGGTCCAACGCTCTTCGTATTCCAGGAATTCCTCGCCTGCGACAGCGATACCGGGAATCTCGCCCTCCACACCCATGCTCTTGGCGACCTTGATGATCTCTTTCCGGCTCTGGTAATCGAAGTCCACGGCCCAATAGTCGACCCAATCGGTCCACTTCTTAGTCAACACGTCGCGCGTGACGACGCCCTCCTTGTCCTTGCTGATTTTGATGAGCTTGCCCTGCTCGCAAACGACCTCGCTCTTGCCTTCCTTCAGCTCGGCCGCGATGGACTCTGACAGGCCCTGCGAGTAGTAGACGGAAAAGTCGGTTAACTCCACGGCGATCGTCAGGTCGTCGGTAGGGACGGCTGGCCCAGCCGTCCGCGGCGCTTTCGGCGAAAGCGCCCTACCATACCGGGGCGTGGCCTCGATATAGCTCACATCATGGAAACGCACCTGCCCCTTCTCCACCGCCCGCTTGTCGAAGACTTCGGGCGGAATGGTCTTGGGTGCGAGGTCGATTCCCTTCTGCTTCACTTCTTCAAGCGACGCCGGGAAGAGGCCCATTTCGAACTCGAATGCCAGCACGTCTACGCGGGACGCGCCGCGCTTGCGGCACTCGGTGACGACTTCTTCGACGAAGAGGCGACCCACGGGGAGATTGATCGGGCCGACGACCACCAGCCGCCCGGCCGTCTTGCCGTGAAAGAACGCGTCCGACTTCTCCATTGGCTGTGCCTTGTACGCCTTCAGAATCAAGTCCCGGAATTCCTGCTCCTTCTTCGCCAGCGCTGCGGCCTTCTTCTTCGCAGAAAGATTTGAGCCGACATTTAGATACGCCTGCCGCTCATACCGCCCCAGATTCAACACCTCGAACGCGCGGAACGGTTTGCCCGACGCCTTCAGTTCACGCTGTACGCCGATCAGTCTCTTGCGCGTGGTGTGGATGCCGAACTTGCCGAGGTCGGTGGTAATCCATTTGCGGCCGAGCTTTTCTGCCACGGCAGCGGTCGTGCCGCTGCCGCCGAAGAAATCGGCCACGAGATCGCCGGGATTGCTGCTCGCTTTGAGAATGCGCTCCAACAACTCTTCAGGCTTCTGCGTAGGGTAATCGACTCGCTCCTTTGACATCGAGTTGATGGGAGTAACGTCGATCCAGATATCTTCGACTACATTTCCTTCAACTTCATCGAGGTAACGCTTAACGCTTGGCATGCCGTCAGCCGAGAACACAATCAGTCCCTCCTTCATGCCAAAGTCAATGCGGTCTTGAGACCAGATCCAATGTTTGCCGGGTGGTGGTTCTAACTCTTTTTTGCCAAATTTCCTTCTCGGCCCTTGTCCCACTTGCGTGAAGTTGTCGAGGCGGTATTTTCGTGCCGAACCTTCCTCAATGTAGCGATAATGGCTTTGAATGTACTCTTCGGAGTGAGGCACCCGAAGCGTGTTGAAAACAGGATGTTCGCTCCGAGCATAGAAACAAATGGAATCCTGAACATTTCCAAATTTCGTACTCTGCGCCTTTGAAGATCGAATCTTCTGCCAAATGACTTCGTTGCGAAACCGGTCTCTACCAAACACTTCATCGAGAACGAGCCGCAGATGGCTATTCACCCGCCAGTCGCAGTGCACGTAGATGCTTCCATCCCTGTGCATCAAATCGCGCATGAGGATGAGGCGTTCGTAAATCATGGCGATGAAGGAATCCGCGCCGCGCCCCCACGTGTCGCGGTAGGCGATTTGTTCGAGGAGGTTCGGCTCCTTGTGGAAGGTCTCGCCGCCGATCTCGATGTCCATGCTGAAGTCCGCGCCCACGTCGAAGGGCGGGTCAATGTAGATGAGCTTGAGGCCGCCGGCGTCCTCGATCTGGCGGCGGAGGCCACCAGACTTGAGCGAGGAGAGGATCAGTTTGTTGTCGCCCCAGATCAGCTTGTTCGTCCAGCCCTTGATCTGGCGGCCGCCCGTGTCGATGCCCAGTTCGTCGTCCGCCGCCTTCTCCTTCCGCGGCTCGTCAATGTGCTCGAGGGACTGGAACGGGAGGATGACGTTACAAATTTCGCGGGTCTTGCCGTTCCAGACCAGTTCGACCTCGCGTTTGTCCTCGAAGAGGATGAACCGGTACTTCTCGGGCAGGGGCTTCCCCTTCTCGATCAGCTTGACCAGGTCCCGCTTCTCGGCATCGGTCAGTTCGTAGCGATCAGCGTCGTGTCGCGGCATGAGCGTTCTTTGGTTTTCTCCGGATCAACACTCACCTTCTCCAAGCAAGCTAACTAAACGCAATCAATTCCAGTACAATCAGTTGCAGCATTTGCCGTGATCCAGCCGTTTGGTTTGTTTCGTTTCACAAGCCGGTTTAACTATTGGCAGCTATCCATTTCGAGTTTCGCCGCGATCCGACGTTCCGGAGCTTGCCGGCCGTGCGGAGTTCGGTGAGCAGATTGTGGACTTTGTGATCCTTCTGCATGTCGGAGAAATTCTCCGGGAATTTGGCCCATTGCGCCCATGCATAAGCCAATCCTCATTCAATCCGCTACATGCACAAGGTCATCATCAGCAGCATGTTATAACCACAACCTGCATCATTGGCTCATTTCATTTGGCTCACTATGACCCTTCTTGAGCCAATCCATTGACTCGAAACAAACGCTCATCGTCCGGAATGATTCATTTCCGGGTCATGATCAGCTATGGCGAACCGAGAATGCTTGGAAGCGTCACGGCTTGGGCGGCATCTGGTCGAGAATCCCCTTGGCCAGCGCAGAGAAATCCTTTCGCGCATCCTGCACGGCATACGAATGATTGCCGATGGCGCCATCAGCGGCCGTCAGGTGGAATATGGGCTTCCGCGCTTCCTGCGCCATGGGCACCAAACTGCGATAATTCTTGAGTCGCGCGAGGCAGAACGGATCGTCAGCCAAAGCCGGGGCGGTCTGGGCGTCCGACAAGACACTCTCTCTGTAAATCTTCGGAATGCGCGCGGCCCATCGGTCGTAGGCTTTCACTGGCCGCGATAGCCGTTCGCTGTGTTGCTGCACCACATATCCCAAGGCGGCCATGCTGCCGGCCGGCAGGGGGAATGACGGCGACGGCCAATTATCCAACCTCTTTCTCCAATCCGTTCTCCATCTCTGCAGCGTAGGCCCCAGGTTGCGGAGTCCCTGCAGTGAAAAGAGGTCGGCGGCCAGTGGAATAACAACATGATCCGATCCGATCAAAGCGGACCGATTAATGGCACCCAGGTTTGGCCCCACGTCAGCGAGGATGATGTCCGCATTGTGTTTGACCGCGGCTTTCTGCCCGATGATCCAGAACGCGGTCAATATCCGAAAAGCGCGGACCAAGTTCCCGCTGCCAAGGCTGTCCGGCCATTCCTTGGATAGGAAATCCTCAAAACCTGCCAGCGAGAGATCCCCGGGCACCAGATGCAAAGATGGCCGGATGGACTGTGTAATGGGTTCCTGAATATCGCCCATTTCGGTAAGCGGCTGAAGACACCTGTAGATCGTGGTGGCACCCTGATCCGTCGACGCGTCAGGATCCCACATCTTTTCGAGTGCTTCTTCCTCAAGAAAGGCTGAAGTCAGATTGGCTTGCGGATCGAGGTCGATCGCGACAACTCGTTTCCCCATCTCCGAAAACATCCAGGCGAGGTGATAGACCAGCGACGTCTTCCCGACGCCGCCCTTGTTGTTGAAAAAAGTGAGGACGGGCACACTCATGGCGCTTTCCGAATGGTGGCGAGAACGATGGTGGGCTTCACGTCAAACTCCGGCGGGGGATTGCCATTCTCCTTAAGAGCTTTCCGAGCCTGTCCAATGCCAAAACCAAATCCTTGCGCGAACCCTAGATTCTTCATAACGGCGGCGAGCTGCGGATTGCGGTAGTCATTAATTCCAGGGCGGCCGAAGTTCTCGGGGGTGACAATCCCGTAGGGACCGCCCGGACTCGTGATCTCGATGCGGTCGTCAAACCAGTAGGCACGGACGGGCGCATTGGTCCCTTCGTACGAGCGATGCATGACCGCATTGCGAGCGATCTGCTGGAGCGCGGAGAGTGGATAGGGGCTCTTTCTCACCTCTCGGGATTCAGAGATAAAATCCACCGCAGTCATGTTGTGGGCCTTCAACTTGTCATCGAGCCTGCTCAACATCAGGTCGAGCGTTCCGTCAATTTCCTCGCTGTCAATAATCGGCCCGCCCCACTCCACGCCTTGAATGCGCAGGAACTGGATGAAATCGCACGGCACCCACGTGCGAGGGCTCCGCCCCAGCGTCAGGATGCCGAGGACGGTAGGAACGGGGTCTTCGACAGATGCGATCATGGCACAAGACGCCAGTCGCTCCTCATAGGTCCGCTCATTGGCTTTGAGCACATCGCCGGCGATGGCTCGCGGAAGATATTCGTTTTCGAAGACAATCCGATTCAACTCGGCAAGCGGACAAGCGGCCACGGGATGCACATCGAACGGCCTGTCCCTATGGCGCCGTTTTTCATTGAGGATGCGCTCATCCTGAGGCGACGCATACCCACGACGCGGGCCTGTGCGAATCCAAATCCTGCCTTTGTAGCTCACCGGAGGCGCGTCGGCAGGCCATACCGTCACCACCGCCATTTCAGCGCCTTTGAGTACGCGCTTCTCGACGGTTAATGTGGGCGGCGGGATGATATTCCCGTTGGATCGCGTGTCAGCCAGTGTCAGGAGGAGACGGTCCGTGACTTCGATCGCAGCAGGTGTCCCGTCGTCTCTTGCCCCCACAAACAGGACGCCGGGTTTCTGGTGATTCGGCAAGTCATTTGCGAAAGCACAGATTGCCTGGCACCCTTTGTCTGGGGCGTCCCCAGCCCACGCCTCCTTGCGCTCGGCGCGGTCAGACTCCATGTCGCACAGCAGCGACTCCAATTCTTTGTCGGTCAACGGTGTCATAAGCCCTTCGACATACTAGTCCGCCACTTGTCCCGATTCCACTCTTTGATACTCCGCGAAACTCGCCGCCAGCGCCGCAAACGTCGTGGGTGGATGCTTCTCAAAGCTCTTTTGGTCGACGTACACGAATCGGTAAGCCGGGCCCCGTTCCGCCGCGCTCGCAGCCGTGGCATCGGCACACCATTGACGGAGCCTCGCCATTTTCTGCGGCAGGTCGAGTTCCTCGCGGCCCTTCGTCTCGACGATCCAGACATCGTTATCAGCGGTCCGGATGATAAAGTCTGGCGTGTAGGTCGAAAGATCGCCATCCGCCCTTACGTAGTCGAGTTTGAAGCCTATCGCGAGGTAGTTCTTCGTGAACGAGACTACATCCGGCGCGGCTTCCAGGAAGGCGGCAAACGACAATTCAAAGCCGCCCGACTGCGCTTCTCCGACGATTTTAGTGAAGATGGATTTCTTTGCGGCCAGGAAGGGCCGGTGTTCCGTGCGGAACGGGCGCGTCTCACGGAGCCGGATTCGATCCTCGATCCGCGCCGATCCGGCTTCCTGGATCGTCAGGGCATTCATGGCTGTCTTAAACGAATCGTAGAGTATCTTGCCTGCGTCCGGCTCAGAAAGATTCCGGAGCACTACCGCGTCCTCCAGATTCACGGGCGACGGCGTAAACAGGTGCTCGCGCATGAACGTCTTTACCTTGCCATAAATCACGTCGTAGCCACCGACCAAACGCAAGTCCTTCAACAACTGGCGCGCGAAGAAACCCACCACCGAGCGGTAGTCGCCCGGTCCTGAGCCGTCGAGGTGGATGGTGTGATGGATTTCACCATCGAGCATGGTCTTGAAAACGATTTCACGGGTCTCTTCGAGGCTGAACGGTTTGAGCGGTAGCTTCCTATTACCGAACGCCGAGGGGTCGAGCGCATCGAGATCCTTGAACTCGCGGTGGTACCGCCGGGTAAGCCTCGGCAGGGAGATATCAAGGGCGTCCAGATTCTTGTCCGGGTTCAGTGCGTCCACTTCAACAATGAGAGAATCCTGCCGCAACGCGCCCGCGCCCATCGGCACACGGTCGAAGGTCACGCCTTCGGTTTGGATCGATTCCACAAACTCCATGAATGCCGACGTGCCCATCACGGATACGGTTTCCTTGTAGTCAGTGCCAAAATACATGCGCCGCAGCCCGCGGCCAAGGGTCTGCTCGGGAAGAATATTGCTCTGAGATGCGAACGGCCGAAGACCCACGATCGTGGTGACATTTCGGACGTCCCAACCCTCCTTGAGCACGAGCACCGAAACAATGGCCTTGTGAGGGCTCTTCCACGTATCGATGGCGTTGGATTCGGCCCGAAGCTTCTCCAGTTCTTCCTTATTCTTGCCGGAGGCCGCCTCGGAAATCTCACCGTTATTCTTCGTGTGGATGACGAGAACGGCACCCTGCAGTTCAGGACATATTTTCTGGAGATAAACCCCCACGTCATCGCAGTTCCGCGTGTCATCCACCATCACGAAGAGAACGGCTTTCTTCCCCATCGCTTCGTGTTCGGCATGGCTCTTGCGCCATTCTTCAACCCCGAGCGCCAGGTAGTCGGCATACTTCTCGGTGAAAAGGGCGCTCGTGTGCTCGCGAAGTCGGGCCCGGCTGGCGGCATCCGGCAGTACCGGATGCTTCACCACGTTTTGGTGAATGGCCTCCACGAGGGGATAGTCGGACACCGTTTGAACAAATATCGAGCCGTCGTCATGGCGAGGCGTCGCCGTCAGGTCGACTTGCAGAGCGAGCTTTCGGTCCTTCTGCAGCATCCGGTGGTGAATGTCCTGAATGGACTTGAACCACGCCATGCGGGGGTCGTGGATGTGGTGCGCCTCGTCGTTGAAGACAGCCAGCTCTTCCACTTCGCGTACGATCTGGCCCAGGTCGGCCTTGCTGTCCGTGGTCTTTCCTGCCGGCTTCGCCCCGAACGGCGAGAGAAAGTAGTCGCTCAGATCGTCGTCTTCCAGCGACGGCTCGGAGACATCGCCAAGGAACACGCGATGGATGTTGGTGAGGAATATGTTGCCCGTATCCCGAACGACCCGTACGTCGTCCTGCAAATGCAGGGTCAGTTGGAAATCGTCGCGCCAGTTATGCCCATCCACGCCGTTTTCGGGCAACACGGGATCGTTGAAGAAGATGCGCAGTCCATCGAAGTCCGCCCGCAACCGGTCCAGGACGATGATGTTCGGCGCGATGACGAGGAAGTTTCGCGCCAGCCTGGAATCGGTCTCGTAGAGTTTGTGGAAATAGCTCCACGCCAGCAGCAGCGACAGAACCTTGGTCTTCCCTGCGCCGGTGGCCATTTTGAGCACGTAGCGCGGCCATTCCTCATCGAACATACCGTGCGACACCGCCCCGGACGCGTCAAACCGAAGCAAGTCGAACTTGTCCTTAACCCCGCGTACGTCGTGAAGCCAGATGACTGTCTCAACGGCTTCCCGTTGGGCGAAGTAGTAGCGAAAGGGTGACAGTGACCCGTCAGCGTTCTCGACAAGGTGCTCGATCTCAAACCACCACTTCAACAACGCGCATGATGTTGGCGAACAGCCTGCATAGCCGCTTTCACGCCAGTTCCATACCTCCTGACGAATCTTGGCAACGAGAGGCGGAAGGAGTTTCTCGTAAGCCGTGTTTCGGAGTGCTTCGTCAGCGGGAAACCACCGATGGCTGGGAACCAAGGGTACATACGGCGACTCGGGAAACTCAGGGTGAAGCGCCATAGGAGGTAATTCGCTTGATGCACATTCTAGTGAGACAATGACGCAAGACTAGTACCTTTTTGAGCGCACCAAGCGGCTGCGCCTCACTTTCCGAACGTGATCGGATACGGCGCGGGCAATGAGCCGGAGCGGCGGGCACCGGTGTTGCCGGTCTGCCCGCCGGCGAGGCGGATGCTCGCGATGCGATAACGGACCGCGGCGCCCTGCTGGCGGGCCGGCCCGATATACATGTCGGCCAGGGGCTCAAGCGTATGCTGGTCGGTCCGCGTGGAAATCGTGTCGCCGGTCTTGAGGTGAACCCGCGTGACCTCGATGTTGACCGAATAGCGCATCTTCGCCGACGTGTTCTTCAGCCGGAAGCCCAGCGTGTCGTTGGTCCCGGTCGTAAACAGTTCGACATCCCCCGCGAACGCCGGCCCGCACAGGGCCAGGAAGAGGGCCAGCACGGACAACGCATGACGCCACGTGATCATCACTGAAAGAAGCCTACCTCGAAACGTGGCGGAATGAAAGGACGCAACCCGATCACCTCGCCTGCAGGCGCGGCACGACGTGTCCGCCATAGCTCTCGCCTCGGCGAAGCCTCCGGCGGAGCCACGGTCAGCAACGGCGGAAGGACCGCGCAACCACGTCTGCCCTGCGTGCGACGGCTACAGCGAGCCGGCAACTTCTCCCACCCGGTCTGGCAGTGCGCCAGTTTGCCGCCGATGTAGAGTTCGTTTACGCTGGAAAACGTCACCGCCCATTTCGGTTTCCCCGCTCCGCGGGGTAAACCGACACTACATCCCGGCAAATTGACACACGCTTCCCGATTTTGTCGCGTCGAGCCCCCACCTGTGATATGCACTTCGCATGGTTTCTTTCCCCGAAAACTGGTCGAACCTCCACGTCGCGCTTTCGCACGACTGGCTGACGGGCATGCGCGGCGGCGAGCGCGTGCTGGAACTGTTGTGCGACGGTTTTCCCGCCGCGCCCGTCTACTCTCTGATCCACAACCCGCGCGTGGTATCGGCCCCGATCAACCGGCACGAGATCCGCACATCGTTCCTCCAACACGTCCCGGGCGTGTTCCGCCGCTACCGCTATTTCCTTCCGCTCTACACCGCGGCCATGTCGTTCCAGCGCGCGCCCGCGGCGGACCTGCTGATCAGCACGAGCCACTGCGTCGCGAAGGGGCTCCGACCCCGTCCCGGCACGAAGCACCTTTGCTACTGCTTCACGCCGATGCGCTACGCATGGCTTTTTTACGACGAATACTTCGGCGGGAACCCGGCGAAGAAAGTTTTCCTCGAGCCCCTGCTCGCACACCTGCGTAACTGGGACCGCAAGGCCTCGGATCGCGTCGATTACTTCGTCGCGATCAGCCAGCACGTGCGCCGCCGCATCGAGATCTTCTACGGCCGCCCCTCCGAGGTCGTGTACCCGCCGGTGAACACGGACTTCTATACGCCGGGAGAAAAAGGCCACTACGGCTTCGACCTCATCGTCTCCGCGCTCGTCCCGTACAAGCGGCTCGACATTGCCGTCAATGCGTACGCTCGAACCGGCTACCCCCTGAAGGTCGTCGGCACGGGCACGGAACGGGGCGCGCTCGAGACCATCGCAGCGAAGAACATCGAGTTCCTCGGTTGGCAGCCGGACGAGAAGGTCCGCGATCTCTACCGCCAATGCCGCCTGCTCGTGTTCCCAGGCGAGGAGGACTTCGGGATCGTGCCGGTCGAGGCGCAGGCGTGCGGGAAGCCCGTGGTCGCCTTCGGCCACGGCGGCGCGCTGGAAACCATCGTGGATGGCGTGACCGGCGTGTTCTTCAAGGAACAGTCGGAAGAAGCGATCGTCTTCGCGGTCGACGAGTGCGCAGCCCGGACGTGGGACCAGGACGCGATCCGGAAAAATGCCGAGCGCTTCAGCACGCAGAGTTTCCTCAACGGCCTCGACCAGTGCATCCAGCGCTGTCTCACCGGCCGTCCGCCGCGCGGAACCCAGCACGGGGAGACGGTGGTTCAGCCCGTGGCCGCCGCAGGCACGCTCCAGGTTCTCGGTGGACCCCGGCAAGCTTGATGAAGACCGCGCAGACGAACTGATGTGAAACTTGCCCCCCCCGGCGGCCGACAGGGACGGGACGAATCTGACGCTCCTGCCGGATAAGCCGGCAGGGGGCGTTGAGACTCATCCGCTACGGAACGGGCGCGGCCTCGTTGAGGCTGACCTTCAGGACAACCTCGCGCCGGGGCTTGATGTCCATCGTCTTGGCAAAGCCGGTGTAGCCCGGCATGCTCACGACAATGCCGTGGCGGCCCGCGCGGACGAGGAGCTTGATGGGGGTCACCCCCGCGAAGTTCCCGTCGACCAATACTTCCGCGCCGGTCACGTTCGCAACCACGTGCACGGTGCCAAGTTCATCCGCCTCCCCCTCCGCCCCGGCGATCATCACGGTCTTTGACGCCGCAACGGGGACCGGTGCGGGCTCCGGTTCACCGGATGAGACCGGTTTCAGCGAAAGGTTGAGCACTTTCTTGCCTGGGATAAAATTGATCCTGTCATAGTCCAGGTCGCGCGGCGGATCGAACGAGGCGATGAGCTCGCCGAATTCCTCCGATTCATAGCCTTCCTTGGACAACGTGAAATGCAGGTAGATTTCATAAAGCTCCTGCTTGCTTGTGTAGTCCGCGCGAGCCAGGTCGCCGGGCGTCCAGACGGAAAGGCGACTCCAGTGCTTGAGAAACCAGCCGCGCTTCCATGTCAGATCGACGAGGGCCATGTAGGGCGTGGCGCCGATCTTCACCGGCTCGTTGTTGGTTGTTGCGGGCACGGTATAAATGTCCGCGCCGGGCGGGTCGGATTGAACTTCGACCAGCATCGTGAAATCCGCGTTGTGCGCGAATTTCTCGCCGGTCTGCGCCATGGCTGACGGCACCGCAGCAACGAGGGCAAGTGCAACCGACAGAAGTTTCGTTTTCATGCACACAGAATAGCAACGGCCGTCGTGATGGCCAGCGTTCTTTCTGCTGCCACAGCAGGGCTTGGCAACACGGACGATTTCAGGTTCAGTAGCCGTGCCATGAGAATCACGCTCTTTTGCCTCGCCCTGCTGCTAACCGCCCCCCTGCTCCCCGCGCGCGGAGACGAGGCCTCCACCGGCCGCACTTGGGCAACGCACATCGACGAGCCCGGCCTGCCCAATTTCGCGCGCGTGAACGATCACCTTTTCCGCGGCGCCCAGCCGACCGCCGAAGGGTTCAGGCAACTGGAGAAGCTCGGCTTCCGCACCGTCGTGAGCTTCCGTCGGTTCCACGACGACAAGAACCTGCTCGCGGGCACGGGCCTGGCGTACCTCCGGATTCCCATGACTGCGGCCCTGCCGGATGTCGACGACATCGTCGAATTCCTGAAGATCGCCACGGACACCCATCGATGGCCCATCTTCATGCATTGCCAGCACGGCGCGGACCGGACAGGTTTGCAGGCGGCCGCGTACCGGATGGTCGTGGAGGGCTGGTCGGCAGACGAAGCCATCGATGAGATGACCCGGGGCGGGTTCGGATTCCATATGATCTACCAGAACCTCGTATCGCTTGTCCGGAGTCTTGATGCAGCCGACCTTCGCCGGCGCGCGGGCCTCGCCGCCGCGCCGCCACCGGCTGGACAACGTTCTGCCTACACCACACCGTGAGCCGGGGTCAGCGACGGCGGAAAGGCAGCGTGACCCTCGTCGCCCTGCGTGCGACGGCTACAACAGACTCTGTACTTCATCCTCGTCGCCCCACAGTCGACACTCATCCGCGAAACGATCATGTCTTGTCCCCAAAAATGTCCGGATACAGTTCCGCCGCGCATTTTGGGCAGAGCCCGTGGCTGAACTCGGCATCCGAGTGCTCGCTGACGTACGCCTCGATACGTTTCCAATAGCCGCCGTCGTCGCGGATGCTCTTGCACCGCGAACACATCGGGAGCAGGCCGCTCAGGGTCTTCACTTCAGCGAGGGCGGCCATCATTTTCTTCACGAGCTCCTCCCGCTCCTCGGCCATCTTCTTGCGCAATTCAATGTCCTTGTTCAATTCCTCATTGACCCGCGCGAGGTCCGCGGTGCGCTTGCGCACACGCTCCTCCAGTTCGTTGTACGCCTTCTGGATCTGCGCCCGTGCTCGTTCACGACGGCCAAGATAGGAAACGGCCAGGAAGTAGGCGAGGAGAAGGACGATGAGGGCGATCACGTTGACCGTGAGAAACGTCGTCGCGGCAACCCGTGTCGCCTCGGCGGCCTCCGCCTTCCGCTGTTCCAGCGTGACGCGCTCCTGGTGCACCATGCCATGCAACACGCGCCGGATCTGGTTCATGGAGAACCGCGTATCGCCGGTCGCGAGGGCTTGGTGGGCCGCGGCCTGGCGGCCCTCGGTTTCCTGCAGCTCGATCTGGCGTGTGCTGAGATCGATCCGGTCCACGACCAGCTGCTCCAGTTCCTGCAGGCGGCTCAGCGGGTCGGGGTCGGACGCCGCCATGGCTTTGAGGACGCGCAGCCGGGACTGGATCCGCGCCACGGCCGTGCGATGCGGCTCGAGGAATTCCGGCTGGCCGGTCAGCGCGTAGCCCCGCGCCTCGATGTCGGCGTCCTTGACCAGCGTCTCCACGTGCTGAAGTTCCTCAATGCTTTCATGGGTCCGGGCAACCCCGTCACGTATGTGCAGGAGATCGACCGCGGCCTGCAGCGACGCGAGTGCATTGGCGACCAGGAACAGGGCGATCGAGAGGCACACCACGCCCGCCGTGAAACGCGGGGTCCACCTGCGGCCCTCTTCGAGGTTCGTTTTCATACGATCAGGCAATCTAGCCTGAAACTTCAAGCCAGGCTTGATGTTTCTCACTTGAACGATCCGGCCGCGGCCGGGGGCCGAACTAGCCTGAAACTTCAACTCCCGACGGCGGGAACGAGGTCAAATCCCAGTGTTCGCGCGGCGTCTTTGAGCGAACGCAGCCGGCGTTGCTCAAAGCGCGCTTCGTACGCTTCGATGCCTTCGTCGACATACGCCTGGCCG
>JAZDKY010000014.1:0-2144 GCA_043802525.1 bacterium
GCCACCATGCGCGCGGTGATGTCCGTCCCGCCGCCCGGAGGAGATGGCAGGATCAACCGGATCGGCTTGCTGGGATATGTCTGGGCGGACGCGGAACCCGAAACGACCGCCAGCGCCACGGATGCAACAAGTGATGCAAATGAGATAACCACCGTCTTCATGGTCTCTCCTCGTTAAGTTCGTCTGGAATCGTGGCGTTACCGCAGCGCTCTATCTGTCATCACCTTGTGATCGCATAGACCGGGCTGTGAGCTGCGCTATCGATTCCTGGGAACCGACGGCGCGAATGCCTCTTTTCCCCGGATGGCGCGCCAGACGCGCTCCGGCGTCGCAGGCATCTCGATGTGCTTCACACCATATTCGGCCAGCGCATCGACCACCGCGTTGATGACCACACCGAGGGCCGGAGTCGTGCCACCCTCGCCCGCCGGGCGCATGCCGAGCGGGTGCGTCGTGGAAGGCACCTCGCTGATCTGCGTCGTGAAGAACGGAAAGTTGTCCGCCCGCGGCATGGAATAATCCATGAACGAGCCCGAGAGCAGCTGCCCGCTGCTGGAGTCGTAAAAGCACTGCTCGAGAAGGGCTTGCCCCACGCCTTGCACAATACCGCCGTGAATCTGGCCGTGAATGATCATTGGATTCACTGCGCGGCCTACGTCATCCACGGCCGCATACCGGGCGATTTCCACCGTCCCCAGCTCGGGATCGATCTCGACTTCGCAGACATGGCATCCGTAGGGAAAGCTCGCGGGTTTGACGATCTCGTCGGAGAATGCCGCCAGCGGCCCGCGCAGATCGTCGGGCAAGTCGTCCAATCGCGTGGCCGCTGCCGCGACCTCGAATAGTCCTACCGAGCGTTCCATACCATCCACATTGAACCGGCCGTCCTCGAAGCGTATGGTGCTCGGGTCGCTCTCCAGCAGACGCGCCGCGATCCGCGTTCCCTTCGCGATGATCTGCCGCGAAGCATTCCAGATGACGATGCTCCCCATGCGCATCCCGCGCCCGCCATGCGTGCCCCCGCCGACCTTTACAATATCCGTGTCTCCGGCAATGAGCCGTACGGCGTCAATGGGTACTCCCAGCCATTCGGTGATAAGCTGGGCGAAGGTCGTCTCGTGGCCTTGTCCGTTCGGGACGATCCCGATGACGACGTCGACCCGGCCTTCGGGATGCACCGTGACCTCGGCCCGCTCGCGCGGAATTCCCGTTGCGGTGTCGACGTAATTGGCAACGCCGATCCCGCGGCATTTGCCGCGCTTGCGCGCCTCGGCGCGACGTGCGGCAAAGCCCGGCCAGTCGCCGAGCTTGAGCGCCTTTTCCATGACTTCATGATAATCGCCGCTGTCGTAGATCATGCCGAACGGATTGGTGTATGGAAGTTCCGCTTCGGTGAGCAGGTTGCGCCGCCTGAGTTCGACGCGATCAAAATTGAATTCGCGGGCAGCCAGATCGATGAGCCGCTCCATGACATACATGACTTCCGGCCGGCCGGCGCTGCGGTAGGGCCGGGTCGGCGCCGTGTTGCTCACAACGGCACGCGCACGAAAATGCGCGGCAGGCATGCGATAGATGCTCGACATGATCTCGACGCCCTTTTTCAGGGGTCCGAAATTCGTGGGGTGCGACCCCACGTTGCTGATGTTCGAGCCGCGCATCGCGAGAAAGTTGCCTTCCGCGTCGAGAGCGAGTTCCGCCGTCACGGCCAAGTCGCGACCCTGGTAGTCGCTGAGGAACGCTTCCTGCCGCTCGCAGGTCCATTTCACCGGGCGCCCGACACGGCGCGCCGCCCACGCCACCAAGGCGAACTCGGGATAGATCATCCCGCGCGTACCGAAGTTGCCGCCCACGTCACCCATCACAACCCGCACGTTCTGCGCCGGAACATTGAGTATCGTTGCGAGATCGTGCTTCAGGCGAACCGCGCCTCCGCTTCCGGCATGTAGCGTGTAGCGCTGCGTCGCCGCGTCATATTCGCCGACCGCGGCACGGGGTTCCATGGGAACGCCCGTGACCCGCTGCACCCAGGTATCGAACTTCGCGACATGTGTGGCACGGGCAAACGCAGCCGCGGTCGCGTCCTCTGCGCCCACTTCCGCATCCAGACAGACATTCGATGACGCTTCGTCCCACACGCGCGGCGC
>JAZDKY010000015.1:0-9619 GCA_043802525.1 bacterium
GTCGTATTCCGTCGGCGCTCGGGGCGGCGTGCTCCGTCTCAAGCCCGACACATAGATCACATGATACAACTTGGTGCCGTTGGTGAGCCCCACGTTGTAGAACGTGTTCCCCAGAATCTTGATGTGATTTTCACGGCCCTCGATGATTCCGACCTGGCCGTTCGCTGTCGGCGCCTCAAAGTAGTTGCCGACAATACGGTAGCCTTCCGCGAGCGGTACACCTATGGATCGCGACGTGATGTGGAACTGCGAGATGACCCAGTATTTCCCCGCATAGCCCCCGACTCCGCTGCTCACCCAGTTATGAAAAGCGCGGTCTATGGACATGGAATTCGTCCCAACCCGGACCGTCGCTCCCGGATAAGCGATCAGGGCCTTGGGATTCGTCTCGGTCCCGTGGGAATTGAGGTTCACGCACGCGTTGTAACTGTCCATCGTATCCTGGACGATGCCATCCCCGACATACGCGATGTCGCCCGACGCCAGCATGTTCTTGGCTTTGACGATCGTGCGCCACGGATTCGTCCAACTGCCGTTCCCCGTCGTGTCGCTCCCGTTGGTCGCCGCGAAGTGGATGGCCCCCGTTCGCACGGTGAACGGACCGATCGACGACACGCCTTCCGCCGTCCTCAGCACGATGTTTCCGGTCCCTGCGTTCGTGCCCAGTTGAAAAGAGATCTTCGTGTTGGTCCAGACCGGATAGCCGGCCACGGCGCCCCCACCCACCGTGATCGCGCTGTCGCGCCGGGTGTTGCCGAAGTTCTTTCCCCAGACGGTCACGAACGCCCCTTGGTTGTCCTGTCCCCCGGTGTTGGGCCCGGAGGTCAGATCGGAGAAGAAAAGGACGGGCGGCCCTGAAATCCCATAGATATCCGCCGGCATCGAATGGCCCAGGTATTCCCAGATGTATCGGGTCAGCGTCTGCCCGTCCGCGCAAAAGCCGCGGTCGCCGCTCATCGCGGGACTGTTGGGAAAAGCCTGCCCTGGCGCCATGACGAAGGCCTTCATGTCCGCCCGCATTTCGTCCTCGTTGGGGAACGGCCACAGGTCCTCGTCCGTGACCGTATTCCACCCGGGCTCGCCATAAAACGTCCCGCTGATCCCCACCCTCTTCACGATGGAGGCCCCCACATCACCGCCGTCATCCGCTTGCCCGGCCAAATCGCTGCTCGTCTCCACACGGACCAGGTAGCTCAGCGAATTCGCCAACGGATTGATCTGGGTCAGGGAGTGGCTTCCCACGCCCCCCGATACATTCCGTCCGCCGGTATTGCCGTAGAAGCAATTGTAATCCTCCAGCGTCAGTCCTGAACTGAGCGCATATTCCCCGGCATTCAGTTGCACGCCGTACACGATGGAGTTCTTGAACACATCGTTTGGCAGCATCTGCCTGATCTGCAGGCCTCTCCCCAGATCGCTGACCCCGAACGTGCCATGGTCCACCGTGAGGGGCCCACCTGTTTCATCGGCTCGAACATAAAGCAGATACGCCGGATATCCATCCAATCCGGACTGTCCCGCCTCCTTGCAGTCCCATGCCACGCAATGGCGGAGAGCCACATCCCGCACCGGTGAATCCTCGATCCAGAAACCCGCGCCCTCGAGGTTCAGCGAAATACACCCGTCGAACTCCGTCTGGTTCGCGCCGTTCGGCGTGAAGAACCCCTTCAAGCCGTCATACGTCACATCCTGCCCCCGGATATCCTTCCCATCGATCGCGATGCAATTCTGGAAGTAGACATTCGGCCGGTCATAGTTCGCGAAACAGGCCTGCGGCCCGTCAGTGTTCGAATAGTCCCACCGCACCACACAACGCCGGAACACGATGTACTGGCCGCTTGCGCTGCTGACGCGCATGGGATACCGGCCGATGCCCCACGAATAGCACTCTTCAAACAGATCGTTGGTGCCCGCCGCCGAGAACGAAGCCGCGTTCCCACCCGCGCCATCCGACGCGCATCGAATGACCCTCACATAGTTTCCGTATACGACACATTTATTGCCCAGGTAGTCCTTGAACTTGACGCCGCGCAGGTCGATGTAGCTGTTGTCGATCTGGCAGGGCGTACCGCCCGGGGCCGACAGGGTCACCCCCCAGTCGTGTTCGGCTCGAATGCACGAGGGACTGCCCGGACTGCCGCCGGGCACGTTGAGGATGCGGTTCGCGCTGCCGGTGTAGGTTCCATCCGCGACGATCAGCGTGTCGCCTCCGGCCATCCGTCCGATGCCCGAGCTGATATACTTCTTGGCCGTTGCGCGCGAGGTCCCATCGCCACCGTCGTCCGGCCGCGATCCGTCCACATAAAACGTGCCCGCTCCCGCCGGGTCGGCGCACGCGCACAGAAACCCCGCCAGGAGGACGGAAGCGGCAAAACGCGATTCTGGAAACACAGTCATTCCCTATACCTGGTGCATTGAAACAGTGAGGCTGGATACGCACACCGACCCAGGCGCACTCGCCTGGCCGGTCACCTTTTCAGATTTCTCGTGCTGATTCAGTATGCTCCTGTTGCGTCTGCTTCGGTAAAACAGTTCTTGCGCCAGCCGGATCGTCACGGGTCGTCATCTGTGTTCACCATAAAAGCAGGCGCTGCAATTCCCCTCTTACATCTGACACCGTCGTCGCTGCGATCTTCCCCTCTCTCCCCATATTACGAAGAAGGTCATTCGCTCGACTACGGCACGACGACGCCCACGCGGTAGAACCGGTTGTCCACGCCGGCCGTCGCGTCCGTGTACACATTCTCCGGCGGCGTGCCGGGAATGCCGGTTCCGAGCGGCGTGAACCCCTCTCCGTTCATGAGGAGATTGGTTGTTCGCACGATCGTGTACTCGCGATTGCTCGCGCTGGACCATCGCACGACGAAACCCGGCGCGCCGGCGTCTTCGCCTGAGATCAGCCTCAATCGGGAGTTTCCGTCCGTCGGATCGGTTCCCGCCAGGTACTCCTCGAGATTGCCGAATCCATCCAGGTCATTGTCCTCCGCCGCGTTGGCACCGGTCGCCCCTCCAAAATACAAAGTCTCCCACGCATCGGGCAGACCATCCCCATCAGCGTCCAGAACAAAGCTTTCATAGGCGCCGATATCCGATGCCGTGCCGACCGGCCGTTGTCCGCCCTCCAAATCCACGCTGACGCTCGACAGGGTTTCTCCCCGGTCGATGGCCGGTGAATTCGTCGCCGTGTGATAATCCGCTCCGGCGGCGCCGCTGCTGTTGATGAATAAGGCCGACAGCGTTTCCGTGAAGGAATGCGCGTCCTGGCCCTGAGCCTGCCACTGGGCGGGCGTGTAGCTGGTGGTGTTGAGGTCATCGGGCGTAACCGCGGGCCTGCCGCCGCCGAACACGTTGTAGTCGCTGTCCGTCAGAGCCGCGTCCGCCGGCGCCGTAAAGTTGATGCCGCCATGAGCCGCGTTGCGATTGTAAAGGATGTTGTTGCGCAGGGTCACCGCGCCCGCCAATTGATCCAGGCGAACGGCCCATCGGCTGTCGGACGCCATGTCGATCGTGTTGTGATAGATCACGTTGCTCTTCGGGCCCTGAGCGCCGTCCATCTGGAACATCGCAATGCCGGAAGCATGATTGTTATAGAGGACGTTGTTGCGGACGGTTGAATGCTGAACGCCATCCATGTTGATCCCGCTGCCGCCGCCGACGCCGTTGTTGTAAACCACGTTATTTTCCACCAGGGCGCCGGTAATCAGCCCGGTGTTCCAGTTGGTAAAACCGGGATCGTTGTTGCTGGCGTCGCCGTTCATATGGATGCCGCAGCCGCGGTTGTCGTGGACTCGGTTGCCGCGAACCACGGGATCGATGCCGGCGTTGGAGACGTAGATGCCGTGCTGTCCGACACTGCGGAAGGCCTCGTTATTCTCAACCAGCAGGTTGTCCGCGTGGCTGGTGAAAATGCCCCAGTAGCCGTTGCTACCGCAGACGTTGTTGAGAATGGAGACGTGGTCGCTGCCACACACGCGAATGCCAGCGCGGGTGATGGTCCCGGCATTGAGGATCGTGAAACCGGAAATCGTGACATAAGCTGATCCCGGCTCGAAATCAATCCCATCGGGAGTCTTGCCGTTGCGGTTGCCGATCATGGCACCGGGTTCGGCCAGGAATGCGATGGGAGCGCCAGTCGAACCGCTGACAGGGGTGTCCCAGTTCATCACAAAGCCTGCATACGAACCAGCGCGCACCACCACGGTTTGCGGCTCGGCTACCAGCACACTGCCGACGCTGCCGACCGTAGTGGTAAGTCCACCCGCCAAAGCCGTCCCCGTAATGACATCGGCCGCGCGTTGCAGGGTCAGGAACGGATGGGCCAACGAGCCGTCATGGGTGTCGCTGCCCGACGGGTCCACGTAATAGGTATCGCCGTTCGCACCGAGCCCCGCCCATGCGACGGCGGCCGCGATCCACAATCCGTTCACTTTTCTCCTCTTTGACATGCTGGTTCTCCGCGGTTGTGCAATTCCGACGACAAAGCTCACGGCGTGCAGACTCCGACGCGATAAAACCTCTCGTCCGCGCCGGCCGTCGCGTCCGTGTACACATTCTCCGGCGGCGTGGCGGGTATGTCGGCGCCGAGCTGCGCGAACCCGTCTCCGTTCATGAGGAGATTCGTCGTTCGCAGGATCGTGTACGCGCGGTTGCTCGCGCTGCGCCAGCGCACGACGAAACCCGACGCGCCGGCGCCTTCTCCCGAGACCATCCTCAACCGGGAGTTCCCATCCGTCGGATCGGTCCCCGCAAGGTACTCCTCAAGATTGCCGAATCCGTCCAGATCATTGTCCGCCGCCGAGTTCGCGTTCGTGGCCCCTCCGAAATACAGAGCCTCCCATGAGTCAGGCAGACCATCCCCATCCGTGTCCCCCCCGCCCTGCGAAAGGGTCTGAATTTCCGCGGCAGTCAAGGCCCTGCTGTAAACGCGCACGTCGTCCAATCGCCCTGAAAAATACGGGTCCTCCGTGTAGGCGCTCCGCGCCAGATAGTTGTTCGTGAGACTCAGCGTCGCCGGACTGAGCGTGACGGTCCTGTTGGTCTCGAACCATCCGTCCCGATACAGGCTCAGCGTGTTCCCTTCCAAGGTCACCGCCACGTGGACCCAAACGTTGCTGGGCAGCGCGGTTGAGCTATCCAGCCATTCGTTAACGCCGTAGCCGGCCTGCGAAATCGAAAAACGCATCTTCCCGCTGCTGGTCCCCGGCGACAGGAACATGTACCTCCCGTTCGTGGCCGTGGCCGACGAGCCGTCGTTGAAATCGAATAGGCGCTGCCAGTCGATGCCTCCCTGCCAGTTCACCCAGCCCGCCCACGTGAAGTTGCTCAACGTTTGCCCCACGGCCGCGGGAAGCTGGGCAAATTGACCGGCGCCGCCGAACGACACCGAGCCCGCAAGCCTCCCCGTGCTCCACGCCGCGCCGGTGAGAGCCGCGTCACGCCCATTCCCGGATGAATCGTAGGCCGTGGCGCCGTTGCCCTCGTCAAACGTCCACCAGCCTGCCAGATTGCTCGACAGGTCCACTGCCGCCGCCGCACTGACCGAGATTTGCACCGTGTCGTTCGACGTCAGTTCTCCATCGTCGGCCGCAAGCTGAAGGACATAGACTCCCGCCGTCGAAAAACTCGCCCGCGTGTTCGCCGTGGCGGCGTTCGTGAATATCACGGTCCCCGGACCGCTCCGTTTGCTCCAAACGATCATCAACGTGTTCGACGGCAACCCGTCGTCGGTCACCATCCCGTTCAACGTCGCGTTCGCCGGCAGCGTTATCGTTTGATCCGAACCCGCGCTCACGGAAGGCGCTTGATTGCTCGGCGGTTGGCTGTCGTCGACGAGCTCGTACGCTCCGATCTCATAGCCCGAACCCTGGGGTCGAGGAAGACCGTCATGATCCTTGGCAACGATCGAACCGACCACCGCGGAACCGGCGTCCCTGGCCGGACTGGTTGCTTGAAGATGGAAGTTACTACTCGCGACGTTCAGGAACTGAGGATCTGAATTCAACGCATGCGCCGCCCATGACGGCGGCGTTCCATAGCCGTACCACAGGTCATCGTCCGATACGGCGTTCGTTCCAAGATAGTACGGAGAACCGCCAAAGGCCCAGAAGATGTTGTTCTTGAGATGAATCGCCGCGGCGCCGCTGTCCGCGCCGTATAGATTCAGAAGGTTCTGGGAAACGCCGGAATATACTGTGTTATTATAGAATTCAATATTGCAACCCGGGAAATCGCTCGACCTGAAATCGACCGCCGAACGACCGTTAACCTGGGAACCGCAGTTGTAGATAATGTTGTTCCAATATCGGATATGCTTGTTCCTGCTGATCAGGATGACTCCACCCGCTCCCAGATCATGGATCAAGTTGTCGTGAATATCGATGTTGTCGGAATACCCGTTTGCGGGATCCGTGTCTTTCGGATGAACATAGATCCCGGACGCCTGATTTCTGAAGTTCCTGACTTCGCACCACCCCACCTCGACATCCGTAATCGTCCCGCCATCGTTATTCACGCCAAAGTACATCGCATGGCTGTATTTGCTGAAATCGACATCCGGCTCGCCCAAATCGCGGCAAATACAGCCGAATACCTTGATGTGACTCATGTCGAACATGCTGATTTGACCCGACATGCCCGTGCCTCCATTCGTGCCGGCATCGTGTTCCGTGCCGATCACTCGAACATATCCGACACTCGTCTGCTGAATCCGAACCCCGGTCGAGCCTGTCGTGGTCATCCTTAGTTTGGAAATGACCACATGCCCCACATGGTCGTAAACGTTTCTGACCACGCCTCCTCTATTCGGGTCACCGGTATCGTCCAGCAGGGGTGTTTCCGCGGGATATCCCGCGTAGACCGTGTAATGATTCACGGAGCCGCTACGACTGGCATCCAGCGTCAGGCGACCGTTATAGCTATCGGTTTCGGTGTAGGTCCCATTGCGGATATATAGGAGGTCTCCTCCGGATAGCAGTTGTCTTACATTGGGGAGTGTTCGTTTGGGACCCGCAGTCCCGCCGGCAGACGCGTCCTGCAGCCCGTCATAGGCGTCATTGCCGTTATTGTGGTCCACGAAATAGATGGTCCCCGCATCCCTTACGTAGAAAGGCAACGTGCACGAGACGAGACCCCCGACCGTGACGCTGATCGCGGCGGCGCCGGTGGCCATGCTGGAATTCAGCCAGAACGTGATTCTTTCGAGCCCCCGGGCGTTTCCGGCGGTCGCCCCCCATTCCGCGTAGTCCGAATCGTTGGTCAGGCGGACCCCGGCCACGGTCACATAATTGGACCCTCTGTTCGAACCGAAGTGGTTGCCCCAAACGGTTACGGCCGCTCCTTGGGTCGCGCTCCCGTTCCATCCCGTCCTCGGCCCGTCGATCAAGTCCGAGAAAAAGACGACCGGCGCGCGCGTTCCTCCGTAAATCTCCGGCGGGATCGGGTGGCCCAGGTATTCCCAGATGTAGGAAGTAAGGGTTATGTCGTCTTTGCCGTTCAACTGCTTGCCGTCCGCGCAGAAGCCGCGAGCGCCGCTCAGCGTCTGGACGGGCCCCGTAGGCCCCCCGTACGGCGCGGTGGCCGTCGGACCTGTGTAGCTATAGCTGCGCATGTCACGCCGGATGACGTCCTCGTACGGGAACGGCCACAGGTCCTCCGAAGTCACCGTGTTGTATCCCTCCTCTCCCCAGAGCGTACCCGACACGCCGATTCGCTTCACGATGTTGGCGCCGATGTCGCCACCGTCGGAGGCTTTTCCTTTCAGGGTGGCGTTGTTCGATTCGACCCGGACTATATAGGTCAAATTCGGGTTGGCATTCGTGCTGTGCGCGCCCACAGGCGTTCCGCCGATCCGGTCGGCGTTGTTGCCGGAAAAGACGTTGTAATCCTCGGCGCTCCAGCCATTCAGGGCTGCACCCTTGATGTCATGGAGAATACTGTTCCGGATCGCCGTCGCATTGACCGGGTCGTCGCCCGGATAGAACCGCAGGCCGACACCTGAGCCGTCGTTCACGGTGGCGATGCCCGGCCCGTAGAGATCGCCGAACGTGACGTGGTCGTACGCCGCCGAGTCCCTCGCCCAAACGCCTTCGCGGATATGCCAGCCGACAGAGTCGGCGATCCGGACGTTATCAACATTCTTCGTTATGCCTCCAAATTGCATGTCCACGTTGAGCGCGATCGATCCGGCGATATTGATATCGGTCGAAGGTCCGTCGGTGCTCGGAATGTAGAACGAGCCCGAATATTCGTTTCCGTTGACCAAGAACTGGATGTTATCGCCGTCAATGCTGATGCAGTTCTGACACTCAATCGTGTCGGAGTGGTAGAACGAAAACACCGCCATCGGATCGTGTTCGGGCGTATTCGCCCGGTCGAAGCGCGCCACAGTCCGCCGGAAGATCGTGTGGCCGACGTGATAGACCAGGAATTTGTACCGGCCGGATCCCCATGCGTAGCATTCCTCAATCAGGATATATTGCGATTCGAGAAGGTTCAAATCATTGGGATTCCGCCCGCTAATGCTGAACACCGCGGAGTTGCCGTCGGCGGCGTCCTCGAATCCGTCGCGGATGAACTTCATGTGGTTGACGTTGAACAGGCCCGCCCCGCCAGCCTGATGACGGAAAACAATCCCCCGGATCGTAATATAGTTCACTGGCGAGGACGGATAGCCGTTCATCGAAATCGGGCTCGATGTGCCTTGTCCATCGACTACGACCCCGCCGTCGGTTTCCGCCTGAACCGTCGTGTATTGGCTGGCATTGCCGGATGGAGGACGCTGCCCGTCCCATCGGCTGATAACAGTCTGGTTGGTGTACGTGCCGTTCTTGACGATCAGGGTATCGCCTCCGACCATGGCGGAATAAGCGCGCGTGAAGCTGGCCCACGGGTTGTTGGACGTGCCCACGCCGCCGGAATCGCTTCCGGTCGGAGAGATGTAATACCGGAGGTTGTCGGCCCGCGCGGAAAGAGTCAACACGGACAAGACACAGACCACCGGAAGGAGGGCGCCGGCTCTCACGTTTTTCATATTCTTCAAGCCTCCACGCCAAACAGAGAGACCGTAAACAGTTGTCCGCTCATGGCTCGACCCCGACGCGGTAAAACTGGGCATCCAGGCCGGCCGTCACGTCCGTATACACATTCTCCGGCGGCGTGGCGGGTATGTTGGTTGCGAGGGCGAGGGCATCCGCGAGCAGGTTCGTGAACCGGCTGAGCGCGTACTGCTTGTTGCTTGTGCTCGACCAGCGGATCATGATTTCCCCGTTCGACACGGGAAGGGATTTCGTCAATTGAAACAGGGACAACGGATCCAGAGCGTCCGTGCCGGCCCACATCTCCTCTCCATCGTTCATTCCGTCGTCATCGGTGTCGGAATCCGCGGGACTCGATCCCCACGCCAGCTCGTTGGTATCCCTCAAGCCGTCGGAGTCCGAGTCGGCCAACGGATGCACGCGCTCGAAGGCCCCGAGGTCCACCTCCGCCACGCCGTTCGCGTCGCCATCCAAGGGTCGCGGAATGCCGTCCGCATCCCTTGCGGCAACGGATGCTGTATTGTAGCCGGCATCGATACAAGGACTGTTGGACTGCAGACGGAAATCGAGCATGGCCGGGTCGGCAA
>JAZDKY010000016.1:0-5299 GCA_043802525.1 bacterium
GTCGTATTCCGTCGGCGCTCGGGGCGGCGTGCTCCGTCTCAAGCCCGACACATAGATCACATGATACAACTTGGTGCCGTTGGTGAGCCCCACGTTGTAGAACGTGTTCCCCAGAATCTTGATGTGATTTTCACGGCCCTCAATGATTCCGGTCTGCCCATCCGCCATCGGTGCCTCGAAGTGGTTTCCAACAATACGGTAGCCTTCCGCGAACGGAACACCCAACGAGCCTGACGTGATATGGAGCTGCGAGATGACCCAGTGTTTCCCTGCATATCCCCCGACTCCGCCGGTCACCCAATTGTGAAAAGCCCGCCCCAATGAATTCGTCCCGACCCGCACCGTCGCGCCCGGATAGGCGATCAGGGCCTTGGGATTCATCTCGGTCCCGTGGGAACCGAGGTTCACGCACGCGTTGTAACTGTCCATCGTATCCTGGACGATGCCATCCTCGACATACGCGATGTCGCCCGGCGCCAGCATGTTCTTGGCTTTGACGATCGTGCGCCAGGGATTCGTCCAACTGCCGTTCCCCGTCGTGTCGCTCCCGTTGGTCGCCGCGAAGCAAATCGCCCCCGTTCGCACGGTAAAGGGACCGATCGACGACACGCCTTCCGCCGTCCGCAGCTCAATGTTTCCGGTCCCTGCGTTCGTGCCCAGTTGAAAAGAAATCTTCGTATTGGTCCAGACCGGATAGCCGGCCACGGCGCCCCCACCCACCGTGATCGTGCTGTCACGCCGTGTGTTGCCGAGATTCTTTCCCCAGACGGTTACGAACGCACCCTGGTTGTCCTGCCCACCGGTATTGGGGCCGGAGGTCAGATCGGAAAAGAAAAGGACGGGTGGCCCTGAGATCCCGTAGATATCCTCCGGCATCGAATGCCCCAGATACTCCCAGATGTATTGGGTCAGCGTCGTCCCGTCCGCGCAGAAGCCGCGCCGGGTATCGTTCACGTCGGGGGAAACGCCGACGGGGGGATTATTCGGCTCGCGAAACAGTTCGCGGATGGCGTCTTCGTTGGGCCAGGGCCATAGGTTTTCCAGCGTCGGATCGTCGTATCCGGCCTCCCCCCACAACGTGCCGGTCACGCCTTTCCGTTGCTCGATGGTTGCGCCTTGGGTGGCGACGGGCGAACGCACGAGATACTGAAAGTTGGTGACGGATTGCGTGATGCTCCCCGATTCGGTCATGGCGGAAACGGACGCGCCGGCGACCAGTACGTTATCGACGGCCTCGCACTCGTACGTGGCGCCGCGGCCCGGGTCCTGCGAACCTGCGGCGCCGGCCCCCTGGAGGGTGGAGTTGTACACACCCGACGTGCCGCCGGCCAGGTGACGCCACCACAGGCCTGCATCGCAGTCCCAGACCACACAGTTGGTATTCACGTTGTCGTGACACAGCGAATCCTCCGCGGAATGGAAGCCGTAGCCTTCATTGTTCAGGCTGATGCAGCCATCCCGCCGGAGAAACGAGGTTTCGTGCGGCGCGCTGAACCCGCCAGTGAACGTGGCCCCCGAACCCCGGTTCCCGTCGAGGACCATGCAGTTCTGCATCAGAATGTCATGGCAGGGGGGACTTCCCTGGCTGTTCCCGTAGCAGACGATGCCCGCGCGGGGTTGAGCGGTTGTGCAGAAGTCCCATCGCACCAGAACGCGGCGCATGATGTTGTGATGGTTCTCAGGCCCACCGACATACGAAACCCCATACCGCATCATGCCGCACGCGAACACATCCTCGATCAGGCAGTAGCTCGATGAACCCACCGTTACGGCGCCACCGTATTCAGCCGCCGCATGAACGCCGTTCTTGATGCCCATCCTGCGAATCCGGCAGTGATCGCTGCCGTTCACGCACACGGCATCGAGCGCATAGATGCTGGAGCCTCCGCTATCCTTGATCAGGAAGCCCTCCAGGCTCACCCAGCTCTTCTGGTAGAGGTTGACAGGCGCCTGTTCTGACGCCAGTGCCGTACCGCTCCAGAGACCGCTGAGCACGGCGCCAAAGTCGTGCTCCGCCATGACGGTGGTGTAGTTTCCCGTGGCACCGCTGGGCACTCCCCGAATCCGGTCCTCGTCATTCGTGTACAGACCGTCCCGGACAATCAGCGTGTCGCCGCCGCTCATCAGAGTGATGCCCGAACGGATGTGCTTCTTGGGGCTTTCCGGCAACCCCGTCCCGCTGTCATCCGCGGCTGAGGCGTCGACATAATACGTCGCGGCGTGCGATGAGGTGCACGCGCAGCCCGCCACCAGAAGCAGCATCGTAATGAAACAGGCCATCGGCATGATGCGATCCCCCACCCCAAAGCGGAGCCACGACGCGAATATCACGGCGCCGTGATCTTGAGTGTTCGCAAATTGACCCCGAAATTCCCGGCCATGATGACCTTCAGCTTGAGCGTATGCGTTCCCGGTGACAGATAGCCTGTGGCGAACAGCTCGCTCCACAGGTAGACGCCCCACCCGCCGGTGTAGCGGGATAAGAAGGCGCCCTTGAACACGTCATCGACGTATATCTCGATGCCGTTGCCCGCGGATGCATCCGCGTACTCGATGCTCAACGAGGCATTCAGAGCCGCTTTCTGCAGGTTGAAAGAGTACGTGTATTCCCGGCCTTCCCCCCAAGTTGATCCGCAACTGCTTCCGCCGGCCACATGGAATCCCCCGTTGTCGAGGTACTCGCACGATTGCAGCGACGCGGGTATCAAGGAGATTTGCTGGGCGGTCGCGGCGCAATCCGGCGACACGGTTTTCTCGAAGGTCTCCTTGATTTCCTGGGCCGCCAACGCCCGCTTGTAAACCTTCACTTCATCGACTTTCCCGACGAAGTAGCGATTCGCATATTCCGAGTTCCGGCCGATCTGCAGCGGCGCGCCGCTGTCCGGCAAGGGGCTTCCGTAGAGGCCCGCCCCCACCTCGGATCCATTCTGATAGCAGCGCCATACGTTCCCGTCCCAGGTCATCGCCAGGTGATTCCACACGGACGCCTTCACGTTGCCGTACGACACGTTCCCCATGCCCCAACCCAATCCGTCACTGCCCAGCGCGACGGACATCTTTCCGCCGCTGACGCCCAGCGAGTAGGCGCATCGCCCGTTCGGTCCCTCTTTCGAAATGATTGGCGCATAATCCACGCTTGGATAGCCCGTGTAGTAGACCCAGGCTTCCAAGGAAAGGGCCTTGGTCAGGTCCAGCGCCGGGCGATCGCCCACCGTGACATACTGGTTCTGGCCCGCGAGGATCACGGCTTTCCCGGCCTTGCCGTCCGTCCAGCCGGCGGGCATGTTGATCAGGGTGCCGTTGTTCCCGTTCCCGGAACTGTCGGCCGCGGTCGCGCCGGTCCCCTCGTCAAACCGCCAGCACGCCGCCAGCCCCCTATCCTCGTAGTCCTGCGCGAGCTCGGAGGTGCTCAACGCCCGGTTGTAGATCTTCACCTCGTCGATCAGCCCCTTGAAGTTCGCCTCCGTACCGATCTTTTGGCCGATCAGGATGTCTCGCGGCGCCAGGAACCGCGTGCCGGCGGCGTAGTTCAACTCGCCTCGTTTCGTCCCGTTGATATAGACCTTGGTACTGGTTGAGCTGAACACGGTCGCCACATGCGTCCATTGGCCTGCGGCCAGCACGTTCTCGGTGCTCGCCCCCGGTTGTCCGGAAACCCCGAAATTGAGGCAACTCGAGGACGGTTGCACCGTCAGACTCAATGTCCCATTGGGTAGCGTCCGATCCCCGATCTCGATCACGCGCATGGGTGAACTCGCAGCATTGTAGTTCATCCAGAAGGAAAGCGTGAACGGCGTTGTGTCGCGCTTGATCCAGTCCCTGGATGTCTTGAATCGTAAGGCCCCATTCCGATACATCCATTCCCGCCCCGGTATCACATCGATCCCGTCGGAAGGGTTCCCCTGGTCGTAGGTCACACGAGAGTCTTCGGCCTGCATGATGTTGTCGCCGGACTTGACATAGTCGACGCTCAGAGACATGCCATCATACGAGTTGTCGAACATGTCGTTATAGTAGACGATGTCGATCTGACGGTCCGAGAGCGTGGCCGGGACACTGCCGCTCCACGTGTAGTCCATCCAAGACGTGCTGTTGACCTCCCACGTCCTAACTACTTGTCCATCGATTCTTAGCTCCATCCTCGGCCAGTTCCACACGGTGATGTAGCTCCACCAGCCGACCCGGAAACGTCCAATGTAGTAAGGGCTTCCCTGGGCACGGACCGTGATTGAGCCTGGCCCGTTGATCGGCCCTGGCGCCTTGAGGTCGGCGGGCGCCAGCGCCTGCAGGTAGTCGTCCGACCCATCGAAGGACAGGGCCTTCCCGATCTTGCCCTGCGCCGCAACGGCGCCGACGATGCTGCCGTGCAACCGGTTTATGGAGGAATCCAGCGCCTCTTTCGCATGGCCTTCGTCGAACGTGTACAGCAACACCAGTCCGCTGTATTCGTTCCAAATCTCCTCCGCCGCCAAGGCCCGGTCAAAGACCTTCACCTCGTCGATGGTTCCCTTCAGGGCTTCGTTGTTTCTCATGTAGTTGCGCCCGATCTCCAGGGGCGCACCATCCGTGCCTTGAAGGCTTCCGTTCGCTATATCTTTGGCGGCCTGCTGTCCGTTGATGTAGACGCTTCGTTCCCGCGAGACGGCGTCGTACGTGAAAACCAGATGATACCACGGGCCGATCGCAAACGGGCCCGGCGCAATGAGATCGTTGGCGTAGAAGCCGAACCGCAGTTGTGACGAGTTGAGAAGCGCAATCACCAAGGCCTTATTGAGTGCATATCCGCCGGTCTTGCCGACCAGACCCATGGCCCGACTCATGTCGGCGAACTTCGTCCACATCGATATCGAGAAACTTCGGCCGTCCAGCTTCAGGGGAATGCTGTTTCCGCAGTTCACGTAGTCATCCCCGTCACACTGCACGGCCGTGCCGCATTTCCCATCAACCCAAGTGGGACCGTTCGCATTGTAACCATATAGAACGGCCCCATTATTCCCGTTGCCGGTGCTGTCGGCGACGGTGGCGCCGCCACCCTCGTCCATTCGCCAGTACGCAACCAATCCGCTGTGATTCCGCCGTATCTCCTCCGCCGTGAGCGCCTGATCGTAGATCTTCACTTCGTCATACGTCCCGCGTCCATAGTAATCGAACCCGCTGACCCCATGGCTTATTCACGAACGGGTTTTGAACGTGGGGTAACGTGCTGTGATGAAACGCATTGCGGGCGATGCGTGTTCGGCGCCCATAGCGGATTGGAAATCGGTCATGGTGGCATGCTTCCGTTTCGCGTCGCGCGATC
>JAZDKY010000017.1:0-6055 GCA_043802525.1 bacterium
GCCACCGTCGGCGAGATCGTCGAGAAACTCGCCCGCGCGCGCACGAAACTGGAGGCGATTCAGCCAGGATGCTCGCAGCCCCGACGCCGGAAAAGCAGGCAGAAAACGAATGTCTAGTTATTTATGGGACACTACACTAGCGGGATCGTCGAAGATAGCCGCCCAGATGCCCTCCGAGATGCTGAAGGAGTCAATCTGCAGGCCTTGGGGGGGTGATCTCGACGGCAATCTCCTTCTTGCCCTTGAATGACCGGATGAGGGGCAGGAGCTTCTTGTAGCGAAGGAAACAGACGCCCTCCCTGTGGACCGTCGCAGCACACTCGGCTGCGGCTTCGTTGGCCAACAGCTTGAGCGTCCCGCTAGAGGCTTCGATGCGGAGTAGGTCGTCCCTTTTCTGACAAGGAGGAAGGCCTGGATTGCTGCCGACGATGCCGAGCATCTTAATGAGCTGCCCTCTGTTCGTGGTGAACTTCATCTCGCCCGTCGCTTCGGTCGTGCCTTTGGATAGCCGTCTGTGAATGCAGCGAGGCAGGCAATATCCCGAGCATAAACCGTAAAGACGCAATCGCCCATTGATGCCGACCTTCTTGCGATACCCGGTTTGCGTCCCTTCGGGGTCGGACCTTGCTAACTTC
Organism: bacterium; assembly: GCA_043802525.1. GTDB lineage: Bacteria > Verrucomicrobiota > Kiritimatiellia > CAIVKH01 > CAIVKH01 > JAZDKY01. The sequence continues at coordinate 636 of JAZDKY010000017.1, forward strand.
TTGTTCACTAACACGTTGACTGTGATTTGACAGCTGAAAAGTGCCCTATGCTTATATTCCGCACTTTGAGTGCCCGGTTTATGCTCGAATTAAGTTTGCGCTACAAGCGTAATACGAACGTCTTACCGTCCTTTTGATTTGTTCCCCTGGGTGGTTTTTCGCGAGGAGGCCGCAGGTTTCCCCGCGATTTTGGGCGTCAGCGATAGATAGCTCAGAGGTTCACGTGTCTGTTCGTTGACAGTCGATTCGAGTTTGGCAACTGCCTCGATGATCTGCCTCTGGACATGGACGAGTTCCCGCCGGCCGGCGCGGAACCGGCGGTAATTGTCGGTGAGTTCCTTGACGCGGTCTGTGTGGTCCGCGGGAACCTTCCTGGTGGTCATCTTTCCCTGCTCGCTCCAGGTCATGCGGTTATGCCTATGGCCTTTGATACTCTGTGCGCACCAACAAGTGGGCTTGCCACAACGCGTGGATACCTGGCTGAACGATCCGCGAAGCATCGGTGGCGCATTCAATAGCCCATCGAGCAGCTGGTCGTGACGCCTTTTGAACTCTTTGAGTTTGTTTGCTGATCTCCGGGTTGACATCTTGATTATAGTTGTACATATATAGATCAAGATGTCAATCCCGGCTGCTGAAAAGCTCCGGCGGTACGAAATCGGGGGACTTCCCCTGGTCGAGGCGATCCTTTGTCGAATGGGGTTGCGGGAGATTCTCGCTGAAGCACTTGATCTTTCAGGACGGGAGGCGATCAGCTCGGTCGAGATCTTGACGCTGCTGGTTATGAACCTTGCCGTGGCAAAAGATCCTCTTTATGAGTTGGCCGAATGGATCGATGCATTCCGGCACGAAGGCGCGCTACCGCATAAAGAAGAAGCCTTATTACAGCCTGCATTGGGAACGAAACGCACAAGCGCTGAAAGCCGAACGTAGGGTCGACGGCGTGTTCCCTTTGCTTTGCACGGACCGCGAACTCGATCCACGCGAAGTGCTCAAAGCCTGGAAATATCAGCCACAGCTGGAAAAACGATTCGAGAACGCAGCAGATGGGTTCGCGCCGCTACAACCCAAAGGGCGGCATCATCTTGCGCCGCATCTCGGCGTTGCGCCTCCTCGACGATACGGTTCAGTATCGCCTGCGGACACGAATCAAGGCCTGGCCCCTCGCGCGGACTGACGAACCGTGTCATGCGTTTGCCTATGGCGTGACGACGCCCACGCGATAGAATCGGCCGTCAACACCGGCCGTCGCGTCCGTGTACACATTCTCCGGCGGCGTCGCGGGAATGTCGGTTCCGAGCTGCGTGAACACCGCTCCGTTCATGAGGAGATTCGTCGAGCGCAGGATCGCGTACGCCCGGTTGCTCGCGCTGGACCAGCGCACGACGAAACCCGGCGAGCCGACACGTTCGCTTGACGTCATGCCCAACCGGGAATGGCCGTCCGTCGGATCGGTTCCCGCCAGGTACTCCTGAAAAGTGCTGAATCCATCCAGGTCATAGTCCTCCGCCGCGTTCGCGCCGGTGGCCCCTCCGAAATACGAAGTTTCCCACCCATCGGGCAGGCCGTCCGCATCCGCGTCTGGCACGAGGCTTTCGTAAGCGCCGATGTCAATTCTCAAACCCTGCGGCCGCGGAATGCCGTCGAAATCCGCCGTAACGACAGCGCGCACATCCAAACCCGCGTCGATGGCGGGGCTGTTCGATTGGAGACGCAGATTCAGGGTCGTCACGTCGGCGAACAAGGGATCGGCATTCACGGCGTGAACATCTCTGACGGGCCCGGGTCCGTGGCCCGCGTAGAGATTGCCGTCAATGACCAGGCTCTGCATCCGTTGTTCATTGGCGATGGAAAAATACGCCGCATCCGCGTCCGAAACGACAATGTTGTTCTTGATGTTGATGCGCTCGGGCATATAAGCCCCGCCGGCGGTAATCTGGAACACATACTGTGCGGAGTCCGCGATCTGGTAGATCGTGTTGTTATAGACGTCCGCGGATCCGGAATAGAAATAGAAGGGAAGGTACCAATCGAGGAACCCGCCGCAATTGATGAACTTGTTGTTGTAGATCGAAACGGAGGATCCGCGGCCGGTGTTCACTTGACCGATACCCCGGCTTCTCCGGTACGAACAATCGATGTTGTTGTCATGGATGGAATTGCGCCTGAACACATATTGATTGATCACATACTGCTCGTCCCCGTTCGTGAAGATATCGCTGTCGAGCGAGAGCTGCGTCGTCGAATCAATGGCCGTGATCCTGGCTTCCCGGCCGTTGCTGACGATATGAACGGTCGAGCCGACGTGATGATTCTCGCTGCTATCGACGAAATTCGCCGTTGAGTCCACAAGTTTGAACGCGGCCCGTCCGGTTGCGTTGCTTATCCGGTTTCCCAGAATCGCATAGTCCCGGTGAATGCTGATGATCGGACCCCAATCGACGTCGTTGTCGTGAAGGGTGTTCCAGCCCACATCGACGTCGCTCGCCCCATAGCCAATATAGATCGGGTGAGAAAGCTTGTTGCCCGACTTCAGGTCATGAAGATTATTCCCATAAACCGCGCCCGGACCGATGGACGGGCCTACGAGGGAATACGTGAAATTGCTGGTTCCGGAACAATCGTTATTGATGAACCGATAACCGATTCCGCCGAACGTGGCGAAGGCGCCTCTGTAGCACGACTTGAGCCTGAAATTGGCCACGACATGGTAGTTGCCGACGGCAAAGTTACCCTCGTCCACACCGGGGGTAAGCGCCTCAAAAACAGCGGTTTCTCCCGGATAACCGACCCAGGCTATCTCGTTGCTCGGCGTGCCTTCTTTTCCCGGACCTCCGCTGTCGACGTTGTAATGAATCCCCCACCGGTTGACCCCGGAATAAACCCCTTCCCGAAAATAGCAAATGTCTCCCGCTTGTTCGTTGTTGTAGAAGTCAACGTGCGTCTGCCATGGCATGGCGAATGAGCCGTCGCCCCCCGCCGGCGCGTCGTCATCCACGAAGAGTATTCTTCCGGGTCTCACGACAAACGGTTTCCCGTTCGAATTTCCGCGTGCCGTGTGAACGACGATCTCCCCCGTCTGGGCGTTGGAACCGAGTTGGACGACAATCCGGTCCAGTTCCGGATTCGCGGCATTGGTGACGCCCCACACCAAGTAATCCGACACCTCCCCTCCGCCTACAGTCACGCAGGACGTTCCCCTGGCTGTACCGAAGTTCCTGCCAAAAATGCTGACAAAGGCCCCGTTGCCGTCTTTTCCTCCCGTATTGGGTCCCGACGTCAGATCCGTGAAGAAAATGACCGGAGAACCCGTTCCGCCATAGATTTCCGGCGGAATGGGATGGCCGAGGTATTCCCAGACGTATTTGGTCAGCGTCTGCCCGTCCGCGCAGAAACCGCGCGCGCCATCCGCGCCGTGAAGGTTGTACGACCTCATTTTGGTTCGGATGGTGTCCTCGTTGGGCCAGGGCCACAAATCGTCGGCGGTCCATGCATTCCATCCCACTTCGCCGTACAGGGCTCCGGAGACCCCGAGCTTCTTGAGTATTTCCGGACCGACCCGGCCGCCGCCTTCGCCGGCGCCGGCCAGATACGAACCCGCTTCAATCCGGGTCGGGTACATCAAGCCGTTCGTCAATGGATTCACGTCCGTCACTTCGTTGGAACCGGTGGTCGAATACCGATAATCGCCGCCCGTGTTGTCATGCAGCACGTTGTAGGAATGAGCGCCGTCCACGGCGACAAATCCAAAGCGGTTGTCATGGAGAATGTTGTGCTTTGCGCCCAGCAACAACCCTTGCGCCTCGCCAATTGCGCCGCTCCAATCACTCGTTCCGTTGGCGCCCGCGAGGATGTTGTTCTCTATCGTGACAGCGTTGCCGTACGTGAGAACACCCGCGGATCCTCCACTGGGCGACAGGATGCAGCTGTTGTTTCTCAGCGTGACCGGGCTTGCCGCGCTCTCGAATTGACCGATCTGGCCTTCATCATTCAGGGAAATGCAGCCTTCGGCGCTGTAGCTGGAAGATCCGTTCGCCGTGTAGAAAACCGACTTGGTAAAGTACGGCGGATTGGTGGTCCCCACATAGATGTAGTGCCCGTCGATCGACAGGCAATTCTGGAAGTAGGTGTTGTCCGCCCAATAGGTGACGAACGAGGCCCAATGATTTCCGCCAGGCGCAAAGTAGTGGGCGTCACGCCGGGACACACACCGTCGCGCGATGTTGTATTGGGAGGTGGTGTAGTCCCCATAGGTTCCGCCGAATACGAAGGAATAGGCACCCCGCCCCCAGGTAAAGCAATCTTCCACCAGGCAGTACGTGCTGTATCGGAACCAGAAATGGTGGTAGTACGCCTCGCTCGCCGCGCACCGGAGCACTTTGACGTGATCGGAGTGGAAGATCATAAAATTGGAATTCAACGCATTCCGGGCGTGAAGGTCCTCGAACCGTACATAGGAATTACCGCTGATCCAAATGGGAATGCGGACCAATTCGCCGTCGATCACCGCGCCCAACGGGTGCTCCGACTTGATCACCGTGTAGCGATCCGCCGTGCCGCTTGGAACGCCGGTCCATTCGCCGCCGGGATTGCTGATCATGTTGCTGTCCCCGGTATAGACCCCGTCCGCGATAAGCAGGGTGTCTCCTCCGGCCATCAGGCCAATGCCCGAGCGGATGTACTTCCTGGCAGTGGATCGCGTGGTTCCGTCGCCGGAGTCGTCGGGCCGCGACCCGTCCACGTAGTACGTGGCGGACCGCGCGTAAAGGGTCAACACGGACAAGACACCGACCGCAAGCAGACACGCACGGACACGCATGCTTTTCATGCTCCTGAAACCTGCATACTGAATCACGAAGACCCCCATCGGTTATCCCCTCATGGCTCGACCATGACGCGATAAAAGCGGACGGCCGCGCCGGCCGTCACGTCCGTGTACACATTCTCCGGCGGCGTGGCGGGTATGTTGGTCACGACGGCAAATGAATCCGCAAGCAGGTTTGTGGAGCGGCTGAGGGCATACTCCTTGTTGCTTGCGCTCGACCAGCGGATCATGATTTCCCCGTTCGACACGGGAAGGGATTGCGTCAATTGAAACAGGGACAACGGATCCAGAGCGTCCGTGCCGGCCCACATCTCCTCTCCATCGTTCATTCCGTCGTCGTCGCTGTCGGGATCGGCCGGGTTCGAGCCCCGCGCCAGCTCGTTGGTATCCCACAAGCCGTCCGAGTCCGAGTCCGCCAACGAATGCACGCGCTCGAAGGCCCCGAGGTCCACCCCCGCCACGCCGTTCGCGTCGCCATCCAAGGGTCGCGGAATGCCGTCCGCATCCCTTGCGGCAACGGATGCTGTATTGTAGCCGGCATCGATACAAGGACTGTTGGACTGCAGACGGAAATCGAGCATGGCCGGGTCGGCAA
>JAZDKY010000018.1:0-20659 GCA_043802525.1 bacterium
TGGTGTTCGGGGTGACGGGCTCGACCGAGAGCGTGAACTTCGAGATCGAGGACATCTTTACGAACAAGGCGTCGGCGAAGCTGCTGGGGACGCAGAGCGCGACAGTCCGGTACTACGCGATCGCGCGGACGAACCTGGAAATTCGGGGCGTGATCATGAGCCAGGTGCGGTTCATGAGCTTCGTGGTGGACTCGAACACGGCGGGGGCGGCGAACCAGACGGGGGCGTTCGGGATCAAGACCGCGGGGCTGAAGACGCCGCCGTACCTGGTCGGCGCGGCGGGGACGGGTGTGGTGAGCACGCTGCCTGAAAATAATGAGGGAAGCTCGCCGGCGCCGATCCTGATAGGCGGCGGCAACGTCGAAACGACGGTTATCAGTCCGGACAAGAATACGTTGACGATCGGCTACAATGTGTGCACGGGCGGATACTCGGGCGCAACAATCCTGTTCGATAACTTCGGGACGGCCGACACGAACGAATCCGCGGACATTTCGGGCCTGACCACGGTCACGTTCCGGATCCGGGGCACAGCCTCGAAGGTGAACTTCGAGGTGGCGGACGCCGTGAGCAACAGTGTGGCGGGTGCATTTACGGGGCTGACGACCAACTACCAATACTACTCGCTGAACACGTCCGTGCTCAGCTCGAACGGGTTGGACCTGACGATGGTTCGGTTCATCAACTTCGTGGTGGACAGCAATGCGACGGTGTCGTGCAGCGGCACGGTGGATGTCCAGATCCTGGGCCTCTACTTCGAGCCGACGGTCAGCGGTTCCACGAATGGTCCGGCGAGCATCCTGCCGAACAACCCGGCCGTCGGTGTTCTCGGGGGCGCCAACGGCAACACCGTTGTCGTCAACACTGACTTCAGCCTGATTGACGTCACGTATAGTGTGGCGACCGGTTTCGCTGGTGCCGCCATTCTGTGGGACAACTTCGGCACGACGAACATTGAGTCGCAGGACCTGTCGACCTTCACAAACCTGGTCTTCGGGTTGTACGGCAAACCATCCGGAGCAAAGTTCGAATTCCAGGATGCATCCGGACGCTTCATGCGCGTCATGTGCGCGGGGATCACAACGAACCTGCAGTACTACCGGCTGGATATGGCCCTGTTCACCAACGACATTACGAGCATCAGTGCCATCAATATCGTGCTCGACGCCGGGCTGACGGGCGAGGGTAACACAAACGGCCAATTGTACATCGTATCGGGCGGGTTCATCCATCCGTTCTATGTGTTTGCCGGCAGCGGACCCGAGAGCGTCCTGCCGCCCGGCCCGCCGGATGTCATAGGTCGCTACAATTCAAATCCGGGCACGATTGTCACAACGACCGGCACGAACCACTTCTTCGTGAACTACAACGTGACGAGCGGTGGTACGGCGGGGGCCACGATCCGCTACGACAACCCGGCCACAGGGCCGATCGAGTCGGGCGACTTCTCGTCGTACGGAAGCATCGTGTTCCAGATCAAGGGCAATCCGGAGAATATGAAGTTTGAGGTTGTCGATGACAACGGCACCACGGTCAGCGGCTTCTTCCTGTCCCTGGACACGGCCTACCAGTACTACCCGATGCCGACGGTCGAGCTCACATCGCGCGTTCTTGACATTGCCCATATCACGGAAATCAGCTTCTACGAGGACTTGGAAGCAGCAGGTCTCGACAATCTTACTGGGCGATTCGATGTCATCGTGAGCGGGTTGCTCTATACGCCCTACGCGCCGACAGACATCCTGCCGCGCGCGGACGACGACAGCGACGGCCTGCCGAACGAATGGGAGCAGCTCTACGGTTTGAGCACAGGCAGCGGGTCGGGCGACAACGGGCCTGACGGCGATCCGGACGGCGACGGTGTTTCGAACCGTGACGAATACAACGCGGGGAGCAACCCGATTGACGGGAATTCATTCAGCGCCGTGAGCTTCGCGCGAACGGGCACGACGTTCTACGTCTCGATGGACGGTTTCAGCGAGCGCAAATATCAGCTTGAAAGCGGCACAAGCCTGGTCAGCGGAACATGGAGCGCGATCGGCAGCCCGACGCAACTGGTACAGAACGGAACCATCGATCGGACGCTCAGCGTGCCGACCAATGGGCAGCTCTTCTACCGCTACAACATCAAGCCGATCGGCGTGACGCCACTCGTCGGCACGGCCGGCAAGCCGGAAATGCGCGTGGTGTTCGGCGGCAATGAGGGCGGCGGCACGGTGATCACGACGAATTCGCCGACCGAGTTGGTCATTCAGTACAACGTGGCCACGGGTGGGTACAGCGGCATCACGTTCAACTTCGACGACTTCGGCACCGGGCCGTTTGAATCGATGGACATGACGGACCACCCGCTGGTAACCTTCGCGCTGTCAGGCACGCCGACCCGCGTCAAGTACGAGTTCGTCGACACGTCGGGTGCACAGGTTTCCGGTGAGCTCATCGGTATTACGAACTCGTACAAGAGCTACTCGATCCCGACGAGTCTGCTGGCCGGCAACGGTCTGGACATCGCGCATGTGCGCTTCATCAACTTCGTGGTGGATGCCGCGCTGGCCGGCTTTGGCAATGAAGTGGGCACGTTCGGCATACGTACGTACGGTTTGAGCTACACGATACAGCCGCTGTCGCAGGGCTCGGGTTCCGCGACGGCGTTGCCGTCCCCCCCGGAGGCGCGCGTCGACAACCTGGGCGGCGCCAACAGCTCCGACACGTGGGTCCAGAACGGGACGACGAATGTGGTAATGAACTACACCGTGGCCTCCGGTGGCTACGATGGATTCATCTTCCGGTACGAGGACTTTGTCGAACCCGGCGCGCAGAGCGGCGACTTTGTGGCGACGCCCACAATCACGTTCGGTATCAGTGGCACGCCGCAGAGCGTGAAGGTCGAGTTCATGGACGATACGGGCTACCGCGTGAACACGTACGTGAACGGTATCACCGGAACGTACGGGTGGTACACGTTCTCGACCGCGGACCTCGAAGACAGCGGACTGGACATCCGTCACATCCAGTTCATCAACTTCGTCGTGGACCAGGCGCTGGCCGGCGGAGGAAACTTCGTGGGATCGATCAGCGTCGTGACGTCCGGTCTTGCCCCGTAGGACCGGATCAGGCGCAGCAGCGAAGAAGCCGGATGAGCGACAGCGCATCCGGCTTCTGTTGCTAGGTAGCGGATCGGAGCGTCAGGCGGGCTTGGTCGACATCCCGCGCGATCTGCGCCTTCAGTTCATCCTGCCCGCCAAAGCGGCGATCGTCGCGCAGCTTGCTGTGGAAACAGACCTCAATATCGTGCCCGTACAGATCGAGGTGCCGGTCGATGATATGCACTTCGACGATGTCCTGCTCGACAGCCGACGCCTCTCCGCTCACGTAAGCCGCCCCCGGCAGGCTGGCGGCATCGACTACCACGCGCACGGCGTAGATGCCGGGTGGGGGCCGGACTTCGTTGTGCGGATTCACGTTGGCGGTCGGAAATCCGAGCCTGCGTCCGACCTTCCTGCCGTGAACCACGGTGCCGAGCATGCTGAAGGGCCGGCCCAGCATGGCCGCCGCGTCCTCGAGGTGGCCTGCGGCTACGGCCTTCCGGATGCGCGTGCTGGAAACGACGGCTCCGTTCCAAGTCATTCCGGGTACCACGCTCACAGAGAGGGATTTGCGGTCCGCGATCGAGCGCAGAAGGCTGGTGTTGCCTCGCGCGCGGTGGCCAAACGTCCAGTTCTCGCCCACGACCATATCCCGGAGCGACGGTGCGGCTGCGCAGAGATCATCGATAAATGCCTCCGGCTCAATGCGCGCAAAATCATGGCCGAACGGGAGGAGTATGCAGCCATGGACGCCCAGCGAGGCCAGCAATGCGAGCTTGTGTGGCGTTGACGTCAGGAGCGCGGGCGCGGCCTTGGGTTTAAGAATCCTGAGGGGATGCGGTTCGAACGTAAGTACCCAGACCCGGCCCTGGAAGATCGCCGCCTTCTCTCTCGCGAGCGTCACGACGGCCCGGTGTCCAACATGCACGCCGTCAAAAACACCGGCTGCGAGAGCGATCGGCTCTGTGATCCCGGAAAGTTCGGACAATGACTGGAGCGTTCGCATCACGCTGTGTGTCCCTGGAGTCTGAATTCAGACGACGGAATGATCCTGCCTGCCAGTTCGCTGGAACTCAACCGGAGGAGATCATTAAACGACACGGCATCCGCAAGGCGGAACGTGCCCGACTCGGTCCGTCGCAGGGACGCGAGGTGCGCGCCACAGCCGAGCGCATCCCCGATATCCGCGCAGAGCGTCCGCACATAGGTACCTTTCGTACAGCGGAGTCGAAACGATACGAAGGGGGGTGAGAAATCGAGGAGGTGGAACTGGTAGACGTGAATAAGGCGCGGCTCGCGTTCGACGGACAGTCCCTTGCGCGCGAGCTTGTACAACGGTACGCCGTTCCGCTTGATGGCCGAGACCATGGGCGGCACCTGCTGGATATCGCCGGTGCGCTTCTTCATTTCCTCCAGCAACTGATCGCAAGTTACGCCGGAGGGATCACGCTCGGTGACGACCTGACCGTCGCCGTCCTGCGTGTCCGTCGAGACCCCGAGGCGCATGGTGCCCTCGTACACCTTGTCGCAGCCCATGATCTGTCCGGACAGCTTGGTGCCCTTGCCGAGGAGAATGATCAGGAGTCCTGTCGCCATCGGGTCCAGCGTGCCACCGTGACCGACTTTCTTGATTTGGAAGTGCCTCCTGATTCTCGCGACGACATCGTGGGATGTGGGGCCGGATGGTTTATCCACCAGCAGCACGCCATCCCAAGGATCCAGCGCGCGGGGTGGGGCTGGGCGATATGTCTTATTCATGTCCGGAGGGCTCGGACGTGGGACGCACCGGCCAATCGGGGTGCTCGGTTTCCATCTCGGAGATGATGTGGAGGACGTGGTCGCCCTTGGCAATCGACTCGTCCAGCTCGAAGGATATGAGCGGCGTATACTTGATGGCCACGCGCTTGCTGATCATGTTCTGGATCGCGATCCGGTGCTGGCGAAGGCGCTGGAGCATTACCTGCTGTCTGTCCGGCGATGCGCGAAGCGAGACGAAAACCCTGGACTGGCGCAAGTTGCTGCTTGTGACGACCTTCGTTACCGTGACGGCGGACAGGTCAAAATCGGGCTCGTTGATCTCCTTGGGGAGAAACGCTGCGACCTCCTGTTGGATCAACGCATTGACGCGTAGCATGCGGTCTATGGACATGGCGGCCTCGATGGAATGACAGAACCGGAGTCGGGCTGGCGTTCCCGGCGGTTATAGTTGCTGCGTGATCTTTTCCACTTCGAACAACTCAATCACGTCGCCCGTCTGGTAGTCGCTGAAGTTGTCCAAGCGGATACCGCACTCCTGACTTTCCCGCACTTCCGCGGCGTCATTTTGGAATCGCTTCAGGGTGGATACGCTTCCCACATACAGCACGTCGCCCTTGCGCTTGATGCGCGCCCGCGCCCGCGACGCCACGCGCCCGTCGAGCACGAGGCATCCGGCCACTTTGCCCTTCTTGCTCAGGTCGAAGACCTGGCGTACTTCCGCGTGTCCGACGACGTTTTCGCGCAGGATGGGCTCGAGCAGCCCCAGCATCGCGTCGCGCACATCATCGATCAATTCGTAGATGATGCTGTAGAGCCTGATCTCCACGCCCTCGCGCTTGGCCATGCTCGACACATCGCTGTCCTTGCTGACGTGGAAGCCGATGATGATGGCATCGGACGCGCTGGCCAGCAGGACGTCATTGACGTTGATGTTGCCCACGCCTGCCAGGATGACATGCATGGAAATCTTCTCGCTCCTGACGCCGCCAAGCCCATGCTGGATGGCCTCAAGGGAGCCCTGCACGTCCGCCTTCAGGATGACGTTGAGGGCTGTTTTCTCGCGGGCATCCGCGCCCTTCAGGAAATCTTCCAGCGACATGCGTTTAGGAGCGGAGGACGCGAGATCCTCCTGCTGCTTCTGGGCCACCCGCTGCTCCGCGACATCGCGGGCTTCGCGGTCGCTCGCATACGCGACGAATTCTGCGCCGGCCTCCGGAACCCCCGGAAGGCCAAGGCAGACCACGGCTTGGGACGGCCCGGCTTCCTTGGCCATCTTCCCGTGGTCATTGATCAAAGCCTTGACGCGGCCCCACTGTGCGCCGCATACGATTGGATCACCCACGTGGAGCGTGCCGCGGCGAACCAGCAGCGTGGCGGTCGGTCCGCGCCCGGGCTGGAGCTGTGCCTCGATGACGTAGCCCTGGCCGGGTCGCTGGGGGTTTGCCTTGAGCTCCAGCAGATCGGCCTGCAGGAGAATCATTTCGAGCAAGTGATCCACGCCCTGGCCCGTCGTGGCGCTGACCGGGCAGACGACGACCTCGCCGCCCCAGTCTTCCGGCGTGATCCCTTCCTGCTGCAGCTGCAGTTTCAAGCGGTCGACGTTCGCGGCGCGAAGGTCGACCTTGTTTGCCGCCACCATGATGTTGACGCCAGCCGCTTTCGCGTGCTGGATCGCTTCCTTGGTCTGGGGCATGACGCCATCGACCGCGTCGACCACAAGCACAACGATGTCTGTAAGATTGGCGCCGCGGGCGCGCATGGACGTGAACGCTTCGTGCCCGGGCGTGTCCATGAAGGTGATCGCCTTTTCGCCGACCTTCACGGAATAGGCGCCAATGTGCTGCGTGATGCCGCCGGACTCGCCGGCTGCGACCTTGGTGTTGCGAATGCGGTCCAGCAAGGACGTCTTGCCGTGGTCGACATGGCCCATGAAAGCCACGACAGGCGGGCGCGGTTTGACGTTGTCCGGCGTGTCCTCGGCTTGGGCTCTGGACTTTTCTTTCGGTGGGGGCGCCGCCGGCTTGGGCGGGGGCGCCTTTTTCTCGTGCTCCAGCGCGAAGCCGTGCTTGTCCGCAAGGTGTTGGGCGGCCTTGAGTTCGATCTTCTGGTTGATGGATGCAAAGACGTTCATCGCCATCAGTTCGGCAATGAGCTGATTCGGTTTCAACCCGAGTTGCTCGGCGAATTCACGGACGATGATGGGGCCGCGCACGATCACGACTTTCTTTTCGATAGAGGCGGTCGGCGCAGGCTGGGCTTCCAGCACCGGCGGATGGATCGGTGCCGTCGGGGCAGGTGCCTGCACGGGTATGGGAGGAGGATCGATCGCTATCGTCATGGTCGGTGCCTGGATTGGTCTGGCTGACGCCGCGGTTGCGGTCTTCGGCGCTTCTGCGGCGGGCTTGGCGGCCGGTGTTGATGCGAGAATCTTCCGAGCCAGGGCCACCTGGTCGTCCGTGAGCGTGCTCATGTGACTTTTCAGGTCGAGTTTGAGTTCGTGGAGCCTGTTGATCAGGTCCTTGCTCTGAAGATTAAACTCTTTTGCCAGTTCGTGGACTCTCATGATTGCTCTTTGGGCTGTTCCGTCTCGAAGGTCGCCTCGGCGGAAGCCCGCACAGTCTTCGCCGTCTCCTCATCGAATCCTTCTATCTGCATGAGGTCGGCGATATCGGCGGCCAGAACGCCCTCCAGGGTCAGGAACCCGGAGTGAACCAGTTTCTCGGCGCGCTCCTTTCCGATGCCTTCGATCTTGGCGAGACCCGTGATCGCCATGGCCACTTTCTCCTCGAAACCGATATCGGCCTCGTCCTTGTGAATGTCGACCTTCCAGCCCGTCAGTTTCGCGGACAACCGCGCGTTTTGCCCTTTCTTCCCGATGGCAAGCGACAACTGGTCCGCGGCGACGGTTACGGAAACAGCGTGTGATTCCTCCACGACTTCGACCTTGATCAGGCTGGCTGGCGCCAAGGCATTGGTAACGTACGTCTTGACGTCCTCGTGCCACCGAACGATGTCGATCTTCTCGCCGGAGAGCTCCCGGACAATATTTTTCACGCGGATGCCGCGCATGCCGACACAGGCGCCGACGGGATCCACTTTCGAATCGTGCGACACGACGGCGATCTTGCTGCGGAATCCCGCTTCACGGGCTATCCCTTTGATCTCAACGGTCTTGTCCGCAATCTCCGACACCTCGAGTTCGAACAGGCGTCGGACAAAATCCGGGTGGCTGCGGGAAAGCACAACCTCCGCTCCCTGCGGATTGTTCTGCACGCTGAGGATGATCGCGCGGATACGGTCGCCAACCTGGTATTCCTCCGTGGGGACCCGCTCGCGCGAGGCGAGGACGGATTCGGCCCGGCCCAGGTCGACAATCACGTCGCTGCGTTCGAAGCGCCGCACCGTACCGCTGACGATGTCGCCGACACGGTTCTTGTACTCATCGTAGACGATGTCCTTCTCTGCCTGCCGGATGCGGTGGAGAATGGCCTGTTTGGCCGTCTGGGCAGCGATACGACCGAAATCCTTCGGTGTGACCTCGACTTCAAGGAAATCACCGACTTGGGCATCCGGCTTGATCCTGCGTGCGTGGATGAGGGTCATCTCATCGTGGGTGGCCGTGACCTTGTCAACAACCTGCACACGCGCAAGCGCCCTGATATCACAGGATTTGCGATCAATTTCGATGCGGAGGTCCTTGGCCGGACTGACGCTCCGCTTGGATGCGCTTAACAGGGCGGATTCCACTGCGGTGATCAGCGTCTCGCGGTCAATACCCCGCTCCCGTTCCATGTAATCCAGAACAGCCAACAGTTCGTTATTCATCGCATCCACCCCCGGTTCGGGCCTTGTCAAAAAAGAACAGACAATGAAGCATCCGCCTAAGACGCAAAAGAGTGGGTAAAGACCCACTCTTTACAGCGGCCAGATTGTCACTGTGATATTCTACGCATGCCTCAAGGAGGGTCAAGCGGCATTTTTCTTCGAAATCGGATCCTTCGATCCTGAGGACACCGCTATTTCCTGTTTGACGTTGGACCTCAGATAGACTAGAAAGGTGTCACACAGCCGCTGTATTCGGTTGCTCTTAACGTTCGCCAAGTAAACGAGTTGTGCAGCTCGCCACATGGCGAGCCGTAATGGCGTGTGCCCGGATGCGGCTACGGCTTGGCGGGGACTGGGAGTTTAGCTTGCGGAATGCACTGTTTTGTAAACAATTCGTATCTTGGAGCGTAAGTTAGTAGCAGGTAAATAAAGTGACCGGAGTGCGCAAACCGGTCACTGTTCGAGTTCGTCATGCAAGAGCGAAGTCATAAACGGTGGCGTGTATTGTGGTGTTGTGCGGGCATCCTCTCGTTCGGGTGGTGTCTTGCGCGCGCTGCGCCGTACCAGATGGACGCCTTTGTCCAATTTGCGATTTACGATCACACCGGCACCAGTACTCCGCTTGCGGACGGGTCCGTCATCTACATCGTGGGGAGTTTGGACGGCGTCAACGACGGTATGGACGGCTATGGCGATACGAATTTGGTCGCCGGGTCCTTCAACAACGATGACTACCTGCTGGCGACCGTACGTATCGGCGACGGCGTGTTGCCGGACGATGATGGCATGTTCTTTATATCGATCATCTATGACTCGACTATTACCGCGTACGCCTATATTCGTTTCTTTGACACCATGGGTGATCCTGTTACCGGCCTGGTGTATTATGGTGTATCAGATATGATTGAGATTCCGCCAGGGGCCATGGGCCCGGCGGACGTTCAATTTGATCCGGGCGGCAACTTGGTGACGGATCTGAGAACGAATTTCGTCGTGATTCCCGAGCCCGGGACGGCGAATTTGATCATGCTGGTGGCGGGTATGGCGTGTGCGATGAGGGCGAGTGTGAAGGGACGAAAGATCACGGGAAATGCTGCAGTTCACGGGGGGCATGGGTGATGAAAAATCGCATAGTTCTGGGTGGGTGTCTGATTCTAGCCGCGTGCGCCACGGTAACGAACGGGCAGACCGTTCCACTGCACTTTGGTACGACCAATGGAGTTTCCGACGAGTTCGGGCACATCCTTCGAGGCACGGATGTCGGCGCCACGCTGTTCGGCTTTCCCTATGTGACGGGTGAAGTGGTGCAACTCCTCGGTGCAAACAGTGGCGTTTTCCCGCCCAACGTGGACGGCACGCCGAACACGAACAATCCGGTGCTTTTCGAAACGCGGGTTGGCACTGGCGCGGACCCGTCGCTGGGCCCGGCCGGTTTGTTCGGGGGGTCCATGCAGCGTCCATCCGGCCAGATCATCGCACGCGTGTTCAACCGTTCGTCGCTTGCCGCTGCATCCTTCTACGCCGACTCCCAGGTCTTTGTGGTCCCGACAACGAACTATGACGTCTTTATTGTCCGTCTCGCCAGGACGGAAAGCCCTCTCGATTCTGCTGACAACGATGCGGATGGACTGCACAACTCCTGGGAGAAAAGCCTCGGCTCGAACGCGAACAATCCGGACTCCGATGGGGACGGCATGGCCGATGGAGCCGAATTTCGCGCGGGAACGGATGTCATGAACTCCAGTTCGTTTCTCGCGATGGTGCAGCTGATCCCGTCGGGGAACGGAGACCTCGGTGTGATCTGGGATTCCGTGGTCGGTAAACAGTACGTGATCGAATACACCGCGGATGACCTGAGAAACAATCCCGCCTACACAAACGTCACCGGCATGCTGTCCGCCACGGGCAGTATGACGTCGGCAACCATCATCAACGGGATGTTGAACGAGGGCGGGCACTATCGCGTGCGTCTGGCCGACTAGCCCTAGTCCAAGCGCGTTTTGCTGAAAACCCCCGCGGCCTTGTGCCGCGGGTGAATCGAGTGAAATGCATACTGCCAGCCGCCAAACTGATTCACCCGCCAGACAAGCTGGCGGGGGTCTCAAAGATCGAAAACGCGCTTGTTTTAGGGCTGGCGCACCGCTCGCCGGGCCACGGTCTTCTTGCAACCCGCGTACATTATCTGCATGATACGTGCCTGGTCGAACGGCCGCTGACCGAGGCTTTCCCATGAATGCTTCCGCCGAGAAGAACCACGCCAAACCATCAACCGCTCTCGTTGGGATCTGCGGCGGCATTGCCGCCTACAAGGCGGTCGAAGTCGTGAGCCGCCTGCGCAAGGCGGGACTCGATGTGCGCGTCGCGATGACGGAGGCGGCCCGGCAATTCGTCACACCGCTGACGTTCGGCGCCGTTTCCGGCCACGAGGTCGTGACCACGATGTTTCCCTCGGCGGAGAATTCGGCGCGCGAGGGCCTTTTCCCTCATCTCTATCCCGCGACGCAGGCCGATCTCTTCATCGCGCTGCCCGCGACAGCGGACATGATGGCCAAGCTGGCGAACGGTTTGGCAAACGATGTCGTTTCGGCCGGCGCGCTTTCACTGCCGGCCACGTGTCGTCGCTTCTTCTGTCCGGCCATGAATGTTGAGATGTGGCATCAGCCGGTCGTGCAGGCGAACGTCGCTGCTCTTGAAAAGGCTGGCTGGTTCCGGATTGGGCCCAATGCCGGCGAACTGGCGTGCGGCATGGAGGGCGAGGGGCGCATGGCCGAGCCGCAGGAAATCGTTACTGTGGTGCTGGACGCGCTTGGTTCGGCCCAGGCTTTGTCCGGACACCGTGTGCTGGTGATCTCCGGCCCGACGCGAGAGCACTTCGACCCCGTGCGCTTCATCGGTAATCCCAGCACGGGCAAAATGGGTAAGGCCATCGCGGAAGAGGCCCTCGCCGCGGGCGCCGACGTGGACTTTGTGACGGGGCCCGTGCCCGAGAGCAGTCTGCCGCGCGGACGACAGTTGCGCCTGCATCACGTTGTATCCGCGCAGGAGATGTTCGAAGCTTCGAGGCCTTTGTATGGTCGCGCGGATGTCGTCATCTACGCGGCGGCCGTGGCGGACTACACGCCGGTGGAGTGTCACGACAAGAAGCTGCCGAAGCAGGACGGCGAGATGACCATCCGGCTGAAGGCAACCCCCGATATTGCCGCCACGTTGAACGAACATAAGAAGCAGGGGCAGGTCGTCATCGGATTTGCCCTGCACCCGCACGACGGCCTGAGCAAGGCTCGCGCGAAACTGGAGAAGAAACGATTGGACGGCATCGTCCTGAATTCGCTGGATGCCCTGGGCGGCGACTCCGGCACGTACACCTACCTGAACGGCGCGGAGGGCGAAGACGGAAAACAGCAATGGGGCCGACTCGACAAGCGAATATGTGCGCGGCGCATTCTCGCCGAGGCCGCGAAGTGCCTTGAAGCAGGCGGATCGCGCATGCCGCACCACGCGGCCTGAACAGGACCTTCCGTTACTTGGCGACGGCCGGTTTGAGTTCCGCGAGTTGATCCAGGTCGATCTTCCCCAGCGCTTCCTTCATCGTTTCCATCGAAACGTCCGAGCCGGAAATTTCGACCATGAAGTGCTCCTTGACCATGACTTGGACCTCGCCCCTCTTCTGCTCCCCGTCGTATTTCTCGTAGGCTTTGTGGCCGCCGATGGTCGTTGTCCGCTCGTACCCGGTGTCGGATTCGCGGTCGATCTCCGTGATGGTCCACCCGCGGGCCAGCCCGAGGGCACTGCCCGTGCCGGCGAGGTCGGTGATCTTGATCTCCACCCGTCCCCCGGAATCCGCCTCGTAGGTGCCCTCCGCAAAAGCAACGGCCATGCCCAGCGCGCCCGACTTCTCGCCGCTCGCGTTCGTCCGCTTCATGCCCTCCAGCGATGCAGGCAGAAGGGCCTTCAGCTCGCGGAAATCGACCAGGGCCGACGCATTGGTGCCCGGCGACATCATCTGGCCCATCGCTTTCATGAGCTCCTGCATGTTCGGGGGTGTTTGCTGGGCGGATGCCGGGCCTACGTGCATAGCCGCCAGCGCCAGGATCACGATCAGGCCCATGAAACGGGGGTTTCGCATGGCACGACTCCTTTATGCAAAAAAGCTGTTGAGATTCACACGCTTGGGGTACGCTAACGGTGGACCGTGAGCAATGCAACGCAGATTCGTGCTCCCGCGGCTGCCCGCCTCCGCCGCTGTCCTTGGGACGACGGGGGGTCGCGCTATGAGCACGGGCATATCTTCCTGTCGACTGTATCCAAAGCCGCGCCTGCCGAAAAAGGTGAATGAATTGGTGACATCTTTGTCCAAACACCAGTGCACGGGCGTTGGGGAAGGAATGGACATGGGTCTCCAGCCCTTGGACGGCATCTTGGAACGGCTCGGCATCTCCAACCACGACCTCGTGGCCGCATCGGGCGAGCAGTTGACGCACAAGGTGGTCCAGAAGGGGCGGCGCGGGCGCCAGTTGACGCGGCGGGCGCAGGACAAAATCCTGCGCGCGCTGACACGGGCGGCAGGATCGGGGGCGGCCTTCACCCGCGACCAGTTGTTCACGTACGAAGGGCACTAGGAAGGTAACGAAGAGAAAAGGAGGAGTGCGATATGGACATGCTCATACACGCTGAAGGTTTCCGGTTGAGCGAGAGCCTCCGCGATGCCGCCGAGGAGAAAATTGGCCGCGTCGAACACCACGAGCCCCGGGCCCTGCGCGCCCGCGTCACCTTGCGCAAGGCGAGCGCACATCCGTCCAAGAAACAGTTCAACGCAAAGGTCCTGGTGGAGGTCCGTGGTAACGACATCACGGCCGAGCAGTCGGCAGCCAGTCCGATGGAGGCGCTGGACCTGCTTGTGGAAAAGGTGGAACAGCGCCTTCGCCGGCGGAAGACGGCCAAGCTCGCGCGGCGCACCCGCGTCGTGAAGCAACCAGAACCTGTCCTCGCCTGAACGGGACGTTACGATCCGGGCGCGGTTTCGGGGAACGGTGTCGCGATCTCGATGCCGTGGAAGGCGGCCTCGACCCGCGCTGTGTCCATGGCGAGGAACAACAGTTTGACGTTCGGGCCGGCGTCCATCGTGAAATAGGCATCCAAGCCACCGTCGCGCTGCTCCCAGATTCTCCGCATCACCGCAACCGATTCCGGAAGCCAGAAGAGGATCGGCGGCCATGCCGAAATCGCAGTCGCATGCATGGCAAGCGCGTTGGATTCCGCCACCTTGCCAAGCAATTTGAAGTGGCCGTCACGGATGGCTTCCTTGATAAGGGCCATGTCGTGCGAAACCTTGATGGGCCAGGATTCATAGAGCGCTGAGGTCCTGCGCGTCCGATTCATGGCCGATCGCGAGCCGACGTCCTTGGGCGCGGTCGAGACGTTGATCAGGCCGAGACGCAGGTCGGGCCATGTCTCGTCTATCGGTTCGGCATAACAGTCCATGCCGTCCGCCTCCGCCCCCGCGTGCCATTCCACGAATCCTTCGTACACGGACCGGCACGCGCTCCCGCTGCCGAGCCGGGCCAGGATCGAAAGGTCCTTACGCTCGAGGTCCCAGCCGAAGAAATCGTTCAGGGCGAGAGCGAGTGCCGCGAAGCCCGACGCGGATGACGCCACGCCCGCCGCGGTAGGCACGCTGTTGCGCGTTCGGACCAGAAAGAACGTGTCCGGCGACGGGCGGAAAAGGTCCAGGTAGGCGATCGCGGATTTCGCGAAGCGCGAGCGCTCGGGCACGGGCCGATCGTTCAGGATGATGACGTCCTTCGCCGGATTCAGAGAGACCGTCGTGTGCGTACCCAGCGTGCCAAGCGACACGGAGAGGCTCGGCGTGATCGGCAAATTCAATTCCTCGTTCCGCTTGCCCCAGTATTTGCACAGGGCTATGTTCGACGGCGCAAACGCCGAGCCCTCCGCCTTCTGGGGCGCGCGCGGGCGATCGCCGAGGATGTGTGTCACTACATCAATTTGTTTCAACGACAACTCCTTGTTCCGCGATGTCCACGGGCATCACCGCATAGGGAAAATCCGTCCGCGCCACCGAACCGAGGCCGATGGCGCAGTCGCCCAGGCCCGAGCCGGAGATCTTGGAGCCGAGCATGCCCGGCTCCGCGCGCAACGCATAGACGATGGAGGAAAGCGCATGATTGCTGACGCCCATCGCATCCATCAGCCCATGGCAGAAATTCATGATGGTCCCGACCGTGGCCCAGTCGCCGCGCCCAATGGCATCTACCGCGGACGTCGTGCTGTTCTCCATGAGGTCGTAGATGTTCTCGAACATCTGGGGATAGGCTGCGCGCCTCGATTCAACGAACCGGATCACGTCCGCGGTCGGCATCTTGCTTCCGCTGTAGACGGCTACGAGGGGGTACGTCGCGGAGAGTTTCTGGATCTCCAGCGGCTGTGCCCGGTAGGCGACGATGCCGCCGTAGACGCTCGCCGCGACGTCGGCCCCGGATCCGACGCCCTGCACGCGCCGCACGGTATTCACGCTGTCCCGGAAAACGTCCTCGACGCGAACGGTTCCCGAGGTCCATGCGTGGAGCGCGGCCAGCGTGGCCACGGTGACAGCGGCGGACGATCCGAAGCCGATCGTCTCGGAGATGTCCGATTCAATGGCCAGGTCCAGGCCCGAAGGCAGCGCCGCTGCGCGCTCCTCGATGGCGCAAAGCACGAATCGCAGCGGCACATGCACCTCGATCTTGTCGCGCCGGGTCACGAACTCGCCGAGCGCGGACGTCACATGAATCTCGTCGTCCGCACGGGGCGTCAGTTTCACGCGGATGCGCCGCGATACCGCTGTGACGAGTGCCCTTCGACCGTGCAGTACGGCATGCTCGCCGAGCAGCATGAGACTGCCGGGCGCCGACGCGCTCAGGGGTGTGGCTGTGGCGGTCATACGTGAACTGGACCGGCCTTTCGGGCGACAAAACGTCAGACGATACGGGTCCCGAGAGGATCACCGCGCACGGAAAGAATCGTGTACCCGTACTTCGCGCAAAGCTCCGTGGGCGGCTGCTCGGCGAAGACCAGCACCATGCCTCCCTGGTCGCCGGCCACGGAACCCGCGCCGCATATCTTGCCCGCGCCGCCCTGCTGCTCGATTTCCGAAATAAAGCTCTGCACGCGCGCCGGCACGACGCCGATCCGGCTGAGCAAACGGTGATTCTCCCGGACGGCCCGCTGCACGTCGACCATGTCGTTCGTACGCAGCGCCTGCTCAAGGGACAGCGTCACCGCTTCAAAATCGTTCCAGATCGTGTCGTTCCGGAACTCGTTGCGCACGGTGACGACGCATTCGCCGGTCGTTGTCTCCGGGATACCGGTGTGGACCAGATAGATTTGCGCGCGGGGCAGGGGCACGGACTGCGCCTGGCCGTCGCGGAACAGCGCGCAGCCGCCGTGCAGCGAGATGTAGGAATCGACCCCGCTCGGGTGCCCGTGCTGCAACTTCTCCGCCTCGAGGCTGTACTTCATGTACCAGTCGGGGCGGAAATCGACGCGGAAATAGTGGCCGACCGCGCGGAGTGAACTCAGCACCGTTGCCGCGGACGAGCCCATGCCGCACCCGATCGGGATGTTCGACTGCGTGCGGATATTCAGCCCCCCGGCCAGTTTCAGGTGCAGGCCGTCCAGGATCGTGATGAACGCGAACTCGAAAAGCTCGATTGGCTTGTGCAGCACCTCGCGGATGCCCATGTCGCCGTTCAGGAACATGTGGTAGTTCTTGAGCACGCGGTTCTTCAACTCGCCCAGAGCGCGGAGCGTGAAGGAATTCGACTCCTGCAAATCAACGAGGTTGAAGGACACCAGGTCCGACGATTCCGGCGTGATGATCGACTGCGCGTAGCGGTCGATCGCCATGGCCAGTGCGGGCCGCCCGTAGACGACAGCGTGTTCGCCGCTGAGGATGAGTTTGCCTGGAGCTATGGCTTTCACGATGTCTTCTCGTAGATCCGCTTATGCTGACTGACTCCCGCCAGGCGAAACGGCCCTGTTTTGTACTGCGTGAAGGTGTGATCCCCCCCGTCCGTCGGGAACGCCAGATTGTAGATGTCTTCGTACTGTTGGTATGTCAGCTCCGTGCGGTTGTCGAGCAGTTTCCGGTGTCCCTCCGCGAACAGGACCTCGCGGTATCCGGGCTGTATGACGCCGCTGAAGAACTCGCCGACACAGCCGGACCCGTAACTGAACATCCCAATCCGCTTGCCCGACAGGTCAACGGTCGACGAGTCGAGCAGCGACGTGAGGGCCACGTAGAGCGACGCGGCGTAGCTGTTGCCCGAAATCTTGTTGTAGCGAAGCGTGTCGCCGATCTGCTCGTCGACCTGCGCGCCCGTCAGCGTCTTGCCGTTCGCCTTGGCCAGCCGCTCGTGCGCCTTCTCCGCGATGCGTGTAAAGGGCAGGTGGTAGCAGCAGCGGAACAGGTCGTCGATGGTCCGCCCGGTCAACACGTGGTACTGCTTCCACGTTTCCGTCAGCGCGTTCAGGTACACCCTCGTAGAATACTTGCCGTCCACGATCGCCTGGTCGCGGTAGTTCGGGCGCCAGAAATCCATGACGTCCTCGGTGTACAGGCCGCTCTCCGCGTCGAGCGCCATGGCGCGCGCATCCCGTGACACGACCATCGCGACCGCGCCGCAGCCCTGCGTCGGCTCGCCCGGGCTGCCGAGCTCGTAGCGGGCCACGTCGGACCCGATCACCAGCACCTTCTTCGCCGGCTGCGTGTCCACCATCGCCCGCGCCATCTGCAGCGCGACGGTCGCACCGTAGCACGCCTGCTTCAGCTCGACGACGCGGCACCGCGCCGGCAGGCCGAGCAGCCGGTGCACGAAGATCCCGCCGGCCTTCGACTGGTCGATCGCGGACTCTGTCGCGAACAGCAGCAGCTCGAAATCGTCCGGGTCGTACTTCTGTACCAGCGGCGCCGCCGCGCTGGCCGCCATCGTGATGATGTCCTCGTCCGGCGGCGGGATCGCCATCTTCTCCTGGCCGATGCCCTTGTAGTACTTGTTCGGGTCGACGCCGCGCGCCGCGGCCAGCGTCTTCAGGTCGATGAAGTAGTTCGAAGAATAGAAACTGATTCCGTCAATCCCGGTGCTCATAAGTAGGTTCCGTCCCGATCAGACACCGCGTCCTCCGTCCGCAATCAAAGAAAAGTTGCCCTCCAGCCGGTTCACGCCCGCGACGCCGGACAGGAACATCGCCGTCCGGAACTCCTTCCGCAGCCGCTCGATCGCGGCGATGACCGCCTCGTGCGACTCCATCGCCGGCTGGAGGAAGGGCGACGCCAGCCCGCAGAGCGACGCGCCGAGCGCGAGCGCTTTGGCCATGTCGATGCCCGACCGTATCCCGCCCGACGCGATCAGCGTTACCCGGTCGCGCAGCGGCGCGAGGTCCGCGATCGCGCGCGGCGTCGGGATGCCCCAGTCCTGGAACGCCATCCCGATCTCGTCGGCCGGGTCCGCGCCGCGGCGGTGATGCTCTACGCGGCTCCAGGACGTGCCGCCGCTGCCCGCTACGTCGAGGATCTTCACGCCCTGTTTCACGAGGAGTTCGGCGTCTTCGACCGAAAGGCCCGAGCCGATTTCCTTCGCGATGACCGGCTTGCCGAGATGCTTCGCCACATGCCCGATCTTTTCGGCGAGCCCGGAGAAATTCGTGTTGCCTTCCGGCTGCATCGCCTCCTGCAGCGGGTTGAGGTGCAGGCACAGCGCATCGGCCTGCAGCACGGCCACGGCGTCCTTGCAGTGGTCGAGCGTGAGCCCGTAGTTCAACTGTACGGCGCCGAGGTTCGCGAAGAGCAGCGCGTTCGGAGCGAACGCGCGCAGTTCGAAGCTTTTTCGAGCCGACGGCTTCGCGAACATCACCCGCTGCGAGCCGACGCCCATCGCGACGCCGGTTGCCTCCGCGGCCTTGGCCAGGTTGACGTTGATCGTGCGGACCAGGTCGTGGTCCCCGCCGGTCATGCCGGAGATGAGCAGCGGGAAGGAAAGCTTCCGGCCGAGAAAGGCCGTCGACGTGTCGATCTTTGCGAGGTCCAGTTCCGGCAGCGCGCGGTGTTTCAGCCGGATCTCGTCGAAATAGCATTTCTGCCGGTCGACGTCTGCGTCGCGGCGGATGATGTCGATATGCTCGACCTTGCGCTCGTTGGTGGCGTCTTTCACGCGATCTCTTCAAACCACTGAATACACTGAAATTCACTGAAGGATCGGCGTTCTGAATTCAGTGTGTTAAGTGTATTCAGTGGTTTATCTTTTCCGTTCCAGTTTCAAGTGTGCCCGCATCAATGCGCCCGGGTTGGTCTGCGCGGCCAGGAGCGAAAGCTCGCCGCAGAGCACCGTCGCCGCGCAGATCACCGCGAGTCGCCGCGCGTTCGCGCCCGGTTCGCGTTCCGCGTCGCAGCCCATCAGCGCAAGGTTCTCGCGCACGAAATCGAAGTCCTTGCCGCTGCCCGCCGTGCCGACGATGACGTTCGGCACGGTCGCGGAGAAATAGAGGCCTTCGTCCGTGACTTCCGCGTGCACGAAGCCCTGGGAGCCTTCGACGATGTTCGCGGCGTCCTGGCCGGTCGCGAGGTAGAAGGCGAGGAGCATGTTTGCGTAGTGCGCGTTCGCCGTGCGCAACCCGCCCGCGAGCATCGTGCCGATGAGGTTCTTCTTGATGTGCAGATCGACCATCTTCTCCGGCGTTGTCTTGAGAAGGCGCTCGCAGACGTCGCGCGGGATCGTGATTTCGGTCACGACGTTCTTTCCGCGCCCGAGGATGCCATTGACGGCGGAGACTTTCTTGTCGGTGCAGAAGTTGGCCGAGATGGAAACGTAACGGAGGTCCGGATACTTCTTGAGGATCCACTGCTGGAGATGGTCCGACGCTTTCGTGACCATGTTGTGCCCGGCCGCGTCGCCGGTCGTGAATTCGAGGCGCAGGTACAGGAGATTACCTACGATCTGGGAGTGGAGATCGACCAGCTTCGCGAACCGGCTCGTCTCGGCGACGACCGCGGCGAGGTCGGTGCGCCGGGCGTCGAGTTCCCGGACCGCCTTGAGGACGGATTCCGCCGTGGGGCCTTGGAGAAGGATCGACCGGGTCATCCGCTCATCCACAACCACCGCCCGGATCCCGCCGCAGGCCACGCTGACGCGGGCCCCACGGTCGACCGATGGCCAGAGTGGCGATTCATAGGTCGCCAGCGGCACCATGACGTCGCCCGACACCTCCGGCCCGGCCAGGCGGATCGGACCGACCGTACGCATCGGAATGGCCGCAACGGATGATGGACCTGTTTTTCCCATGGGTCACAGAGGCTACAGGATTCATGGGAAATTTCCAATCATTGGAAAAATATCACCAGGATTTCCAACCATTGGAAGTTGTCAGAGAGTGGCTTGCAATATATTGAAGGGCAACATGTTGCAGACGCTTGGATTCAGGAAGTAAAGCTGACCCGCGCGGCTGCGCCACTCACACCTTGGGCAGGGTGACTTCGCGTTTCTGGTTCTGGTACTTGCCGCTGCGCGTCGCGTAGGTCGTCTGGCACGGTTCGCCTTCGAAGAACAATAGCTGCACGACGCCTTCGTTGGCGTAGATGCGGCAGTCGGCGTGCGAGGCGTTCGAGATTTCCAGCGTCAGATGACCCTTCCAACCGGCTTCCGCGGGCGTGACGTTGGCAATGCAGCCGACGCGGGCGTACGTGCTCTTCCCGATGCACAGGGCGGTGATGTTGTCGGGGATGCTCAGTTTCTCCAGCGCGACGCCCAATCCGTAGGAGTGCGCGGGCAGGACGAAAAATTTGCCGTGGCGGTCGCGGTGCATGGTCTTTTCTTTTGGTATCCTTTTTTGCCGCACGCTGACCTGTCACGGCGCAGGATCGGCACGTTTTGAGGCTGGGACGGTGCGGATAGGAGCGTGAGGAAGGGAACAGAAGGTCGCCAAGCGCGCAATGAGCCGAA
>JAZDKY010000019.1:0-18630 GCA_043802525.1 bacterium
GACCGTGCAGGAGCAGACCGCAAGGATCGCGCCGGATACGGAGGCCACAGAATAGGAAAGCCATTTCGAAGCCTTCGGCCCGAAGTACTTCATCACGGCGTTCTGGCTGATAAAAACGCCTATGGCCCCGGCGATGAAGAACGCCGGGACAAGGCACAGCAGGACGTGCTCGCGCGCGTACCATTTCGCCAGCTTGAACGCCTCCATAACCGCGCCCTGGAACCGCGCCGACTCGACCGGCAGAAAATACAGCCCCGCGAATCCAGCGAGAAACCCGAACAAGATCTTGAATTCGCGGTTCACGTTATGGTCTCCGCGCCTTGCGGCTATTGGCCCGGATCACGTCCATCGCACAGTCGAACGCCCGCAGCACACACGGCGTCGCCAGGCGATGGATGATCTTCACTCCGTCCCGGCGCTCCAGGACGACGCCTGCCCTCTTGAGCGAGGCGAGGTGGCGCGACAGCGTGGACTGATCGATATCGAACAGCGGTTGCAGCTCGCACACGCAGCGTTCGCCTTTGGCCAGCGTGCGCACGATCATCAGCCGCACGGGATTCGCGAGCGCCTTCAATACGCGAGCCTGCGCCTCGGCTTGTTCCATGTTCATGGGAACACTATATGCATTAATGTGCATAGATGCATACTGAAGAGTCCTTCAGGATACGGTGGGCGTGAAACCGGTCAGGGCCCCATGTCGATGGTCGGCTGGGGGCTTTGGCGAGGCACAAAACCGACCGATTCGGCAATGTGCTGTCCCTCTTCCGAATTCACAATACGCAGGAAGGCATTCACATCGCTCGATTGCGGTGTCGCCCGGGTGAAAAGACGCACGAGCCGGGTAATTGGATCGCGAGATAGGTTGGAACTTCCCCCGCGTCTTCGCGGTAAGGCTTCCGTTCCATCGCCAGTTCCTGGAACCTGAGGTACGTGCCCGCGGTCCGCTCGGGAATAAGAACGCGAACGGCAAGGTCCGGGCCTCCCAGGTCTTTCCAGTTCGACGTCGCGCCCGTAAAAAGATCGCGAACCTGCTTCGCCCGCAGGTTCTTGATCGGATTGGCCGAATTCACGATGACGCCGACTCCGTAGTAGGCGACGGCAGGCAGGGCGGGCAACCCTCGAAGCGTGGTCAAATCCTGTATTTCGCTGTAGCCGTCGCACGACGTGTCCGCCGTAGCCTTGCGCGAAGGCGGAAAGGCGACGCATTCCAGGGTCAATGGCCGCGCGCCCCTTCCTGCCTCGGCGGGCAAGTGTGGCGCGGCTACAGGCGAGCAGGGTCCAGCGTCAAAACAGAATACTACCGACCCTCGATGAGGCCAGTGCCTTAAGGTGCGTTCAGCCAGGCGGCCTCGCCATCAAGGTAGTGCTCTTTCTTCCAGATCGGCACCCGGGCCTTGAGCTGCTCAATGATGTACCGGCTGGCCTCGTATGCAGCGTCCCGGTGCGCGGCGAGCACGCCGATCCAGACCGCAAGGTCCCCGATCGAGAGACGGCCCACCCGATGCACACACGTCGCATCAAGGATCGCGAAGTGCTCCCGCGCTTCGCGCAGGATCGCCTCGCCCTCGCTCACGGCCAGCTTGTCGGCAGCCTCGTAGTCGAGCTGCTCGACACGGCGTCCCTGGTTCTCGTTCCGCACACGACCCTCAAACACAACAAGAGCCCCCGCGTCGTCCCGGTCAAACGTCGCGCGCAACGCGTTCGCATCGATGGGTTCGTTGGACAGCTTGAACATTCACCCTCCTGCAACGGGTGGAAGAAACATGACATCATCACCCGGGCTGAGCGGAACGGACATGGACTCGAACCGGTCGTTGATCGCCACACGAAGGTGCTGCGGCTCGATGCGGAATCCGTGACGCGCCTTCAGCGACGCATACAACGCTCCCGCGGTTTCACAATCCGTGGAAATCAATTCATCCGCGCGGCCGGCTTGTTCCCTCAAGGCCGCAAAATACCTGACGCGCACCCTTTTCATCCGCCGATCTCCGACATCGCCCGGCCCGTGGCAAATTCCGCCCTGGCCAGGCCGTGGCCCCACGGCTTTCGCCACCCACCGTCCCGGATGACCTTCAGCAGCTCCTGGTCCGTGGCCCCGGCGCGAAGCGGTGTTTTCACATCCACCTCGTCGTCGCGCAGCAGGCAGAGCCGGATACGCCCATCCGCCGTGAGCCGCGCGCGATTGCAGCCGGCGCAGAACGGCTGCGTCACGGAGCTGATGAAGCCCAGCGTGCCTTTCGCGCCGTGGAGCCGGAAGACCCGCGCCTCACCGTCCAGTTTCCCGCCGTCCTGCAGGTCCATCGGCCCGAGCGCGCGATCAATCGTCTGCCGGAGTTCGGCCTCGGGCACCATGTGGCTGCGTTGGAATTCGGTGATGCCGCCAAAGGGCATGATCTCGATGAACCTCACCTGGCGGTCCGACTGAAGGGTCATGCGCGCGAGATCGATGACATCGTCCGTGTCATTGAAACCGCGAACCACGACGCAGTTGATCTTCACTTCCATGCCCGCGCGTTCCGCGGCTTCGATGCCTTCCGTCACGGCGCGCAGGTTGCCCCAGCGCGTCATCCGTCGGAACGTATCGGCATTCAGGGAGTCCAGGCTCACGTTGACACTCTTGACGCCCGCGTCCCGCAGCGGCCGGGCCAGGTCGTCGAGCCGCACGCCGTTGGTCGTCAGGGCAAGGCGACGGATGCCCGGCACGGCGCCCAATCCCCGCACGAGGTCCACGAGGTTCTCGCGCAGCGTAGGCTCGCCGCCGGTGAGCCGGATCTTGTCGACGCCCAACCCGGCAAACAGCCGCGCCAGCCGCAGGATCTCGTCGTCCCGCAAGAGCTCGTTTGCAGGCCGGAACCGTATGTCCTCGGGCATGCAGTAGACGCACCGCAGGTTGCACATATCCGTGAGGGAAATACGCAAGTATGTGAGCGACCGCCCAAAAGCGTCGAGGGACATGCGCAAACTATAGTCCGCGGGACGCGCTTGCGCAAAGCCGGGCTGAAACGGATACTGCAACTGCGATGAACGCCACCGCGACCACAGCACACCTGACCGAGGTCTTCAGCTCGGTCCAGGGCGAAGGCCCGCACGTCGGCCTTCGCCAGGTGTTCGTCCGTTTCTACGGCTGCCATCGCCGCTGCGTCTTCTGCGACTCGCCGGAAACGGTGACCGCGTGGCAGCCGGCGGGCTTCAAGCCACCGTCCTTCCGGCTGGAGAAGACGCCGGGCGCACGCGATTTCGAATCCGTGCCGAACCCTGTCACGCCGAATCAACTAATCCAACGAATGATCGAATTGGACCAGCCGCGCGGGCTCCACCACTCCGTCGCGTTCACCGGCGGCGAACCCCTGCTCCACGCCACATTCCTCCGGGAACTTCTCCCGCAGGTCGAGCATCTCGGCCTTCGCACCTACCTCGAGACCGCGGGCGACCTGTACCACGAACTCGACCAACTGCTCCCGTGGGTCGACATCGCCGCGATGGATATCAAGCTGCCCAGCGTCACGAAGAACGAGGCGGCCTGGGGCGGCCACAAACAGTTCCTCGAACGCTGCGTGCAGAACGACGTCGAAGTTTTTGCGAAGGTTATCGTCAGCGCGGACACGGATCCGGCCGACCTCGACCAGGCGATCAAGCTGGTCCAGGAGGCCGCACCGCAAACCGTGTTCATCCTCCAGCCGATGACACCGTGCGGGGAGGCGAAACACTCGCCGACGTCCGCGCAACTCCTCGCGTGGCAATCGAAGGCCAGCGCCAACCTTCCCCACGTGAGGGTGATCCCGCAATGTCACAAGATGATGGGGCAACTCTGAGTCAACCACAGATGAACACGGATCAACACGGTTTCGGGAAAGATGGAGACGTGGTGCCGTTTTTCGATCACGCCATCCGTGTCCATCCGTGTCCATCCGTGGTTCTCCATATATGAAGGCGATCGTTCTACTGAGCGGCGGACTGGATTCCGCGACGGCGCTCGCCGTCGCGCAGAACGAGGGCTACTCCATCTACGCTCTCTCCTTCCGCTACGGCCAGCGGCACGGTCACGAAGTCGAAGCCGCCCAGCGGATCGCTTGGCACCGGAAAGTCGCGGTGCACAAAATTTCCGACATCAACCTGCGGATGTTCGGGGGGTCCGCGCTGACAGCAGACCACCCGGTCCCAAAGGGACGCAGTACGGATGACATGGTGGTCAACATTCCCATCACCTACGTGCCGGCCCGCAACACGATCTTCCTCTCCTTCGCCCTCGCCTGGGCCGAAGTGCTCGAGTGCAGCGACCTCTTCATCGGCGTGAACGCGCTCGACTACAGCGGCTATCCCGATTGCCGTCCCGAGTACATCGCCGCCTTCGAGGCCATGGCGAACCTTGCGACCAAGGCCGGCGTCGAAGGCCGGACCAGGATCAAGATCCACACACCGCTCATGGCCATGACCAAGGCGCAGATCATCAAGAAAGGCCTCGAGTTCGGCGTCGATTATTCGATGACCAGCAGTTGCTACGACCCGGGCCGCGGCGGCGTTCCCTGCGGCCAGTGCGATGCCTGCCAGCTCCGCGCGAAAGGGTTCGCCGAGGCCGGGGTCAAGGACCCGCTCCTCGGTTGGCCGCAAGAAACACCAGAACCCCCACCCCTGTAAGCCTTCTGACCACAGGGTGTGATGGTCGGGCCATTGGGGCATTCTGTTTTCGTGCTTTTCGTGGCCATTTCTTCTTCGTGCATCTTGTGCGTCTTTGTGGCTATAAGAATGCGATGGATATTTTCAAGAAGGTGCAGTTCGAGGCCGCGCATCGTTTGCCGAATGTGCCCGCGGGGCACAAGTGCGCGCGCCTGCACGGCCACTCGTTCACGGTGGAAATCCACGTGGAAGGACCCGTCGACCCGCATGCGGGCTGGGTCCAGGATTTCGCGGACATCGCCAGGGCATTCGATCCGCTCTTCCAGCAGCTCGACCACAACTACCTGAACGAGATCAAGGGCTTGGAGAACCCGACGAGCGAACATCTCGCGCGGTGGATCTGGGACCGTCTGAAGCCAACCCTGCCCCTGCTGGGCAAAGTCGTCGTGCAGGAAACCTGCACGGCGGGCTGCGAGTACCGTGGAAAAGACTAGCCCGCCAAACACGCGAAACACTTTCGCGTATTTAGCGTGTTTAGCGGGCAGAAATCCTACGTGGGATACGTCGCGATCACGCGGATCGCGATGCCGCCCCTGGCCGTGAACTCCCCGGTGACGATCGCCCGGCGCGGCTTGCACGCCTTCACGATGTCATCGAGAACCCGGTTCACGATCGCTTCCGCGAACGCGCCGTGATTGCGGTACGACCCCAAATAAAGTTTCAGCGACTTGCTCTCCACGCACCGCTTGCCGGGGACATATTCGATCGTGATCTTCGCAAAGTCGGGCTGCCCCGTGACGGGACAAATCGACGTGAATTCCGGGCAGTCGAACCGCACCCCGTACGCGCGACGCGGGTAGGCGTTGGGAAACGTTTCCAGTGTCGCCTCGTCGGGCGATGCGGGAAGCGGGGATTTGCGGCCAAGATAGGTCAGCGAGGAGTGCTGGAGTGTTGGAGTGTCGGAGTGTTGGGATTTCCTCTTCATTACTCCATTACTCCACCGCTCCAATACTCCATCCCCCCCCTACGCCTGTCCAACCTGATACCGCACGAAGCGGCGGATGACGATCGTGTCGCCCAGCTCCTTGCCGCGCGCGGCCAGCATGTCGGCCACCGTCTGCTCGGGATCCTTGACGAAGCCCTGCTCGAGCAGGCAGATCTGGCCGTAGAACTTCTCGAGCTTCCCATCGATGATCTTCTGGATGATGTTCGCCGGCTTGTTCTCGACCTGCTTCGCGTAGATTTCGCGCTCGGCCTGGACGAGCTCGGCAGACACCGCCGTGCGGTCGAGGCACTGCGGGCTGCAGGCCGCGATATGCAGCGTGACATCCTTGACCGCCTCGCGGAACGACGCGTTCTGGACGGTTTCGGCCTTGTCGCAACCGACTTCGAGGAGCACGCCAACCTTGCCGCCCAGGTGGATGTACCCGGCGACGGCGCCGTGCCCGGAAACTTCGTAGCGGATGTTGCGGCGGATGATGATGTTCTCGCCGATCTCGGCGATCTTCGCGATGGTCTCGGCCTTGGCCGCGTCGGCAAGGGCGTTGTCGCCCACCGTCTTGGCCTGCTCGACGAGCGCCTTCACGTAGTTCTGGAAGCTCTCGTTGCGCGCGACGAAATCCGTCTCGCAGTTGACCTCGATCATCACGCCGGCCTTGCCGCCGTCATAGATGTCCGACGCCACCCGGCCTTCCTTCGCCGTGCGGGACGATTTCTTGTCCGCGATCGTCATGCCCCGCTCGCGCAGGATCTTGATCGCCCTCTGCTTGTCGCCCGCAGCTTCCTGGAGCGCCTTCTTGCACTCCATCATGCCCAGGCTGGTCTCGTCCCGGAGCTCTTTCACCAACGACGCACTGATTTCAACGGTCATGGTCATACTTCCTTTATGCCGGGTTCGAAGCCGCGGCTGCACTGTCGGATGATGCGGTCGGCGCGGGCACGTCGGCGACCGTTTCGGTCGGAGCCGCATCGGCCTTCGCGTCTTCCGCGGGTTTGGCCTTTGCGTCCGCCTTGGATTTGCGCGTGCGCTTCTCGGCGGCGCCGGCCGCCTGCTCACCGCTGACGGCCTGCGCAGCAGCGCGGACCGCGGCTTCCGCCTTGGCCTTCGCCTGGGAGGCGGCTTCGGCCGCCGCGCGACGGCGCGTTTCCTCGGCCGCGACCTTCGCGTATTCCTGCGTCGCCTTCTCGATCGTCTCGCCGATCACGCTGGTGATCAACTGGATCGCGCGGATCGCATCGTCGTTGCCCGGGATCGGGTGGTTGACCGGGTCCGGATCGCTGTTCGTATCGACAACGGCAATGACGGGAATCTTGAGCCGGTTCGCCTCGGCGACCGCGATCGCCTCGCGGTTGGTGTCGATCACGAACATCGCCGCGGGCAGGCCGTTCAGGTCGCGGATGCCGTTCAGGTTGAAGTGCATCTTCTCCAGCTCGTGCCGGATCTTGGACACTTCCTTCTTCGGCATCTTCTCGAGCTTGCCGTCCGTCTCGAGCTTCTCCAGCTCGTTCATGCGGGCAATGCTCTTACGGATCGTCGTGAGGTTCGTCAGCGTACCGCCCAGCCAGCGGTTCGACACGTAGGGCATCTTCGTGCGCTCGGAGACTTCCTTCACGAGATCCTGCGCCTGCCGTTTCGTGCCGACCAGCAGGATGTTGCGACCGGAAACGACGGTGTCGTAGATGAACTTCTGGGCTTCCTTGAGAAGCGCCAGCGACTTGTCGAGGTCAATGATGTAGATGCCGTTGCGCGCTCCGAAAATATAGCGCTTCATCTTCGGGTTCCAACGCTTGGTCTGGTGCCCGAAGTGCAGGCCCGCGTCCAGCAGGTCCTTCACGGCGACGTTCGAAGAAAACTCACCTGTACTCACTCTAACTCTCCTTCTATTATTCCTCGTCCCTGCCGGTTCGCGGCGGGATCCGGAAAATCCGCTTTGGCCGCCCGAGGAGCCGGGCGACACTCGCTTCCATCCCGCCAGTGGCGGGACTAATTAGGACCGGGGAATGTA
This sequence comes from bacterium, assembly GCA_043802525.1. Classification (GTDB taxonomy): domain Bacteria; phylum Verrucomicrobiota; class Kiritimatiellia; order CAIVKH01; family CAIVKH01; genus JAZDKY01. Next base: position 7,620 of record JAZDKY010000019.1, read on the forward strand.
CATATTGGCGTGACACGATGCAATGCATTCATGCTACTTTTCTCGGTCGACATCCAATCACGTCCGACTTCCGATCATGTATAAATCGTTTATTTCGTGTGCCTTAGCTCTCATCGCGTCTGTCTCCGCCGCGGCCCACGAGGTCCGCATCGAGGGCGATCGGCTGACCCTGCAGGCCGACAGCACACCACTTAAGGAGGTGCTGAAGTCCTTTGCGCACGCCGGCGTCGCGGTCCGCGTCGACCCGCGCATCGACATCCGCGTCACGGGCACGTGCGAGAACCGCGACATGCAGGAGGCGCTGGACGCGCTGCTGAAGGACTACACTTATGTGCTGATCTGGGACGTCGTGAAGGGCCCGCTCGGCGACCTGCCGCGCCTCGCGGAAATCCAGATCTTCCAGCCCGGAGAACGCGAGGCGATGCAACCGCTCGCCCCGCCCTCGCGCAACCTGCGCGTGTCCCGCGGCCCGACCGGTTCCGGTCCCGCGTTCGTCGAGGACGAAATCCTGGTCGGCATGAAGCCCGGCACCACCGCCGAACAGTTTCGCCTGCTGCTCGCGCAGATCGGCGGCACCGTCGTCGGCAGCATCCCCGAACTCGGCGTCTACCAGGTCCGCCTCCTGCCCGGCACGAACATCCTCGACCTCGTCGCCCAGCTCTCGAACAACCCGCAGGTCAACCGCGTCGAGCCCAACTACGTGACAGACATCGCGCAGCCCGAAGCAGGAACTCCGAAGAACGCGGACGATAAACCCGTCGTCGCACCCGCCGTCCCGAAAGGCGCGGCCCGCGTCGCCATCCTCGATTCCGGACTGCTGCCCGGGTCGGGCGTCGAGGACAGCATCGTCGCGAGCTATGACGCGCTGGTGCCGGGCTCAACGCTCAACGACCCGGTCGGCCACGGCACGCAGATGGCCATGATCGCCTCGGGCGCGGTATCGCCGGCCGGCGTCGACGGCGACGGGGTCGGCGTCCCCCTCGTCGCTATCCGGACGTTCGATGACAACGGCAATACGTCGAACTACGCGCTCATGCGAGCGATCGACTACGCGATCGCCCAGGGCGCGAAGGTCATCAACCTGAGCTGGGGCTCGGAGACCTCGAGCGAGTTCGTGGAAACATCGGTCGCCTACGCCCAGGCCAAAGGCCTCGTCATGGTGTCGTCCGCAGGCAACGCGCCCACGGGCAAACCGGTCTATCCCTCGGCGTATCCGGGCGTGGTCTCCGTGGCCGCACTGGATGAAAGCGGAGCCGCGTGGGAAAAATCCAACTACGGCAGCACCATAACGGTCGCCGCTGCGGGCACCGCCACGTTCCCGGTCGGCCACAACGGCCCGCCCGGCGCGTACGCGGGCACCTCGATCTCCAGCGCGTACGTCTCGCGCGAACTCGCGCTCTATTTCACGAAGAACCCGAACGCCTCCCCCGCCGACGCCAGGAAGGCCCTCACCGGCGCCGTCACGGATGCGGGCACGCCGGGCAAGGATCCGTACTACGGCTATGGGACGCTCGACGCGTCGGCCTCAGACAAACTGCTCGGCAAGTGATCGCACGCCCGACGGGCTCAGCTTCCGCGATAGGTGGAATACCCGAACCGGCTGAGGAGGAGCGGGATGTGGTAGCTCGATTTCTTCTCCGACACGGTGAAGGTCACGGTGACCCACGGATAGAACGCCTGAACGCCGCCAACCGCGAAGTATGCGCCGGTGTCGAACGTGACACGGTAGTTGCCGACGGCGAGGCGGTGCGATTCGGGCAGGAAATCATTGATCCGGCCATCGCTGTTGGTCGCGCCATGGCCGAGATCCTTCCACTGGTAGGGGCCGGTTTCCATTTCCAGCACCGCCTTCATGCCGGCCGCCGGCTTCCCGCTCATGGTGTCGAGGACGTGGGTTGTGATCGGCGACTTCATATCTGCATCCACTGAACACACTGAGCACACTGAAGGAAAGTCTTTTCAGTGTCTTTCAGTGTGTTCAGTGGACTCTCCTCCGTGTCTGCAGGATTTCCACGAACAACCGTCCGCGGAGTTCCGCTTCAAACATATGCTGCGTGTACGCCCGGTGTTTCGTGCACGGCAGGATCACGGTCCACTTCGCGGGCGGCACATTGATGCCGTCGTTGGTTTCATGACGGGCGTCGCAACACCTGCCCGCCCGCTCCCGCGAGTGCGATGCCGCCCTCGCCGATTTTCCGGCCCCTGAGATAGGTCCTTTCCACAACGCCGTAGAGCGTCCGCCCCTCGTAGGGCGTGATCTTGTGGCGGTGGTACAGGTTCCCTGTTTCGACCTTGAACGTCGCATCCGGTTCAAAAACGACCAGGTCCGCGTCGTAGCCTTTCGCGATCGCGCCTTTGCGCTTGTCGAGTCCCGCAAGCCGCGCCGGCGCGGACGACACCCAGCGCGCCACGTCCTCGATCAGCGCCCCGGCCTGCCGCGCCGCCGTCCATGCAATCGACAGGCTCAGCTGGAGCGACGCGATCCCACCCCACGCCTTCGTGAGATCGCCCTCGTCGAGCTTCCTCATCTCAGGCGGGCAGGGCGAATGGTTCGTGCAGATCATGTCGATGAAACCCGCGTGCAGCGCGTCCCAGAGCTGGCTGTTGTTCTCACCGTCGCGGATCGGCGGCGTGCACTTGAACCGCGTCTCGCCGTCCGGAATTTCCTCCGCGCGGAAGTACAGGTAGTGCGGGCACGTCTCGACCGTCAGCCGCAACCCATCGATCCGCGCCTTCAGGATATCCTCCAGCGCCTCGGCCGAGGACAGGTGCACGATGTGGACCGGGCATTCGTACTCGCGGCACAGGTGGATCATCATCTTGACCGCATCGTTCTCCCACGAATTCGGGCGTGAGGCGAGATAGCGGCGATAGTTGTCCGGGCCGCCAGCGGGCAGGTCCGGCTTCTCACGGTCGATCTCCGCGTGGACGAGCAACGGGATTCCGCGCCGCGCGAGCACCGGCATCACCGCAGCCAGTTCCTTCTCCCCCGCCGCGGGAAACTCGTCGATCCCGGAATGCACCAGGAACGCCTTGATGCCGATCACGCCCGCATCGAGCAGCGCCTCCACGTCGCGCTCATGACCGGGCACGAGCCCGCCGTGAAATCCGCAGTCGACGAACAGCTTGCCCTGGGCCGCGGCGATCTTCTGCTTCAACGCGGCCACGGTCACCGTCACCGGGCTGCTGTTCAGCGGCATGTCAACGAGCGTCGTGATGCCGCCCGCCGCGGCCGCCTGCGTCGCCGTCTCAAATCCCTCCCAGTCCGCCCGCCCCGGTTCATTGATGTGTACGTGCGTGTCGACAAGGCCCGGCATGACCACGCGGCTGCCGACATCTTCGATACGGCAACTCACGGGGATGTGATCGGGATCGACCACGTCCGCAATGAGCCCGCCGCGAATGATCACGGCGGCCGGCCGCTCGCCATGCGGCGTGATCACTCTACTGCTGCGAAGGACAAAGGTGTCAGGCATGTTTCAACCACGAATGATCACGAATCTGCACGAATTCGGAAGGGTTGAGCCATTCGTGCTAATTGGTGGTCAGTCTGGATAGTACCCATGTGAACTCGCGCGCGATGCTTTCAACGACATCTGATTTGCGGAGCGCGTCGGGCAGAACATCGAACGTATACGTCTCGATTTCAAGATGCGACGACACACCCTCGCGCACGAGTTGCCAGAAGTCCGGTGTCAGGCACGCTGCGGTCGACCTCAACGGGCCGGAGCCCTCCCAAAACAGCGGCACATGGAAATGGACCCGGAGCGTGCCGGCCGCTCCCTCCGCGAGCGCGTCGGGCAGGTCGGTCCAGGAGCGGATCGACCCGTCGCCCGCGCGGGTTTTCACCTGGTGGAAATATACCGGCTCGACAAACGGCTTCAGCGCATCCCGCGCCGACCCGTCGCACTCCAGCGCCGCGCTGAGTTGCATCTTGGAGATGCGGATGCCTTCGCGGCGATACTTGGCGATCGCGTCGCACAGGTCTTCAAACTGGATGGCGACGTGGCACGTGTCGAGGCAGACGCCGATATGTCGCCGCACGAGATCCTCCGGCCCGCGCGCGAGCAGCGCCTTGTAGAATCCAACAAATTCGTCCGTGGTCTCGAGCGTGCAGCAGGGCTCCGGTTCCAGCCCGAGATGGATCAGCTTCCCGGTTGCGCGATGGAGGTGATCGAGGTGCTGCACGCACTCCAGCAGCATGCCCGTGGCCCGTTCCACGTCAGCCGTGCCGGCCATCCACGGCTTGAATGACACCGGCACCGTGCTGATGCTGCCCTCGACACCGCCCGGGAGGAGCGCAGCGAGGATGTCCGCCAGCCGGTTTGTGTAGTCGCGGCGCTCGGACGTCCGCCAGTCGGGTCGGTACACGGTCTCCTTCACACGCGTCGTGTGGAAATTCCCGTACGGAAATCCGTTGATGGTGAATCCGTAGAGCTGGTGCTCGGCCAGGAGGTCGCGGAAATACTTCACGGCCCGCGGATCGGCCAGCTCCTCCGAGGCCTTTGCGCCGATGCGGAGACCGAGCCCGAACCGCCGGTCCGCCGCGACGCGTCCGCGCACGGCGACGGCATGGGTCCGGATCGCGGCGAGGTGGTCGGCCCACGTCTCGCCCGCGTGGACGTTCATGCAGTACGTCAGGTGCAGCGGCGGGTTCTGTTGAATCAACATGGTCGAACCGGATTCTAACCGCAGAGGACGCGGAGGTACGCCGAGGTGTTCCGAAGGAATCTCCGCGACCCTCTGCGTCCTCTGCGGTTCAAACTGCTGCCTTCAGTTCAAGGATACACGCTTCGATCAGTTCCTCTTCCATCTCGTGCACCTCGAACTTTCGGCCGAGGCCTTGCGGCATCGTGATGCAGAGTTCGCCGCCGAGGTGTTCCTGGAAATCCCTGAGCCCCTGCAGGATATCGAGCCGGCCCGCGGCGTCGCGGCGGGCGAGCAGTGGATGCCACAGGGCGAATCCCGCGGCGCGCAGGCCGGCGCACACGCGAAGATACTGGTCGCGCGAGAGCCACATTTTCTTCGCGGCATAACACGCGTCCAGCGCGATGCCGATCGCCACGGCCTGGCCGTGGCTGACCGCGTAGCCTGACATGACTTCCAGCCGGTGCGCGGACCAGTGCCCGAAATCCAATGGCCGCGCGCGGCCCATTTCAAAGGGGTCGCCGCCGCCGCGGATGTGCTCGAGGTGCAACTCGGCGCACCGCACGACCAGATGCTCCATCGCCGGCTGGTCCCGCTTCGCGAGCGCAGGCGCGTGGTCGAACAGCCAGTCGAAAAACCCGGCGTCCTTGATGATCGCCACCTTGAACGCCTCGGCAATCCCATCGGTCCAGTGCGCGTCGGACAGGGAGAACAGGAAATCGAAATCGTTGATCACCGCGAACGGTGGCGCGAAGGTCCCGAGCATGTTCTTGCCGCCCAGGAAATTGATGCCCGTCTTCACGCCAACGCCGGCATCGTTCTGCGCAAGCACCGTGGTCGGGACGCGGATGACCCGCAACCCCCGGTGGATGAGCGACGCGGCGAAGCCGACGGCGTCGAGCACCGCGCCGCCGCCGACGATGATGACGAACGCGTGCCGGTCCAGCTTAAGGGCGGCGAGGTCGCCGATGATGTCGCGGATGCGGGCCAGGTCGCTCTTGATCGCCTCACCGCCCGGCACAACGCGCGGCGGAGCCGCCAGCTCCATGGCGTTCGGGTGGCGGAGGAAATAGTTTTCCACCATGCAAGCCAGTTGCGGGCGATGCTGCACGACGCCCGCGTCGAGGTACACGGCCGCACGGTGGCGCCGCGTCTCGCCGAGTCGCGTCATCGCGTCGAGCAACGCGGCGTTATCGGGCGCGAAGACGTCGGCGGTGAAGACGACGGGATAGTCGAACGACACCGCGACCGACTGGTCAAGTTTCCGGGTTTCTGCTTCCTGCTTGTTCATAAGGACACTATATCTCGTCAAGCACCGCGCGGCGCTTGGCGTCGTACTCCGCCGCGCTGATCAGACCGCTCTTGCGCAAGTCGCCGAGTTCGGCGAGGCGGTCGGCAGCCTGCTGTTTCGGCGTGTTCGCCGGCTCGGGCGCGCGCGGCCCGCCGTCGCCCGACAGCCTGCGCTTGGCCTCCATCATGATGCGTTTGAATTCCACGGGGTTCTTGAGGAAGACCATGCGGTTCAGGCCCGTCTCGCTCGCGGTCATTACCACGATCGTGCCGTAGCCGAACAGCCGGCCCAGGAGGGGCTGTTGCAGCAACACGTCGTTGATTTTTTCGAGCGAGGAATCGACCACCGTCTTGCTGATCAGCCCGTGCACCTGGACGACGCGCCGGTTGGTGATGACGGTGTGGCTGGTCAGCCAGGCAAGGACCGTCTTCAACACGGTCGTGAAGGCAAGGAACGCGAAGAGCAGGACGATGCCGACGGTGAGCTTGTCGAACAATTCGGGCATTTGCAGCGCAACCTGGCGCAGTTCCCCGCGGATCTCCGGAGGAAGGCGCTGCATCCACGTCGACGGATCAGCAGGCTCGCTCAGGGCGTGGAAGGCCTTGTAGAGCAGCAAGAAAAACAGCCCCTGGATCACCAGCCCCACGGCTGTCGATACAAACACCGCCCAGTGCGGCCGCTGCTGCACGAGGATCCTCTCATCCGCCGAGAGCAACTTGTCGAGGTACGCCATGCCCTCCTTATATCAGGAGCGGTCGCAGGCATACCAATCGATATTGCGCACGCATCAGGTCCAGCCTGTCTGACGTGAAACTTGCCCTCCAGCGGCGTCGGGAACGAGTCATAACCCGGAGGGGCAAGCGGCCGTCTTCGTCCCGCAAGGGAGCCCTGGTCGCCTTCGGCGCCGCCAGAGACGGGTAAACGTGCCCCCCGGAACAGGGAGCGAAGTTGGGATTGAAGTTCCTCACCTGAACGATCCGGCTACCGCATGGGGCCTGTTGCATCTGAATTGACGATCGTCAATTCAGATGCAACAGGCCCGATGCGCGAATGCGCCGTCCTCGGAGGATGATCATGAGCGCGCCTGCCACAGCAAGCAGTGCCCATGTGGCGGGCTCCGGCGTTTCCTTGAACTGGAAGGCCGAGGAGGTCTCCAGTTCCTGTTCGGGCCGCGAGCGTCAAGTCACCGCCGGACACGGGCACAGGTTCCCGTCCTGCGATGACAACGATCCGAGGTTATCGGGTCGCCCATTCCTCTCCGTGCGCCGGGTCGTCGCAGCGACGCTCGAGGTCCAGCACGGCCGTGCTCCGTTCCGTGTCGCCCTCCGCACAGCCCGAAACGGAGACATTGGTCAGTTGTGCGGTTGTCGGCGGCGGTGCAAGACCTGAGCCAAACATGGCCGGCTCTGTTCTTCATGAGGCTATTCGCGGCCGCTTGCGTCGCGGGCGTACCAATCGATGTTGCGCGTGACATACATGACCACCGAGAGGACGATGGAAAGGCCGATCGAGCCGAACAGGAGCGAGTAGTCCTGCAGGCGCAGCGCCACGCAGAGAAACGTGTAGACCGCCGCGAGCAGCCCCGTCACCGTCAGCGTGCGCGCCCCGCTCCTCAGCACCTTGTGGCTGTAGAGCGCGATCAGGACCGTCGCGGCCACCGCCGACACCGTGTAGGCAACGAGGAACGGCAGGAACTCCGAGAGCGACAGCAGGAGAAGATAGAACAGGCAGAGCGCCGCGCCGACCAGCGTGTACTGGAAGGCATGGATGCGCAGCGACGCGAGTACTTCGAAGAGAAAGAATGCTGTGAAGACGAGCACGAGGAAAAGCATGCCGTACTTGATCGAGCGCTCGACGTAGCGGTACGCATCGACCACCGAGATGAAGTCGACGCCGAAGAAGGACGACCGCACGGACTCACTGTCGAAACTCCAACCGTTCGAGAGGTCGGTCCAGGACTGTGGGTAGCTGCGGCCGTAGTACGAGACCTGCCACTCCGCGCTGAAGCCATCCGGCGTCACCTCGCGCGTGGACGGCAGAAAGGCGCCCCTGAAACTCGGGTCCGGCCATTTCGATTTCAAACGCACCGTGTTCTGGACGCCGATCGGCGCGAAGCTGATGCCGCGGCTGCCATTCAGCGTCAGGTCGAGCGAGAACGGAATTCGACCGGTGGCAGCCTCGAGGCCGGGCACGGACGCATAGACGCCGGACGGCAGACCCGGGACTTTTGAACCGGGCACGAGACGGAACGCGCGGTCGCCCAGTTTGACCTCGAGCATCGTCCGCGCGCCGCGCAGGTCGGTGATCGCGAAGCTGAGGGTCGCGTCCGCCCACTGGATGTTCTCGGGGGTGATCTTCAGCGCCGCGAAATCGGGAACATCGAATTCGCCGGTGATCGACAACTTCCCGCCGTAGACCACCGCATCGTAGATGCCACGATGCAATTTCTGCGGCTCGATCGCGCCATCGATCGCGAGGCTCGCTGGCAGGAAATAGGCTCGGGCCGTGGCCGTGTTCACGACCTCGGTCTGTTTCGGCCTGCCGTCCACGCCGTCAACTGTCCGCCATTCCTTGAACTGATACGTGTACGGAACGACGAGCACGGGCCCGCCGATGAGTTGCTCCTTGCCCCACGTGGACGTGATCTCGTTGATCGCGGCATCTCGTCGCTGGAGCCGCTCGCGGAGGAGCGACTGAATCATGCCCAGCGGGATGAGGAGGACCAGCACGAGGATGAAGATGCCGATCAGCTTGAGCGTGGTGGAGAAGCGCGCAAAGAAACGCGGCGCCGGCGCGGGCAGAGGCGGCATATCGTTCATGGTCAAACTCCAGCTTGTTCGTATTTCTGTCGTTCCAGCAGGCGCATTGCGCGGCACAGTGCGCGCGACGAAATCGGAAACGAAATGATCGTGGGATTGCCATCCTCGTTTACGGCCTCCGGGCGCAGACGGCCGTTGGTGAAGCGACGCACGGCTTCGCCGATGACGAGGCATTCCAGCCCAAAGGGCAGGTAACCCGCGAAGCCGAGGGCGGGCATCTCGAAGAGGTGGAACCGGTCAACGAACGGGACGTGGTACACCCACTTCGCGAGGCTATGGAAATTCCATAGCTCCCAGAACAAGCCGCACACCAACGCCGCGCAGGCCGCGGCGACAAGGTGCGACCAGTCTCCGCGCCGCAGCGGAGCGAAGATCGTGTCCTCGCCCGCGAGGCCCTGGATGGCCACGATGATCAGTCCGGGCGCAATCCAGACGAGCGGAAACAGCGCGTCGGGAAATAGTCCCATGCCGAACAAGCCCACGACCGCGATGCCGAGCAGCGCCAGAGATGGCGCACGGCCCCCGGATGCGCGGACGACCGCGAATCGTTCGAAATTCCTCATGGCAGGCAGCAGAGCGTCTCGCGTCCCGAGCACGGCGGGCAGAACTGTGGAAAAGCTGAGCGTCGCGAAAACGATGTATTGCGCGGGCGTGAACGACTCGATGCCTTCGTAGGACCAGTTTTGGACGAACCTGTTCAGGTATTCAAAGAACCACCAGAACACGGCGCTGGCGGGAAACAGCGCGAGGAAGTACGCGGTGTCGTGCGTCATCATGCTCCGGCCGCTCCGCGCGAAAGCGATCGCGTTGACCACGACGATGTACGCCAGCCAGAGGAACGTGAACGTGTGTTGCTGGACTGGGGCCAGCACGGACAGGCGGGTCCACGCGGCAACCCAGGCCAGCACCCCGAACAGGATCCCGCACCAGCCCCACCAGGGAAAGGGCACGGACCGGCGGGGGGCGTTCGTCCCGCGCGAGGCCAGGGCGTGTCGGAGGAATGGCCAGCACGCGAGCGCCATGGCCGCGCTCATCACGAGAAAGGCCAGCCACCAGAACGCGGCGTGCTGCACGCTGGTCGTAATCGGAGGAAAGGCCATGTATGGCCGCAGGTCGTGCCCGGCCATGCCCACGCCAGCCAGCGGAAGGCCCAAGAGAGCCCCCATCAGCAGTAATAACCTGACCCAGGCGCTCTTCATATCTACCTTGAAACTACGCCATGACAAAGTACTTTGCAACACAAAGTATCGACGCTGTTGGAGTCTCTTCGTTCACACAAAAGGAGGAATATTTCAGTCTGGGCATGTGTAGCCACGGCTCTGCGAGCCGTGGAATCGCGCGCCTCGCAGAGGCGCGGCTACACCAGAAACACGTTACGCATCCACACCCGGTTCACGGCTTACTTGCCCCGCTGCCCTCGGCGTTCGACATCGGTCATGCGTTTGCGGAGTTCGCGATGCTCGTCGCAGAGGAGTTCGAGCTGCTTCTCGGTGCTCTCGATCCGGGCCGAGGTGTCGGTGGCCTCGAGGGCGCGGATGCGCCGGAGCGCGTGGTTGAGCGTCGAGGCCATCGAGTCCACGATCCTGAGCATGGCACTCTGGAAGGCATGAATCTGCTCAAAGCGCGGGTGCATCACGTACCAGAGCGCCCGGTGCAGCGGCGGCTTGATCTTCCGGGCGAGGGCCGGGTCTTCCGGCCGCGCCTGCGTCACCTGCGGGCTCATGGTCATGTCAGCCGCACGCAGGGCGACTTCCTTCTGCTCGCGGAATGCGGGATCGGTGTAATCCTTGAGGTCTTCCGGCGGGAGGAACGTGAGGTTCTGCGAGTCCTCCAGCGCCTTCGCGACGTTTTTCATCGCGGTTTCGACGGTCCCGTCGGTTGATTCAATCCAATGTACGCTCATGACTGCACCCTGCATCCCGGGATCTCGTCCAGCCGCTCAATGATCTTCGCAGCCGCGTGGTTCCACGTCCATTTCGCTGTCGCGTCCGCGACAGCGCGCCGGCCGATCTCGCGCGCCTCGTCCTGGTGTTCGTAGACGTGGCGCATCAGGTGGGCGAGGTGCTCTTCGTCCGGATCCGCCCATTCAAAGCCCTTGTAGTACGGGCATTTCGGGCTCTTCTGGGAACTTGGGGGCTAATTTAGAAATCGATGCGACGTTATCCGGCGGCGTTGAACACGTGCGTTGTTATAACCCGCTCCCATGGAGGGAGCGATGGCAAGGAAACGCGCGCGAGCAAAGCGATGGACGGTG
>JAZDKY010000020.1:0-37160 GCA_043802525.1 bacterium
CATGGCGCGCTGAGCCCGCGCGCCATGGACCGCTGGGCCAGCGGTCCCTACCCAGATGACGAAGAATCGCGAAAGAACAGGGCGGCAGATCGTCGCTACGTTTTCGCCATTTCCGTTATCACTTCGTACGGATAAATCGACGAGCCATGCCCGTCGCTCCACGCGATGGCAACCGCGTAATTGCCCATCGGATGCATGCTCTTCGGATACACGTTGTCATCAACGTCCTCCGGCTGCAGCAGCGCCTCGCCGCTACGTTCCTCGACGCACAGGGCGCACCGGCATTTGCGGCGCAAGTCGGCAGGCTTGACGATGCGCTGGCCGCCGTCGGCCATCGTCACGACGATGCCCTGGCCGGGCGTGTAGACGATGCGCGGCTTTTCCACGGCTCCAAATTTCAGGCGGCTGATCTCGCGGACCACAGCTTCGCCGATCTTGCCGTAAAGCTTCGCCACCGTTCCACCGGTGTCGGCGAGGACCGCCGGCGTGCCCTCATCACTGTGCTTCGAAATCTCCGGGAGGATCGGGATCTCGAACGAATTGCGGATGCCGAACTGTTCGACGAGTTTTCTCCGCGCGCCCTGGCCGAACAGGTAGTGGCGGGTTTTGCAGGTTCCGCACTCGAAGTAGCTCATGTTCTCGACGACGGCGATGGTGGGCACCTTCAGCTTGTCGAACATCTGGATGCCTTTGACCACGTCGACGAAACTGAGCTGCTGGGGCGTGGTCACGATCACGGCGGCCGTGATCGGGATCAGTTGCGTCAGCGTCAGTTGGATGTCGCCGGTGCCGGGCGGGAAATCGATAACGAGATAGTCCAATTCTCCCCAGGTGGTTGTCGTGAGCAACTGGTTGATCACCTGGGTGACCATCGGCCCGCGCATGATCGCCGCGCCGCCGCCGCCGGGGCCGGTGGGGACAAACCCGAAGGACATCAGTTTCACGCCCTCGTAATCCAGCGGCTGGATCATGTCCGCGACGGCGTACAGTTCCGTGAGCGCGGGCGAAACCATGGTCGGCAGGCTCGGCCCGTATACGTCGGCGTCGAAGATGCCGACCTTGGCGCCCATACGCGACAGCGTGTAGGCGAGGTTGACGGCGCAGGTCGATTTGCCGACGCCGCCCTTGCAGCTCGATACGGCCAGGATGCTCGAGACGCCCTTGAGGCCCGGGGCCCGTACCGCGAGAGCGTTAACCCGCGGCGCGGCGGACATGATGACGTCGACGCTGGTGACCCACGGGAGCTCGCGGACGAGACGTTCGCAGTCGGAACGGAAGCGTTCCTTGATAGGGCAGGCGGGCGTGGTGAGTTCGACGGTGAACGACACGCGGCCCGCATCGTCGTGGTGCAGGTCCTTGATAAAACCGAGTGTGACGATGTCCTCGCCCAGGTCCGGATCAATGACGGTTTTCAGCTTCTCCAGTATTTCCGCGTCGCGTGGGTGCATCATGATGGCCTTCGGAAAGCGTCATGACGATACGCCAAGACAGCGGGGATGCAAGCGTCAGGAATCGAGCCGGTCCAAAGAGGAAACCGCAAAAAACGCCCCGCCGCCGGCGCCCTTGTACGGGCACCCGTACCCGTTCAGCGATCAGGATGTTTCTTCGATCTGCTGTTCGGGCAGTTTGCGCCTGCGGTACCACAGGTAGCCGATGAGGTCGAAGGCGGTCTTCGGTAGCCGCTTCAGGTTGGTGTACTTTGACGTGCCGTGCCGGCGGTGGCGGTGGTCGACGGGCATCTCCCGGATGCGGCGGCCGTTCAGCTTGAAGTACGCTCCTATAAACCGGTGCGCGCCGTTGAGGGGTGGGAGGTCCTTGACGCACTCGCGCTTGAACGCCTTGAGGCTGCAGCCGGTATCGCGGAGACCGTCATGGGTGACCCCATTCCGGATGGCATTGGCGATGCGTGAGCCGACGCGGCGCGACCACGCGTCGCGTCGTTTTGCGCGGTAGCCGCACACGGCATCGCAATCGCCTTTCCGCAGTTCGGCGACGACAGCGGGGATGTCGGCCGGATTGTTCTGCAGGTCGCCGTCCAGCGTGACGATGATGTCGCCGCGTGCGTGGTTCAGGCCGATCAGCATGGCGGAAGTCTGGCCGCCGTTGCGGATGGAGCGGATGCCGCGGATGAACGGATGCTGCTTTGCGCAGGCCTGGATCTTCGCCCAGGTTCCGTCGCGGCTCCCGTCGTCGACGAGGATGATTTCCAGCCCGGGGATTTGTTGCTGGAGCGGAACAAGTTCGGCGGCCAGCGGAACGACGTTGTCTTCTTCGTTGAAGACGGGGATGACGATGGAAACCTGCATCTGATAGGGGGGTATTAGAGCGACGGACCGGGGGCGAGTCAAGATTGGCCCCGGCCCCGTGATCCACGGCGCGTTGCGTCATCCCGAATTTCATTGCCTCTCGAGTGGCGCGACCACAAAGTGGTGCGCGCATCGCGCAGAACCATGAAGCCCAAGCCTGAGCTCAAGCCGTGTGTGTTTTTCGACCGCGACGGGATTGTGAACCGCTCGCCAGGGCCGGGCTATGTCGAACGGTGGGAGGATTTTCATCTGATCCCGGCGTTCATCGACGCGGTGCGCGTGGTGAATGAACGGAACCATGCCACGATCATCGTGACGAACCAGCGTGGCGTGTCCCTGGGCCGCATGACACAGCAGGCGCTGGACACGATCCATGACAACCTCGTGCAGCGACTGGGCGAATTCAACGTCCACCTCGATGACGTCATCTATTGCGTGGAACTGGACGACGCGCACCCGAACAGGAAACCCAACCCGGGCATGCTGATCGAGGGGGCGAATCGGCACCACATCGACCTTGCGCATTCCTGGATGGTGGGCGATCATGAACGCGACGTCACCGCGGGAAGGCGCGCAGGATGCCGGACGGTCCTCGTGCACAAGGACCCGGTCGAAACGCAAGCCGATTACCGGTTGGATTCCATGGACGAGGTCCCGGACTTTCTTCGTGCGCATTTGAAAGGATAGGCGATGCATGTTCTGATCACGGGAGGCGCGGGGTTCATCGGATCTCACACCGCGGACGCGTTGCTCGCAGAGGGGCACGCGGTGCGGATTCTCGACAATCTTTCCAAGCCGGTCCACTTGAAGGGCAAGCCGTCGTATCTCAGCCCGGCGATGGAGTTCATCGAGGGCGATGTCCGCAACAAGGAGACGATGCTCAAGGCGTTGCGCGACGTTGACGCCGTCTACCATTTCGCGGCGTACCAGGATTACCTGCCGGACTTCAGCACGTTTTTCCACGTCAACGCGGTCGGCACAGCGCTGATTTACGAACTGATCGTAGAGCACAAGTTGCCTGTGAAAAAGGTCATTGTCGCCACGTCGCAGGCCGTCGCCGGCGAAGGGTTGTACGCGACGGTGGACGGGCGCCGGTTCACCCCGAACATCCGCCCGGAGTCCCAACTGGAGAAGGGCGAGTGGGAGATCAAGGACGACCAGGGCCGTGTGGCCCAATGGCTGCCGACACCGGAATCGGTGGCAAACCCGCAAAATCAGTACGGCGTCAGCAAGGAGACGCAGGAAAAGATCGCGCTGTCGCTCGGAAGCCGGTACGGAATCCCGTCGGTGGCCATGCGGTACTCGATCGTGCAGGGTCCGCGGCAGTCCTTCTACAACGCGTACTCCGGGGCGTGCCGGATCTTCTGCCTCAACATGCATTTCGACAAGGCGCCGGTCATTTACGAGGATGGCCGGCAGGTGCGGGATTTCGTCAATATTCACGACGTGGTCGACGCGAACCTGCTCGTGATGAAGGACGACAGGGCGAATTACCGCACATTCAACGTCGGGGGCGGCCATCCGTACACCGTGTCCGAGTTCGCGGAGATCGTCCGGAAAGCGTTCGGGAAACAGATTCAGCCCGTGGTCACCGGCCAATACCGGTATGGCGACACGCGGCACATTGTGTCTGACCTGACCGCGCTGCGCGCGCTCGGCTGGAACCCGACCCGCACGGCGGAGGACAGCGTGCGAGCGTACATCGCGTACCTCAACGAGCAGACGGACGTGGAGGACATCCTCGACTACGCGGAAAAGAAGATGAAGGACATGAACGTTGTGCGGTCGGTGCGGCGCCGATGAAGGCGATCCTCCTCGCGGCGGGGGCCGGCACGCGCCTGCGGCCGCTGACGGACCACACGCCGAAGTGCCTCGTGCCGATCGACGGGGTGCCCCTGCTCGGGATCTGGTTCAAGCTGCTGCGCTACCACGGCGTCGACGACGTGCTCATCAACACGCACCACCTCGCCGACCAGGTCCGCGAATTCGTCAACCGGCGCGAGGATCGCGGGCTGAAGGTGACGTTGTTCCACGAGCCGAAACTGCTCGGCAGCGGCGGAACGATTCGCGCGAACAAGGACTTCGTGAAGCGGGAGGAACGTTTCCTCATCCTCTACGCGGACAATTTGACCGACGTCGACCTGGGCGAATTCCTTCGCCTCCATGTCGCGCGGAAGAGTTTCTTCACGATGGGCCTTTTCACGACACCCGAGCCGCGCGAATGCGGGATCGCCGCATTGGACGCGGACGACCGCATTGTCGAGTTCGTGGAGAAGCCGGAAGAGCCGAAGAGCAACCTCGCCAACAGTGGCCTCTATGTTGCGACGCCCGGGTTGTTCGAGCTGATGCCCGATCGGGAGTTCATCGACTTCGGGTTTGATGTATTGCCCTTGATCGCCGGTGAAATGTTTGGCTATCGTATCCGGCAGTATTTCTGTGACTTGGGCACGCCGGAACGACTTGAGCGCGCGCGGCGCGAGTGGCCCCTCCGCGAGCGGGGGCCGGCGTTTTCGCAGACATGATCATCACACCGACACCACGGCGGGTGAGCCTGGCGGGCGGCGGCACGGATCGGCACGCGTCGTGCCGTCCTTCGGGCGGGTTCGTGGTCGGCAGCGCGGTCGTTCTCAACGTGAAAGGCTACCCATGGAACTAGAATCCGACTATCTGGAAAAGGTCGTTCAGGCAGCGGCGGATGTGGACCTGAAGGAAGCGCGACGGTGCATTGACGCGCTGGAGTCTGCCTACCACGAAGGTCGGTCGGTCTTCGTCATTGGGAATGGCGGAAGCGCTTCCAATGCGTCGCACTTTGCGCAGGATCTGTCGAAAGGCAGCGTGGTGGAACTGGAAGGCCGACGATTCCGCGTGCTGAGCCTGACCGACAACGTCTCGTTCATTACGGCGCTGGCAAACGACATCGGCTACGAACGCGTGTTCGATCTGCAATTGCGGCAATTTGGCCAGCGGGGTGACATGCTCGTGGCGATTAGCGGGTCCGGGAAAAGCCCCAATATCCTCCGTGCCGCGCAGTACGCCCGGGATGCGGGCATCATGATTGTCGGCGTCACGGGTTTCGATGGCGGCCCCCTTCGTACCCTGTCCGATATTCGGCTGCATGTGCCGGTCATGGACATGTGCAAAACCGAAGCCGTGCACTCGATCCTTCTGCACCTGATCAGCGACCTGCTCCGTGACCGCCTTGCCGCGCGCCGGGCTGCTGACGCGAAAGGACGTTGAACCAGACTGATGCCTTCCGTCGCACAGGCCATGGACGAGGCGGGGGTGCGTCGGTCCATCGTAATCCCTTGCTTCAACGAACGGAAACGGCTTCCCGCCACACTCGCCACGGTTCAGGCGTATCTTTCCAGCCAGCCAGGCGCGTCGGAAATGATCATCGTGGACGATGGCAGCACGGATGGCACGGCGGATGGGGTGCGGGAACATTGGTGATCAACAACGCCCAACATCCAACACTCAACGTGTTGACAGCAGGGAAGTTGCCCCGCAACATAGCCGCCTCGATGCTCATGACTCCGGAAACCGAAATCTCAGTCGTTGTCCCTGTCTACCAGGAAGAATCGACGATCCCGATGTTTCTCTCGCGGCTGGTTCCAATCGTCGAGAAGGCCACGCCGAACTACGAGATCATCTTCAGCATGGACCCGGGCCGCGACCGGACGGATCAGGTCATCCTCGATGAAATCCGCAAGAATCCGCGCATCCGCCTGCTCGTCATGACGCGGCGGTGGGGCCAACCCGCGTCGACGATGGCGGGAATCGAGGCATGCAACGGCAAGGCGTGCGTGGTGATCGATGTCGATCTCCAGGATCCGCCGGAACTGATCGGCGAGATGATGGCGAAGTGGAAGGAAGGCTACGACGTGGTCTTCGCGCAACGGCGCAGCCGGAAAGGCGAGACGCTGCCGAAGCGCGTGGTGTCTTACATCGGGTACTGGGTCATTAACCGGATCTCCGAGGTGCCGATTCCTCGGAACACGGGTGACTTCCGGTTGATCGACCGCAAGGTCATCGAGGGGCTTCGATCCCTGCGCGAGACGCACGGGTTCCTGCGCGGGCTCGTGGCCTACGTCGGGTACCGGCAGGCCTGCATCGAGTACGACCGCGACGAACGCAAGGTAGGCAACTCGAAGTACAGCCAGATCACCGGGTCGTTGCGGATCGGGCTGAACGGGGTTGTGGCATTCTCGAGCAAGCCGCTGACGCTGGCGACGATGACGGGTTTCGTGGTCGCGGGCATCAGCGTCCTGATCGGCCTCATCTATGTCGGCCGCAAGGTCGTGCTGGGCGAGGGTATGGAGGCGGGCATGGCGCCGGTGATCCTCATGATCAGCTTTCTGGGTGGAGTGCAGTTGATCTGTTTGGGTATTATGGGCGAATACATCGGTCGGATCTACGAGGAGGTCCGCGGCAGGCCCAAGTACATGGTAGCCCGGAAAATCAACTTTCAGGAACAGGTATGAAGGCTTTTGTGACCGGTGGCGCCGGTTTTGTCGGAAGTACGTTGGCCGATCGCCTCCTGCAGGCTGGGCACCACGTGACGGTGTTTGACAACCTGTCGACTGGGTTCAAGGAACACCTCGCCGGCGCGACAAAGAATCCCGCGTTCAAGCTGGTGCAAGGCGACCTCCTGCAGGCGGACGCGCTCACCGCGGCGATGAAGGGCTCGGACACGGTGTTCCACCTTGCCGCGAACGCGGATGTGCGGTTCGGCACGACGAACCCGCGGCGCGACCTCGACCAGAACACGATCGGCACGTTCCACGTGCTCGAGGCGATGCGGCAGAACAACGTCGGCCGGATTATGTTCTCCTCGACCGGCGCCATCTACGGCGAGTGCAAGGTGATCCCGACGCCGGAGGACGCGCCGTTCCCGGTCCAGACATCGCTCTACGGCGCATCGAAGCTCGCGGGCGAGGGAATGATCCAGGCGTACTGCGAGGCGTTCGGCGTGCGCGGCTATATCTTCCGCTTCGTGTCTATTCTCGGCGAGCGGTACAGCCACGGGCACGTGTACGATTTCTACAGGCAACTGAGGCAGGACCCGACGCGGATGCCGGTGCTCGGCGACGGCACGCAGAAGAAATCCTATCTATATGTGCAGGACTGCGTCGACGCGATCCTGGTCGCGCTGGACAAGGCACAGGGCAAAATCAACGTCTTCAACCTGGGCACGGACGAATATTGCGCGGTCACACAGTCCATCGGCTACATCTGCGAGCGGCTCGG
Source organism: bacterium (assembly GCA_043802525.1). Lineage (GTDB taxonomy): Bacteria > Verrucomicrobiota > Kiritimatiellia > CAIVKH01 > CAIVKH01 > JAZDKY01. Next base: position 7,554 of record JAZDKY010000020.1, read on the forward strand.
GATCAGTCCGAAACTGGAATTTGCGGGCGGCGACCGCGGGTGGGCCGGGGACAATCCGTTCACGTTCCTGGACTGCAAGCGCATCCGCACGCTCGGGTGGGCGCCCCGGACGAGCATCCGGGACGGCATCATCCGCACGCTCGAATACCTGGTCAAGAATCCCTGGATTCTTGAATCGCGCGATTAAACAGGAACATTCCGGATCAACCACGAATGAGCACGAATGGGGAAAGGATTAGCCGCAAAGGAACGCAAAGAAATCCGCCCCTTATAGCCCGTTCGGATCGGAGGGCTTTGGGGTGGAGCGTCTCTGCGTTCTTTCGCGGCCAATTCATTCGTGGTTTCCCTCTGAATCGATCCGCCCAGGAGACTGCCTGCGGCGCACGATGAAGCTCCAAGACCGACACGCGATCATAACGGGGGCCAGCGAGGGGCTGGGCGAGCAGGTCGCGCGCCGGTTCGTCGCCGAGGGCGCCAGTGTGCTTCTCTGCGCGCGGCGCCAGTCCCTGCTTGAGAAACTCCATGCGGAACTATCCCGCGTGGCGGCGGCCGGTCAAGGGGTTGCGCTCATGCGCGTGGATGTCAGCCGGGAGAAGGACATGGTATCCATGGTCCGCTGCGCGGCCGACCAGTTCCCGCAAATCGAAATCCTTGTCAATTGCGCCGGCGTGGCGGGCCCGCGCGGGCCGTCGGACGAGGTCGACTGGAACGAGTGGCGGAAGTCGACCGACATCAACCTCTACGGCACGGTCCTTCCGAGCCTGCTCGCCGCGCACCACATGAAGCAGCGGCGTTACGGCAAGATCATCACGATGTCCGGCGGCGGCGCGACCAAGCCGCTGCCGCACCTCAGCGCGTACGCGGCGGCCAAGGCCGGCGTGGTGCGGTTCACGGAGACGCTCGCGGTCGAGCTCAAGGACTACCATGTCGACGTCAACGCAGTGGCGCCCGGCGTGCTGGCGACGAAACTGGTGGATGATTTTGTGGAAGCGGGCGTGGAGAAGCTGGGCAAGGCGTACCTGGAGGAAGTGACGCGCCAGCGCGAAAACAGCCAGCCGGCGTTCGATGTCGCGACCGGACTGTGCGTGTACCTCGCGTCGGGCGAGAGCGACGGCATCACGGGGCGGCTGATCAGCGCGGTGTGGGATCCGTGGGAGAACCTGCAGCAATTCCGCGCGGACCTGGACGCGACCGACATCTACACGCTTCGCCGGATCATGCCGAAGGACCGCGGCAAGACGTGGGGGGACCGGACGAAGTGATGGCCGCCGTAAGAGAACCACGGATGAACACGGATGGACACGGATTGAAGGAGGGGCTCATCCTTAAGACTGTCTGCCTTATCCGTGTTAATCCGTGTTCATCTGTGGTTTCCCTCGTTCCGAAAAGGCTGGAATCATGAATATCGGCATCGTCGGATGCGGACTGATCGGCATGAAACGCGCGCGGCACCTGGTCGGCCACAAAGTCACGCGGGTGGCCGACTACAGCCGCGAGAAGGCGGACGCGCTGGCCGCGGAGCACCCGGGTGCGCAGGTGATGCCGACCTTCAAGGAACTCGTGGCGTCACCGGACGTCGACGCGGTGATCGTAGCGACGACACACGACGCGCTCGCGCGGATCACGATCGCGGCGCTTGACGCGGGGAAACACGTACTGGTGGAGAAGCCGGGCGGGCGCACGCCGGAGGAGATTCGCGGCGCGTTGCGCAAGGCGCAGGAAACGGGCCGCGTCGTGAAGGCGGGGTTCAACCACCGGTTCCATCCGGCGCTGCAGAAGGCGCACGAGATCCACGCGTCGGGCGTGCTCGGCCCGATGATGTTCATCCGCGGCCGGTACGGGCACGGCGCGCGGCCGGGGTATGAGCGGGAGTGGCGCGCGGACGCAACGATTTCCGGCGGGGGCGAGGCGGTCGACCAGGGTGTTCACCTGATCGATCTTGCGCGGTGGTTCCTCGGCGACTTTGCGACCGCCGTCGGGTACACGCCGACGTATTTCTGGGACATGAAGGTGGAGGACAACGCGTTTTTCCTGCTTAGGACGCAGACGGGGCAGGCGGCGTGGCTGCACGCGTCGTGGACGGAATGGAAGAACCTGTTCAGTCTCGAAATCTACGGGCGTTACGGCAAACTGCAGATCGACGGCTTGGGCGGGAGTTACGGCACGGAGAAGCTGACCTACTACCGGATGCTGCCGGAGATGGGTCCGCCCGAGGTGACGGTCTGGGAGTATCCGGGGCCCGACCCGTCCTGGGCCGCGGAGTTTGCGAATTTTGTCGCCGCGATCGAGGGCCGGGCCCCGGTGTGCGGCGGGCTGGGCGACACGCTTGCCGCGCTGGAGATTGTTCACCAAGTCTATGCGCAGCGCTGACGGAATCCTTGATGAAACGAAGAAAAACATCCCGTGCGCCGATGAGCACGATCATCGTGCCGGTCAACCAGCGCGCGAAGCGGAACAAGGCCGGCGCGGGGGTGCGGTTCCTGTTCTGGGCGATCCTGGTGGCGGCGCTGGTCAGCCGCGTGATTTGGCTGGACCGCGCGTCGTACACAATCGACGAGATCAACGTCATCCGCGACGCAGTCCACGCGAAGAGCTACTCCGACATCTGGAATACCGAACTCTCGCGGTTTACGAGCTACCACCGGCTGCCGATGCTCGGGATGATCATCCGTGCCTCCGTCCATGCCTTCGGGGAGACGGCGAAATATTTCCCTTCTGAAGTGTCGACGCGGCTGCCGTTCGCCCTCCTGGGCGTCGTGTCCATTTTCCTGGCGTACCTGCTCGGGCGGGACCTGCGGGATCGACGCCTCGGGCTCTGGCTCATGTTCCTGATGGCGTTCAACACGTTCCATGTTTTTTATTCGCGCGAGGCGTACGACTACCTACTCGTCATCTTCTTCACCCTGGGCGTGTTGTGGTCCAGCGTGAGGATGCTCCACCGCTGGGAGTGGGAACAGACCGTCGACGTGGGGGACGCGGCCGGGTACGTGGTCTTTTCCACGGGTCTTCTGCAATCGCACCTTTCGGGTCTCTTGTTCCTCGGGCCGTGGACCGCCGTCCTCGCGGCGCATCTTCTGTGGGACCCGGCCAAGCGCAAGCTCCTGCACGGAAAGGCCCTCATCCTCTGGATAATATCGTTGGGTCTTGGCTTTCTTCTGTTCCTGCCGTTTCTCGTGCGCGTGTTCGGTTTCCAGACGACGGAATCGGTGAACGCGAACCGATTCTCGGCGTCGGCCGTCATCGCGGTGCTGGGTCGGATGGGGTGGGGCGAGGCGTGGTGGGCGTTGCTTCCGTTCACCGCAGCCCTCGCAGCAGGCGTTGTGGCGGCGCGGAAATCACCGGACCGGCGCCTGTTTCTCCTGCTGGGCATACAGGCCGCCGCCTACTTTGCGGTTCAATCCTTCATGCTGAGGGTCAGCCGGTTTGAAGTTCGGTATTACTCGGCCCTGTTTCCGATTCTGATCCTTTTCTCGGGTCTTGGCCTTGATTTCGCCGGCCAATGGATATCGGAGAGGCGGAAGCAGATCGCGATGCCGCTGCCGCACCTCCTGCTCGCCCTCCCACTCCTGGCGTGGATGCTGCCTTCGATCTGGATGGTCTGCAAACTGGAGTGCCGCAGCCAGAGCTACAAACCCGTGGCCAACTGGGTGATGGCGAATCTGCCGAACAACGGCATCTATTGCTACTGGAACGGTTACGATGCACGTGGCGTTCCCGCCGCCTACCAGACGCCTGGACGCTTTGTCGCCTATCCGACGGTCTGGAGCTCGGCGGAGGATTACATACGGCTCCAGGTCCGCCAGCGGCTGACCTCCTTCTTCCTGCGTTTCCCGCTGGCTTGTTATGTCGAGATGAGCCCGAACGACATCCTGGCGCCGCAGGAGATCAATAACGAGCCCGTCGAGCGCGAGAAACTCTTTGCCAACCAGACATGGCTCATGGACCCGGCCTACCAGAAACTTGTGTCCTGGAAAACGCTGCCGCTGGGCGAGGCGCAGTGGTATACGAAAATGTTCGACCATGTGCTCGTCTGCTACAACAAGATCGAGGACCTGCCCAGGATGGCCCACGTGCGAGGCCAGGTCCTCTACCACTATTTCGGCAACGAATGGACGTATGGGAAGGACCCGCAAGACAACGACTGGTTGATCGTGTCGAACTCGGGCACTTTCTATCTTGGCAACATCACGGACCAGCCGCTGAACGCCGTGGTCAGGTTGAGCGTCATGTCGCAGCCGTCCGGCTGCGACATTTCGATCTACGCCTCGAACGGAACGAAGATACTGGAACGTACGGCTGTGCTCCCGAACTTCACCGAAGTGGTCGTGAGCAACGTGGTTGTCACGCCCGGCACGACGCAGTACGCGTTGGAGGTGCTCCCCACACCGGCATCGCTGCAACCGCAACTGTTGCTCTATGCCCTCAAGGTCGAGCCGGCGGCCGGGCCCGGGCCGTCTGCGCCATGACGCGCGACCAGGCGTGTTACCACTTGATGGACTTCATGTTACATATCCGTTGACCAGCATGGGGGCGTCTGCAAGAATTCAATTCATGGACTTTATCGAAACTTTTTTCAACGAAGGCATCGAGATCCTGAAAACGATATCGCGGCCGTCCGTGCAGGGCATCGTGGACATTCTCTCGGCGGCTCGAGCGAGTGAGGGTCGCGTATTCGTACTGGGGGTGGGTGGGAGCGCGGCGACGGCGTCGCATGTCGTCAACGACCTCCGTAAGATCGCGCATCTCGAGGCGTATTGCGCCACGGACAACGTGGCGGAACTCACCGCGCGCACGAACGACGAGGGGTGGGACAGCTGCTTTGCCGGATGGCTGCAGGGCAACCACCTGAAGAGCAAGGACGTGATCTTCGTCCTCTCCGTCGGCGGCGGCGATGCGGAAAAGAACATCAGTCCGAACCTCGTCAAGGCGCTGGATTTCGCGAAGCAGGCCGGTGCCAGGATCGTCGGCATCGTGGGGCGGACCGGCGGCTACACCGCGACGTGCGCGCACGCGTGCGTCATCGTGCCGACCGTGAACGCCGACCACGTGACGCCGCATACCGAGTCGTTCCACTCGGTCGTCGGGCACGCGATCGTCACGCACCCGGACCTCAAGGCCGAACAGACCAAGTGGGAATCCGCGACGGGTGGGAAGAAGTACTAATTTCAACCACGGATGGACACGGATAGACACGGATTTCGAGGGAGCTGCACGTCATCATCCGTGTGAATCCGTGTTCATCCGTGGTTTCTTTCTTAGGAGGAATTTGAATGCCTGATTCAGTGCGGGTTCCAAAAGTCAATGAACTGAAGATCAAGATTTTCTCCGACGGGGCGGATCTCGATTCCATCATCGACGCCCACGGCAAGGGACTGGTCAAGGGCTTCACGACGAACCCGACCCTCATGGCGAAGGCGGGGATCACGAACTACATGACCTTCGCGCAGGAAGTCCTTCGCGTGGTGACGGACAAGTCCGTGTCGTTCGAGGTCTTTTCCGATGAGTTCGACGAGATGCGCGCGCAGGCGCTTAAACTCGCGGCGCTGGCCGACAACGTGTACGTCAAGATCCCGGTGACCAACACCAGGAAGGTTTCCTCGGCGCCGCTGATCAAGCAGCTTTCCCAAAAGGGGCTCAAGCTCAATGTCACGGCCATCCTCTCGATCCGGCAGGTGCGCGAAGTCGCCGCCGCGTTGAACCCGGACGTGCCCTCGATCGTCTCGGTGTTCGCCGGGCGCATCGCGGACACGGGCCGCGACCCGCTGCCGATCATGAAGGAGTCGCTCGCGATCCTGAAATCGAAGCCCAAAGCCGAGTTGCTATGGGCCAGTCCGCGCGAGGTGCTCAACCTCATCCAGGCCGAGGAGATGGGCTGCCACATCATCACCATCACCCCGGACATCCTCGCGAAGGCAGCCAAATTCGGCATGGACCTGGATGAACTGTCGCTGGATACCGTAAAAATGTTCTACAACGACGCGACGAAGAGCGGATTTCGGATCAGTTGACCTCCCTGCTGCCCGGGAGTGATGGAGTGTTGGAGCGATGGAGTGATGTACAAGAACCGTAACAGAGGCTATCAACAACTTCGTGTATGGGCTGACGCCATTGAGCTTTATCGTCAAACATCAGTCCTGTTCCGCAGATTTCCCTATGAACTGAAGCGTGTCGTTTCACAAAAAATTGCTTCAACCGACTCTATTCACCGCAATATCGCCGAGGGCTACTGCAGAAGATCTATCAAAGAGTATCGGCAACATCTGTATGTCTCGCTCGGTTCTGCTGGCGAATCTGTTTCCGGCCTCATGGCATGCCATGCCGCAGAACAGATAGATGAAAACGAGTTTGTGATTCAAAATGATCTTGCCTTCAAGCTCGAGAATGGACTTCTCAGGCTGGTCGAGAGCTTGGAGCGAAAGCAAGAGAGCGGCGAATGGATCGATCACCTTGTGGTCAAGGAATCAAATGGCGTCTACACCGTGACGGGAGAGGGGGATTCGGAAGTCCCATCACTCCATCACTCCAACACTCCAACACTTCAGACAGCCGGAGGCTCTCCCCTATGATTATCACGCGCACACCTTTCCGCATCACACTCGGCGGCGGCGGTACCGACCTCCCGTCGTTCTACGAGAAGCACGGCGGCAACGTATTCACCATGGCGGTGAACAAGTACATGTACGTCATGCTGAACCGTCGGTCCGTGGCGGACCGGAAGATCGTGATCCGCTACAGCCAGGTCGAAACGGTGGACTCGGTCGACGAGATCAAGCATCCGCTCGCGCGCGAAGTGCTGCGGCTGCACGGCGTCCGCGAGAACGTCGAGCTCACCAGTATCGCCGACATGCCGGCCCGCGCCGGGCTCGGGTCGTCGGGCGCGTACCTCGTGGGCCTGATCACCGCGGTCCGCGCCTACAAGCAGGAAACCGCGTCGCGGCAGGAGATCGCCGAGGAAGCCTGCCATATCGAGATGAACATCCTGAAGGAGCCGGTCGGCAAGCAGGACCAGTACATCGCCGCGTACGGCGGGTTCCAGGTGCTCGACATCGCGAAGGACGGCAAGGTCAAGGTCGAGCGGGTCCCGGTCGATTTCGTCACGATCAATGAACTGGTCTCCAAGGCGCACATCTATTACACGGGCGTGCAGCGCTCGGCGACCGCCGTGTTGAAGCAACAGGATGACGCGGTGAGGAAGAAGGAAAGCAGCGATCACCAGCGTGTCGTCGACAGCCTGCTCCGCATCAAGGAGATCGGCCTGGAGATCCGGAAGGCGTTCGATCAGAAGGACCTCGACCGGTTCGCCGTCCTGATGGACGAGCACTGGCAGAACAAGCGCGCGATGTCGAAGAGCATCAGCCTGTCCGCGATCGACCAGATTTACGACCTGGTCAAGAAGGACTACGGTGTCCTCGGCGGCAAGATTATCGGGGCCGGTGGCGGTGGTTTCCTGATACTGTACTGCTCGCAGAAAGGCCGCGAACTCGATGCGTTCATGGCGCAGCACGACATGCCCCGCGTCAGCATTTACCCGACGCCGCAGGGCGCGAGGGTCGTCAGCGACATGTCGCCGATGGATGACTTCGCCCAGTAAAATATGGAACCACTGAACACACTGGAATTCAGGAGTCTTCCTTCAGTGTGTTCAGTGGTTTGAAATCTTCCAATGATTGAAAAAATACCGAGAATAAGCGCCAATGATTGGAAATGTTGATGTCATCGACTTCACAACGTAGATACTTCGTCACCGGCGGGGCGGGCTTTATCGGATCGCACGTCGTCCACCGCCTGCTCGATTCGACCGATGCGGGCGTGACGGTGTTTGACAACTTCTCGACCGGCCGTCGATGGCATCTCGGCGACCGCGCGCGCGACCCGCGGCTGAACATCATCGAGGGCGCGGCACAGGACCAAACCGCGCTTGCGGCGGCGATGAACGGCCACGATACGGTCTTCCACCTCGCGTCGAACTCCGACATCGCGCGCGCCGCGACGGAGCCGGATATCGACTTCATGAACGGCACGCTGCTCACGCACCACACGCTGGAGGCGATGCGGAAGACCGGCGTGAAACGGATCATCTTTACCTCCGGCAGCGGAGTTTACGGCGAGGTACCGCCGGTACCGGTGCCGGAGGACTATCCGAAGATGGTTCCGGTCTCGACCTACGGCGCGTGCAAACTCGCGTGCGAGGCGCTGATCAGCGCGTACAGTTTCATGTTCGACATGCAGGGCATCGTCTTCCGTTTCGCCAACGTTGTTGGTCCGCGGCAGACCCACGGCGTAGCCTACGACTTCCTGCGCCGGCTCGCGAAGGACCCGTCGAAGCTGCTCATTTACGGGGACGGCACGCAGAGCAAGCCCTACATCCACGTCGATGACGTACTCGACGCGTTCCTGCTCATCGAACGCGAACATAAGCCCGGCTATGCGTACTACAACGTGGCCTCGGAGGACCACCTGACCGTGCGCGAAATTGCGGACATCGCGACGGCGAAGATGGGGCTCAAGGACGTCCGGTACGAGTTCACCGGCGGTTCCCGCGGCTGGAAGGCCGATGTTCCGATCTATCGGCTGGATACGCGGAAAATTCGCGCGCGGGGGTGGGCCAACAAACGGAATTCCCGCCAGGCGGTCGAAGCGTCCGTGGATTCGATGCTGGCAGATTTGAAAAGCGGGAAACTGACACCTGAAACCTGACACCCGGACCCACTCATGCTCCTCGGCAACAGCGTCCGCAAGATCTTCCTCACCGGCGGCTCCGGCTTCATCGGCAGCCACATCGTCGATCGCCTGCTCGCCGACGGCTGCTACGAGGTGACCGTCTACGACAACCTGTCCAACGGCCGCATGGAGTTCATCGAGCGACACCTCAAGAATCCCCAGCTGCGGTTTGTCCAGGCCGACATGCTCGATCTGGACCGCGTGGTCCATGAGTCGAAGGGGCACGACCTCGCGTGGCACATGGCCGCGAACACGGACATCATCGGGAGCCACACGCAGCCGGACCGCGACCTGAACGACTGCATCGTTGCGACGTTTCACATGCTCGAAGCCATGCGTCGCAACGGGATCAAACCGATGCTGTTCGCCTCGTCCGGCGCGGTCTATGGCCAGCTCTGCCTCGATGAGCACGTGAGCGAAGGGGCCGGGCCGCTGATGCCGATGTCGACCTATGCCGCGGCCAAGATCGGGAGCGAGGCGTTCATCTCGTGCTACTGCCATCTCTACGGCCTGCGCGGATGGATGTTCCGGTTCGGCAACGTGCTCGGTTCCCGCGTCACGCACGGTGTCATTTTCGATTTCGTGAACAAGCTCAGGAAGGATCCAACCCAGCTCATGATCCTGGGCGACGGAACACAGGAGAAGAACTACTTCCTGACCGAGGAATGCATCGGCGGCATGGCGTGGGGATTCCAGAACATTCCGATGACCGACGAGCAGCCGTGCGACGTGTTCAACCTCGGCACGACGACCGTGACCCGCGTCACCAGGATCGCCGAGATCGTCATGGAGGAAATGGGACTCAAGAACGTGAACGTCACCATCCAGGGCACGAAAAAGGCCTGGGCGGGTGACCAGCCCCGCGTGCACTTCACCGTGGACAAGATCAGCAAACTCGGGTGGAATTGCCGACGCTCCTCCGACGAAGCCGTCCGCACCGCCATCCGCCGCGTGCTGGGCAAGGAGCAGGGATGATGGAGTCCACTGAACACACTGAAAACACTGAAGGCCGGCGCGTTATGGGCAAGGAGGAGGGATAGGATATGGAAACCACTGAACACACTGAAAACACTGAAGGCGGAGGCCCGGAGAAGATGATATCCGGCGTGCTCTATCGCGGGGAAAGTCACGAAGTGCTTGGAGCGTGTTTCAATGTGTACCGGGACAAGGGATGTGGGTTCGTGGAGCCCGTCTATCATGATTGCCTGGCTATCGAATTTGACTATCGTCGCATTCCGTTTCAGAGCAAACCTTCACTCGTCTTGTCGTATCGGGGGAAGCTGCTGCCGCACACGTATGAACCGGATTTCATCTGCCACGGGAAAATCATCGTCGAGGTCAAAGCCGTCGCATTTCTCCTGGATGAGCATCGTGCTCAACTGCTGAATTATCTGAAGGCTACAGGTTTGCGGTTGGGATACCTGGTCAATTTCGGCCATTATCCGAAGCTCGAATACGAGCGGTTCGTGCTTTGAAGACTTCAGTGTATTCAGTGTGTTCAGTGGTTTAGTTCATGAAAGTCGTTGTCATAGGGCTATGGCACCAGGGCGTGGTGGGCGCGGCTTGCCTCGCCTCACTCGGGTATGACGTGGTCGCCGCCGACCACGATGCCGAGCGCGTGGCGACGCTCAGCAAGGGCAAGGCCCCTCTTTTTGAGCCGGGCCTCGATGACTTGCTCGAAAAGGGCCTCGCATCAGGCCTGCTTCATTTCACCATCGACGTGGCGGGCGCCGTCAAGGGGCGCCGCGACGTGATGCTGATGTTCGACACGCCGGTCAATGAAAAGGACGAAAGCGACCTGTCCGAGATCTTCCTGACCGCGCGCGAGATCGCGCCGAACCTTGAAGGTGATACGTTGCTCCACGTGACCGCACAGGTCCCGATCGGGACCTGTGACGCGATCGCGACCACGATCCTCAACGTCAATCCGAAGGCGCGGTTCGGCATCGGCTACAGCCCGGAAAACCTGCGGCTCGGACAGGCGATCGACCGGTTCCTGCATCCCCCGCTCCCGGTCATCGGCGCGGACACGCAGGCGACGCTGGACCGGATGGACCAGTTGCTCGCGCCGCTCGACTGCACGTGGGAACGCGTGACGCTCCGCACCGCGGAGATGACCAAGCACGCCTTGAACGGATTCCTCGCCGTCTCGATTACCTACGCCAATGAGCTCGGCAACCTCTGCGATGAAGTCGGCGCCGACGGGCGCCGCATGGCCGAGGTGCTGCGCATGGAACCGCGTATCGGGTCAAAGGCGATGCTCTTCCCGGGCCTCGGTTTCTCCGGTGGAACGCTGGCCCGCGACCTGCAGACCTTGCGTGGGATCGGAGACAAACACGCCATCGAGACGCCGCTCCTCGATGGCGTGTGGACCGCAAACGTCAGGCAGAACCAGCTCGTGGTCCGAAAACTCAAGAGGATTTTCGGCAGCCTCCGTGGCCTGCGCGTGACGGTCCTGGGTTTGACGTACAAACCGGACACCAGCACGCTGCGGCGGTCCGCGTCGATCGAGATTATCGGCGACCTGGTCCGTGAGGGTGCGAGGGTGGTGGGCCACGACCCGATGGCCGACCGCGCCGAAGTGGCGACGCACAAGGAATTCTCCTTCAACGAGGACGTGTACCAGGCGGTCCAGGGCGCTGAAGCCCTTGTGCTGATCACGCCGTGGGCGGAGTACAGGAAACTGGACTATGCCCGCATGTGCTCATCCATGACGCGGCCCGTGCTGATCGACACGGCAAACATGCTGGATGCGGCGACCATGACCGCGCAAGGGTTCACGTACCAGGGCGTCGGACGCGGATAGGAACCATGAACATCGCCATCGTCGGGTCAGGCCTCCAGTGCAAACGCCGCGCGCCGGTCATCCAGCAATCCCCCGAGGACAAACTCGTTATCATCGCGAGCCCGACCCGCGCGCACGCCGAGGCCGCCGCGGCGGCCTTCGGCTGCGATGCCGGCATGGATTGGCGCCAGGCGGTGGACCGCACGGATGTCGAGGCGGTGATGGTCTGCACGCCTCCGCATGTCCATGCGGAAATAAGCATCGCCGCGATGCGCGCCGGAAAACATGTCTTGTGCGAGAAACCGCTGACCCGGACTGTGGCCGAGGCGGAGGAGATGCTGGAGGTTGCCAGGGCGACGAAGCGGACGCTCAAGTGCGGATTCAATCACCGGCATCACCCGGCCATCCGGGAGGCGAAGAAGCTGCTCGACCGCGGCGACCTCGGCCGGCCGATTTTCGCCCGTTGCCGGTACGGTATCTGCGGGCGTCCGGGCTATGAGAAGGAGTGGCGCGCGGACCCGAAGCAGGCTGCGGGCGGCCAGTTCATCGAGCAGGGCACGCACGCGATTGATTTGTTCCGCTGGTTCATGGGCGACGTGGCGGACGTCGCGTGCATGACGTCCAACAGCTATTTTACGGAGCAGTCCATGGAAGACAACGGCATGGCGATGTTCCGCATGAAATCCGGGGCGACCGCCAGCCTGCATACCAGCCTCACGCAGTGGAAAAACCAGTTCTCGTTCGAGGTGTTCGGATCCGACGGTTACATCGTGGCTGAAGGGCTGGGGGCGAGCTACGGTACGGAGACGCTGGCCATCGGGAAACGCGATTTCAGTGCGCCCTTCCAGGATCGCGTGATCGAGTACCGCGGCGGCGACATTTCCTGGCGCGACGAGTGGAAGGAATTTACCTCGGCGATCCGAGACGGGCGCGAGCCGATCGGCAGCGGGCGTGACGGCCTTGAGGCCATGCGCGCCGGGCTTGCCGCCTACGACGCGGAAAAGGCCCGTCGGATCGTTACCCTGTCCGCGTCCGGAGGGACGTAATGGTTTCGCTGGTTACCGGCTCCGGCGGATTCATCGGTTCCTGGCTGGTGGAGCACATGGAACGTCTCGGGCACACCGTTGTCCGCATGTCCCGCAGCGAACCGAATCCGGTCGATCTCCTTGACGAACAAGCCGTGCGCGGCGTGATCTCAAACACGAGGCCCGACTGGATTTTTCACCTGGCGGCGCAGAGCCTGCCCCGCGTCTCGTGGGCAGATCCGGCAGGCACGTTTCGCGCGAACGTGGACGGCACCGTGAACCTGCTCGAAGCGGTCCGCGCGGCGGGCATCACACCCTCCATCATTGTCGCAGGCTCCAGTTCAATCTACCGGCAGCGGCCGGATGGATCACCGATCCGGGAGGACGACCCGGCGGGCCCCTTGAGTCCGTACGCGGTCAGCAAACTCGCCGAAGAACACCTCGCACGGGTTTACGCGCAGAAGTATGGGATGCGCGTCACGGCGGTCCGCCCTTTCTTTCTGATCGGCCCCCGGAAGAGCGGCGACGTCTGTTCCGATTTCGCACGCGGCATTGTGGCGGTGGAAAGGGGCAGGGCTCCCGACCTGCCGGTGGGCAATACCCGCGTTGTCCGCGATTTCCTGGACGTGCGCGACGGCGTGCGCGCGCTGGTCCTGGTGGCCGAAAAGGGCCGTCCGGGCAGCGTGTACAACATTTGTTCCGGGCATGGGTACGAGATAGACGACGTGCTGCAGCGCTTCAAAAAGATGTCGTCCATTCCCGTACGCGAACGCGAGGACGCCGCGCTCATGCGGCCGATCGACGAAGCGGTCAAAGTGGGCGATGCCACGCGGCTGAAGTCGCTCGGCTGGCAGCCTGAACGCGACATGGACGGGACCTTGTGTGAAATCCTGGAGTACTGGCGCGCGGAGGAGCGCGCGGCATGAGCCTGCCGTGCGTCATCCTTGCCGGGGGCCTGGGCACGCGCCTGCGCGCGGTCGATCCGACGCGGCCGAAGGCCTTGATGCCGGTTGCCGGGCGACCGTTCATCGAGCACCAATTTGAGTTGCTCAGGAAAGGCGGGGTCCGCGATGTCCTGCTTTGCGTCGGCTTCCAGGGTGACCAGATCGAAGCCCACGTCGGCGATGGTTCACGGTTCGGGCTGCGCGTCGACTATGCGCACGAGGATCCGGCGCGGCTGCTGGGAACGGCCGGTGCTCTCTTGAACGCGATCGACAAGTTGCACCCGGTGTTCATGGTCATGTACGGCGATTCGTATCTGCCCATGGACTACGCGAACGTGGCCGCGGTGTTCGGGAAGCTGAACGCGCGCGCGCTGATGACCGTCTACCGCAACGAGGGCAAGTGGGACAAAAGCAACGTGCGGGTCGACGGCGATCGCGTCGCGTTCTATTCCAAAACGGCAAAACCGGGCGAGGCTGATTATATCGACTACGGGTTGTCCGCGTTCCGGAAGTCGGTTATTCAGGCTTATGCGGAGGAACCGCTGCCACTGGACCTCGCGCGGATCCTGTCCGATCTCGTCGCCCGCGGCGAGCTGGCCGCGCTCGTGGTGTCGGAGCGGTTTTACGAGATCGGCAAGCCCGATGGCCTGGCCGAACTGGACGCCGTCTTGAGGAAGAAATGAAGAAGGCCGTGTTTGTCGATCGCGACGGGACCCTGAACGAAATGGTGTATGACCCCACGCACGGGATCATGGACTCGCCACGGCGGCCGGAGCAGGTAACCCTGATGAAGGGCGCGGGTGAATTCCTGCGACGTCTCCGCGACGCGGACTATTTCATCGTCGTGGTGACCAATCAACCGGGGGTTGCCAAAGGCACGCTGACGTTGCCGGAACTGGAGGCGGTCAATCGACGCCTTGTGGAACTGCTCGAAAAAGAGGGTGGGCGATGGGACGACCTTCGCTACTGCCCGCATCATCCGGACCCCGGGCCGGCCGGCAACGCTGCGTTCAAGGCCGACTGCGACTGCAGGAAGCCGAAGCCGGGCATGTTGCTCGATGCGGCGAAAGCGTACGGCATCGACATGACCGCCAGTTGGATGGTAGGCGATGGTCTTGTCGACGTGCAGGCGGGCAAGGCGGCCGGTTGCCACACCGCCCTTGTTTCCAAACTGAAGATTTCACAGGTAGAGCAATTTTTTGATACCGATGGCGTCGAACCCGACGCCATTGCGGGCAGCCTCGAGGTGGTGGGGGATGTGATCCTGAAGCGCCTGAAAATCCGGGCGCCTTAGCCGGAACGATTCAGTGCAACCACGGATGCACGTGTCCGGGATCTATTCGCTTCAAGCGTTTTTCGTCCATGACTTTAGGCTGGAATCCCGTTGCGTTTCCCTCTTGCGCAGTGTAGCATCGCCGGACGTGGCGGTGAATCTGGGGACTTCCATGAAATCTGGACGCTTCGTTTTTCTATTCTTCTGTTCGCTGGTTTTCGCAACCACCTGTCCGGGCCAGACTAATTCCGCCGTGGTGCTTGTGGGTGTTCCGGCAAACACGACGGTGGAGTGCGGCCATGTACCTGCGCCCGCGGTCGTCGCAGCGACGGGCTACTGCGCTTCAAATACGCAGCCGCAGTTCATCTTCAAGTTCGGCAGCATGGGGACCAATGATGGACAGTTCGGTCGCGACCCGATCGGCGTGGTGGTCGCGAGTACGGGCGACCTGTTCGTGGCGGATGACCAGAATCACCGTGTCCAGTCGTTCGATTCCTCGGGAAACTTCCTGTTCGCGTTCGGGGGGTTCGGCGCGGGGAACGGACAATTCAACCGGCCAGCGGAATTGGCCTTGGACAGCTCGAACAGGCTCTACGTCGCGGATCGCGACAACCATCGCGTCCAGGTCTTCGACGACAACGGGAATTTCCTCTTCAAGTTCGGCAGCTTCGGATCGGGCACCGGCCAGTTCAACCTCGTGGATGGAGTGGGCGTGGATAACAACGCGGGTCGCATCTTGGTGGCCGACCGGAGCAATCACCGAATCCAGGTATTCGATTTTGCGGGCAACTATCTTCTTAAGTTCGGGAGTTTCGGCACCAACAATGGACAGTTCAATGCTCCGGGCAGCGTGCGCGTGGATAGCCTGGGTAACATCTACGTGGCCGAAGCCGGCGGGAATCGGGTTCAGGTTTTCGATCCATCCGGAAATTACCTGCGCAAATTCGGCGGTTCCGGAACGAATGACGGGCAGTTCGTCTTCCCGAGGGACATACATCTTGATGGCGCGGATCGGCTCTACCTGACGGACAACGGAAATAAGCGAATCCAAATCTTCGATACCGCTGGCAACTTGCTGGCCAAGTTCGGAGGCCCGGGCTCGGGCGATGGACAGTTCCTTGGCCCAGCCGGCGTGGACATAGACAACGCGGGCAGGATCTACGTGACGGATGGAGGGACAAACAGCGGGGCCAATACGCGGGTCCAGGTGTTCAGCCCCATGTTCGCCGGTGCCACGGTCACGCTGCAGGAAGTCGGGGGCGGTTGCCCAGGAGTTATCACGCGAACATGGACCGCGACGGACGGATGCGGGAACAGCACGAGCGCGACGCAGGTAATCACGGTTCAGGCGCGCGTGCCGCGCGATTCCGATGGCGACGGGCTGGATGACTCGGTCGAGACGGGTACCGGCATCTATGTCTCGCCGGAAAACACGGGCACAGACCCGAACAAGTTTGATACCGACGGTGACGGTCTCGGCGATGGTTATGAAGTGGCCCATGGCACGGATCCGAACGTCCGGGACATCATCCGCAAGGCCGTGCGCAACGACTTTGACGGAGATCGAAAGTCCGACGTGGCCGTGTACGATCCGACCAAGACAGGCTCGTGGACCATTCGGTCAAGTGCCACTGGCCAGGATGTCGTGTTCGACGTCGGCCTGAAGCACAACGTCCCGGCGACGGGCGATTATGACGGCGACGGCAAGGTCGATGTGGCCATGTATGATCCGAACAAGGGTCGTTGGTACCTCGTGAAGAGCACGGAGGGGTACGCAGAGGTCAACTTCGGTTACGACCGCGCGGCGGCCGTGCCCGGTGACTATGACGGCGACGGAAAGACCGACATCACGGTCTTCGATTCAGGCGCAGGCATGTGGTACATGCTTCTCAGTCAAAGGGGATTCACCAACGTGCAGTTCGGTTTTGAGGGGTGCACGGGGCTCACCGGAGACTTTGACAACGACGGGCGCGACGATCTGTGCGTGTTCCACGGCCAGTATGCCCAGTGGTATGTGCTGCGCAGCACGGCCGGATTCACGAGCTTCCAGTTTGGCTCCAGTGGCTCGTTGCCGGTGGTGGGCGACTTCGACGGAGATGGCTACGCAGACGCAGGCGTATACAGTCCCCAGGGCGGGCGCTGGTACCTCGGTGAGACTTCAGCCGGTCTCAAGTCCTTCATCTTCGGATTCCGCGGGACAGTGCCTCTGGTGGGCGACTACGACGGCGACAGCATCTCCGACGTGGGCATTTATTTCGGAGGCAGGAGTGCGCGGTGGTATCTGCTCGAATCGACCGCGGGCTACAAGGCGTTCCAATTCGGTAATGACAAGACGGTTCCGATCGGAACCATGCCGTAGAACCCGCTATTTCGCGCCCAACGTGCGGAAGAGGTCGACGTAGATCCGTGCCGTACGCTGCCAATCCCAAGTCTGCATGGCGTAGTCCGACAAGGTTTTTCGCCGGGCGAGCAGCGGAATCCCGCCTTTCGAGGCGAGTTGCAGGACGCCGACGAAATCGTCGACGGTCCGCTTTCGCACCAGGAACATTTCGCTGTCGCGGCCATATCCGCTGAAAGCCTCCTCGGAGATCAGCGAAGCCAGCCCGCACGCCATCGCTTGTGGTACCACCGCGGGCCAGCCCTCGCCGAAGGAGGGCAGGATCAACAGCTCGTGCGCGCCATACAGCTCCCTCAATTCCTTGTTGCTGACGAAGGGCAGGAGGGCAACGTTGGGGAGTTTCCACGACTCGACGTCGATCGTTCCCGAACCGCGGAGGTTGAATTGCACCTCCGGAGTCCTTTCCGCGATCTCCTTCAACAGGACCAGGCCCTTCTTTTCCTCGAACCGTCCGATGAACAGGACGTTGAACTTATCCGCGGCCACCTTCCACTTCGCCTTGAACGTCCGGCGCTCGTCGTCGTCGACGAAACGATAGTCGTCCTGGTTGATGCCTACGGGCGTGATGCGCAGGTTTTTCTCGGAAAGGCGCGCGTGCTTGATGAACCAGTCCCTCACCATGCCGCTGACAAACGTGAGCAGGGCGTCATGGTGCGTGCAAAAGCGCGCCAGTTGGCAAAGGATGAATTGCTGGACGCGGTTGACGATCCTGGAGGACAGATCGATCAGCGGCACGTGCTGGGTGACGACCGTCGGCTTGCGGTGCCGTATGGCCAGCAGCATGACGACCACGGACAGGCCGGGCGCCAGGCTGTGGCAATTCACCGCATCGCACTCCCTGACCGCGCGCGACAGCCTGGGCAGGCAAAGAGGGTTGATGATCGGTATGTCGATGCTCCATCGCTCCTGCAGGAAGTTGGCCGACGGTATCCTGATGGAGCCGGGCGGCGCCAACGGATTGCCCGGCGGGATGTCCGAGCTGACCCACGTTACGGAATGGCCGTCTTGCTCCCAGCATTTCCGCAACTCCAGTGCGGCAAATTCCACCCCGCCCGAATTCTCGCGCGGCGGCTGGTAGTTGGTTGCGAGCAGTATCCGCATGATGAACGCCGTTGCGCAAGCGTCGTCATGCACTCTATGGGGCCGGCGGAGGGAGATCAAGCAGCGCGTGCAATTCCGCTCGCCCTCCCCGGGCATTCGGACCGTGCGCCGGATGCGGTGGTCTTGCGGCCTCCATCCCCACATCCCTTCTTTCCAACTCTGTACCGGCACCGTCTATCACGTGCAACGGTGTGGCACGCCGGATGCTCACATATTGCTGAACAAAATGTGAGCACCTTTGCGAACCACGGCTATGAGCTGAACGGGTCCAAGGCAGACACCACGAATTCCTCGAACGCTTTCTATCGCGTGAGAAGGAACTGAGGCAATACGACAAGAAAGAGATACACGCAATGACAACCATACAATGGCCACCTCATGCCGGGAGAACGTGCGATTTCCCAATGTTTGAAAAACAGCGGCACGGGTTTTCCAATCATTGGAAACTCGTTCTCGTCCTCTGTTCATTTCTCCTCCTCCATCTTTCCCCATTCTCTTTCGCCGCCACGCTCCATGTCTGGACGAACAGCCCGGAAAATGGGCCGGGCACGGCGTGGTCGAACGCCTTCCACACCATTCAGGCCGCAGTGGATGCGGCGGTGAGCAATGATGCCGTGCTGGTTACCAACGGCGTGTACGACGCTGGCGGCGCGGTGACGCCGGGCTATGCGCTGACCAATCGCGTCTGCATTGCAAAGGCCATTACGGTCGAAAGCGTGAACGGCCGAGAGGTCACGTCCATCGTCGGCGCTTCGGACAACGGAACCAACGGTCCGGCCGCCGTGCGGTGCGTGTATCTCGAAGGCAGCGCGACGTTGATCGGGTTCACGCTGACCAACGGCCATACGCTGGCCGGTGGCAGTTATGGATACGAGACAGCCGGTGGCGGCGCATTTATCCTTACGAATGGTGTGATAAGCAGTTGCACGTTGTCCGGCAATTCGGCCGTCGGGGACGGTGGGGGTGCCTTCTGTTATACGGGTGGGGAAGTCAACAACTGCACACTGAGCGGGAATACGGCGGCGCGGGGTGGCGGCGCGGCCTGCTATTTCGGAGGCCTATTTGCGAACTGCACGCTGACTGAAAATACGGGGTCGGGCGGCGCATGTTTCTTCTACGGTGGTGGAACGTTCAACAACTGCACCATGACCGACAATCGGTCCCCCTATGACGGCGGCGGCGCCTATTGCTACATGGGGGGGGCGCTTAACAACTGCGTGCTGTCCGGGAACAGCGCGTTGCGTGACGGCGGCGGAACGTATTCCTATTTCGGCGGGATATTCAACAACTGCGCCTTGAGCGGAAATACGGCTTCGAACCGTGGTGGCGGCGGATATGTCATGTACTGCGGAGCAACCTTCGACAACTGCACGATGGTCGGCAACTCAGCGATGAATGACGGCGGCGGGGTTTACTGTGATCGCGGCGGATGGATCCACAACACCATCATCTGGAGTAACACCGCGGGTTTTGCCGGAGCGAACTGGTACACGAACGGCGTCGATCCCTCCTTCGATTATTGTTGTACCACGCCCGATCCGGGCGGCAGGGGCAACATCACGAACGATCCGTGGTTCGTGGATGCCGTTGCCACGAACTTCCACCTTCTGTACGGCTCACCCTGCATCGACAGCGGGACGAATCTGAGTTCCATCATTACCAACGACCTTGATGGGATTGCCCGCCCGCTCGATGGCGATGGGGACGGGACGAATGCCTTCGACATGGGTTGTTACGAGTACCGAATTCCTGTCACGCTCTTTGTCTCGACAAACAGCCCGGAGGACGGGCCGGGCACAGCGTGGAGCAACGCATTCCACACGATTCAGGGCGCGGTGGACGCGGCGTTCGACGGCGACACGGTATGGGTTACGAATGGCGTTTATGACACGGGGTGCATGGCAACACCCGGCAGGAGCCTGTCGAATCGGGTGGTTGTCACCAATGCGATTTTCATAAGCAGTGTGAACGGGCCGGCGGTCACGATCATAGCCGGCGCACCCGATCCGTTCACCGGCGGCAACGGGACCAATGCCGTCCGCTGCGTGTTTCTGGGACCGGGCGCGGAACTGACCGGCTTTACGCTGACCAATGGGCACACACAGGCCAAAGGAACCTATGCGTATGATCTCGGCGGCGGCGGCGTCGTGCTGGCGCACGGCGGAACATTGTCGAACTGCGTGATCAGCGGCAATGGCGCCGGTTACCAAGGCGGCGGGGTCTATTTCCGAAGCAACGGACTGGTTGTCGCGTGCACGATCAGCGGCAACTCAGCGAATGACACGGGCGGCGGCGGATTCTGTTTTGCGGGCGGGTCGATTGTGGACTGCGACATCAATGGGAACACCGCTACAAACCTGGCAACCGGTGGGAATGGGTATGCCGGCGCTGTGTATGTTCATGAGGCGGGGATGGTGAGGGATTGCCGCATCGGGAACAACCGGGCGTTGTATGGCGGCGGCGTCTTTCTGTCAGGCGAGGGTATCGCAGAGGGGTGTACCATCGTTTCGAACAACGCAGCCGACTATGGCGGCGGCGCCGTTGCCTGGGCGGGCGGCCTGATCACCAACTGCACGATTTCCAGGAATTCCGCCGGAGCATGGGGCGGCGGTGTGTTGCTCTTCGATCCGGGCGGTTTGGTTACGGACTGTGATGTGTCCGACAACAGCGGTCCAAGCTACGGCGGCGGATTGGCTGTGTACTTAGGCGGCGAGGTAAGAAACAGCACGATTAATTCGAACCGTTGCACCTACGCCGGAGGCGGTGTCTACTGCGGCTGGGCCGCCGGCGCGGTGATCAGCAACTGTACGCTTCAGGCCAACTACGCCGCCTCTCGGGGCGGCGCCTTCTACTGCTATCTGGGCGGCACGGTGAACAACTGCACGATGATCACGAATACCGCGATGTACTGCGGCGGGTTGTATTTTGCAAACGGCGGAAGCGCCAACTACTGCAATTTCATCAACAACGATGGCGGCTATTGGGGTGGCGGCGTAGTGATCCAGGATGGCGAGGCTACGGTCAACGACTGTGCGTTCACCTCCAATAGCGCCGACTACGGCGGCGGCGCTTATCTGAATCGATACGGCACGCTGAACCGCTGCACGTTTGTCGCCAACTACGCGGAATACCAGGGTGGCGGCGTGTGCCTGGAAAAGGGAGGGCGCGTGGCCGACAGCACCATGGCGGACAACCGGGCCGATGACGAAGGCGGCGGGGTCTACTTTGGCGAAGAGGGCACGGCCTCCAACTGCACGATCTACGGCAATGGGTCGGTGGACGGCGGCGGGGTGTTCCACTACATGGGCGGACGCATCGTCAATTCATTGATCTACAGCAACAGCGCCACGGACGGTGGCGGCGTCTACAGCAGTCCGTGTCACAGCACGTTCGATGACGGAACCGGTGTGGTCGCGAACTGCACCATCACGGGGAACCGGGCCGACGACGAAGGCGGCGGCGTGTACTGTGATTCCCGCGGCCTGATCGAGAACTGCATTGTCTATCACAACGCCGCAGCCACGGATCCGAACTGGCACAACTATTCGACGGGTATGATCTATGCGTTTTGCTGTACAACACCCCTCCCGTCCGGAGACGGCAACATCGCGAACACGCCCTGCTTTGTGAGCCCCGGCGCCGGCGATTACCATCTGGAATTCTGTGCAGCCGTTGATGCAGGGATGGAACTGTTGAGCATCCCGTACGATCTGGACGGTGTGGTCAGGCCGTTTGACGGGGACCTGAACGGCTCCAATACCTATGACATGGGGTGCTACGAGTATGCCGGAAACCCGCATAATGACGACACGGACGGCGATGGATTGTCGAACTACGACGAAGTGCTGACCCATCTCACCGATCCGGCCAATGGCGATACCGACAATGACGGCCAGAACGACTATGCTGAGATCAATATCATTTCTACCGACCCCCTGGATGCCGGCAACTGTTACACGATCGGCCATTCTGTGTTTTCTGTCGCAGACGGCTTCGTTCTGAGCTGGGTGGGTCATGCGGGACGCACCTACACGGCCTGGACTCGATACGACCTGAGAAGCGGCGACTGGACAAACGTGACCGACTATACGGACGTGCCCGGCATTGAAGGCCCTATGACCTATACGAACGCCTCGGGCGTTGATTTTGGATTCATAATCATTTCCGTGGAGAAGCCGTGATGAGAGATTGATTCCTGCCGTTTGAACGTCCGGCGCTCGTCGTCGTCGACAAAGCGGTTGTCGTCCTGGTTGATTCCGACGGGCGTGATGTGCGCATGGTATCCGGATGGAACCGGGCAGCCCCACGGTCTTTTCTCGAGGCCTTTTCTTGCGCTCTGGAGTGGTCCAAAGGCCGGAGAGCGGGCGCGGCATCCTCCCGGGGCGCCGACGCGGGTTCGGTTGCCAAAAAGATCGACTCCTTCAGCTTTCCCCTTCAGCTTTAGCCTCTGCTCTGGTATGAATCCGTCCGATTTAGTCGGAAGGTTGAAGGTGGACACATGAACCCGGAGTGCCCGATTCGGTCCGAGTTCAAACTCAGGTTTCAGGTCTCAGGTTTCAGGCTCGATCATTCATCAAAAGGAGTTCCATGCCCCGACGTGACGACATCCAGAAAGTAATGATCATCGGCTCCGGCCCGATCGTGATCGGTCAGGCCTGCGAGTTCGATTACTCCGGCACGCAGGCCTGCAAAGCTCTGCGCGCGCTGGGCTACCAGGTTGTGCTGGTCAACTCGAACCCGGCCACGATCATGACCGACCCCGGCATGGCGGACGCGACCTACATCGAGCCGCTCAACATTCAGCGCATGACGCAGATCATCGAGAAGGAACGCCCCGATGCGCTCCTGCCGAACCTCGGCGGCCAGACCGGACTCAACTTGTCCTCCGAACTGTTCAAGACCGGCGTCCTGGAGAAGTACGGCGTGAAGATCATCGGTGTCCAGGCCGACGCGATCGAGCGCGGCGAAGACCGGATCATCTTCAAGGAAACGATGACGAAACTCGGCATCGACATGCCGAAGAGCGCGCCCGCCTTCAGCGTCGAGGAGGCCGAGAAAATCGCCGCCGAACTGGGCTACCCCGTGGTCATCCGCCCGGCGTACACCATGGGTGGCACAGGTGGTGGACTGGTCTATAACGTCGAGGAACTTCGCCTCATCGCGGCCCGGGGCCTTGCGGCCAGCCTCGTGGGCCAGATTCTCGTCGAGGAATCCGTCCTCGGGTGGGAGGAACTGGAACTGGAGGTGGTCCGCGACGCGAAGAACCGGATGATCACGGTCTGTTTCATCGAGAACATCGATGCGATGGGCGTCCACACCGGGGACTCGTTTTGCGCGGCGCCCATGCTGACGATCGATGAGGCGCTGCAGCGGAAACTCCAGAAGTATTCATATGATGTCGTCGAGGCGATCCAGGTCATTGGGGGCACGAACATCCAGTTTGCGCACGACCCGAAGACCGGCCGCGTGGTGATCATCGAGATCAACCCGCGCACGTCGCGCTCCTCCGCGTTGGCGTCCAAGGCGACCGGCTTCCCGATCGCTCAGATTTCCGCCAAGCTGGCCGGCGGTTTGACCCTGGACGAGATTCCCTACTGGCGCGACGGCACGCTGGACCGCTATACGCCGTCCGGCGACTACGTCGTCATCAAATTCGCCCGGTGGGCTTTCGAGAAGTTCAAAGGCTCGATCGACCAGCTCGGTACGCAGATGCGCGCCGTCGGCGAAGTCATGAGCATCGGGAAGACCTACAAGGAAGCCTTCCAGAAAGCCATCCGTTCGATCGAGAACGGACGGCACGGCCTCGGGTTCGCGAAGGACTTCCATCGCAAGTCGCTGCCGGAACTGATGGACCTGCTCCGCGAGGCGACGAGCGAGCGGCAATTCATCATGTACGAGGCGTTGCGCAAGGGCGCGGACGTTGAGGCGTTGTACCGGCTGACGCACATCAAGCCGTGGTTCATCCGACAGATGCGGGAGCTCGTCGAGCTCGAAGAAGAAATTCTCAAGCACCATGGCCGGCCACTCCCGGACGATCTGCTGATCCGGGCCAAGAAAGACGGTTTCGCCGACAAGTACCTCGCGAAACTGCTCGACATCCCGGAGCGGGTGATCCGCGAGCGGCGCAAGAAGCTTGGCGTCGTGGAAGGCTGGCACGCGGTGCGGGTCAGCGGCACGGAGAACGCCGCGTACTACTACTCCACCTACAATGCGCCGGACCAGGTGTCGGTCAGCGATCGCCGGAAGGTCATGATCCTCGGAGGCGGCCCCAACCGCATAGGCCAGGGCATCGAGTTCGACTATTGCTGTGTCCATGCTGCCTTCGCGCTGCGCGACCTGGGCTACGAGACCATCATGGTCAACTGCAACCCCGAGACCGTCTCGACCGATTACGACACCTCCGACAAGCTCTACTTCGAGCCGCTCACCGTCGAGGATGTGCTGAGCATCTACGAAAAGGAGAAGCCCGAGGGTGTGATCGTCCAATTCGGCGGCCAGACGCCGCTCAACATTGCGACGGAACTGGCCGAGGCTGGCGTGAAGATTCTCGGCACCACGGTCGACACGATCAACCTGGCCGAAGACCGCGATCTCTTCCGCCAGCGGATGGAGCAGCTAGGCATTCCGATGCCGGAATCCGGAATGGCGGGATCGATCGAGGAAGCCGTCGCGGTGGCCAGGAAGATCGGCTACCCGCTCATGGTCCGGCCCTCCTTCGTCCTCGGCGGACGCGGCATGGACGTGATCCACGACGAGGACATGCTGCGGCAGTACGTCGCCGCCGCCGCGGATGTGACGCCGGAACGACCGATCCTGATCGATCGTTTCCTGCAGGAGGCGCTCGAGACCGAAGCCGATGCCCTCGCGGACGGTACCGACGCCTTTGTGCCGGCCGTCATGGAGCACATCGAACTCGCGGGCATTCACTCGGGCGATTCCGCCTGCGTGATCCCGCCGGTCAGCATTCCGCAGAAGCACCTGGATACGATCTACGACTACACCAAGCGCATTGCGCGCGAGCTGAAGGTGGTCGGCCTGATGAACATGCAGTACGCGATCGAGAAGGACAAGGTGTACGTATTGGAGGCCAACCCGCGCGCGTCCCGCACGGTGCCGCTCGTTTCGAAGGTCTGCAACGTGTCCATGGCCAGGATCGCCACACAATTGATGCTGGGCGGGACGCTGAAGGACGCGGGTCTCAAGCCGCAGAAGATCCCGCACTATGGCGTCAAGGAAGCCGTCTTCCCGTTCAACATGTACCCGGAGGTCGATCCCGTGCTCGGCCCCGAGATGCGGTCGACCGGCGAGGTCCTCGGCTTGGCCGACTCGTTCGGCCTGGCCTTTTTCAAGGCGGAGGAGGCGGCGCAGCCGCCGCTGCCGACGAACGGGGCCGTGCTCATCAGCGTAACGGAGAAGACCGGGACCGTGCTGGATATTGCGCGCGCGTTCACGAAGCTCGGCTTCACGATCAAGGCGACGAACGGAACGCACAAGTTCCTCACGGAACAGGGCATCCCCTCGGAGTTCATCCACAAGCTCCACGAGGGCCGCCCGAACATCGCCGACGACATCATGAACCGGCAAATCCACCTGGTGATCAACACGCCGGTCGGCAAGCTCGGCCAGCACGACGACTCCTACATCCGCAAGGCGGCCATCAAGTACAAGGTCCCCTACATCACCACGCTGGCGGCCGCCGCGGCATCAACGAAGGGCATCGCGGCCAGTCAGAAGGGTTGCGGCGGCGTGAAGTCGCTGCAAAGCTATCACGCGGACATCGAGTAACGAGGTGCCGAGCGCTAGCCCGGCTTATTCATGAACGAAAAAGCGTTCATGAATAGGCCGGTTTGCCTGCGGGCACGCGGACGCGCCCGCAGGCAAAGACGTGATGCAACGCGTCGGGGGCGGGTCGCGTTATTCCCGCCGCGGGAACAACGCAAACTCCACCGCATGGGTGCTCCTATTATTTCTTCCAATATTCACTTGTGCCCCGGAAGGCACTCTGGAGGTGCTGGTTCGCCTCTTCATATCAGCTTGTGTTTCAGTCCCATGCGATGGGCCGCACGCGCCTGCTCTTTGTCGGCTGACACAAACAGGTCGGCATGCCATGCCTTGGCCGCTGCTATGTGCAGAGAATCCATGGCCCTGATCGGATTCTGCTCCATGATGAGCATCGAGTAGGACACGACCTCATCTGTCAGATTGATGATTTCCGCGTCTCGCACGTCCTCGAGGATGCGCGCCTTGACGGTTGCATAGTCGGAGCGGCTGACAACTTTCTCTCGTACTCTCCGATTCAGCGCCGAGATGATCTCTGGTACGCAGATTACGCACAGGGCGAGTTGGGCGGTCGCCTGGCATATATCGTCGACAACATCCGAGCCTTGCTCCGCGATATATCGTTTGGCGAAGGCTGAAGAATCAAAGAACGTCTTCATGAGCCCGTTCTTTTAGTATGGCCGCAGAGAGTCGAACCCCTTTGGAAACGAGCCGGACACCAGGTCGCTTCCACGAGGGCACTCGCCCCTCATTTTGAGAAACAGGAGCTATTTCGGCGATGGGGCGTCCGTGCCGGACAACAAGAAGGACCTCGCCCTTCTCAACACGTGTCAATAGCCCGGAGGCATTACGTCTGAATTCGGTGAATTGAACTGTGGTCATATTTCGTCCTTTATGTACATGACTGTACAGTATAGTGATCACACTGTCAATTTCGTCTTGGTCTGGCGAACGACACGGCTGTGGCGCGGCCGCAAAGCGGCCGTAGCCACCAACCGCTTGTGTGCGCCCAGCATGGGCGCAGTCCTGATGGGGTTCAAGTCCCCTGTGCGAGAGTCGAACATGAAGCGATAGCAACATGGTAAGCACTAGCCGAGGTCAAGGTCGGGCGAGTAATTGCTCGGCTGGAGGAAGACTAGGCAAGAAGCGCGAGCGGATGAACAAGAACTCCATAGAAGGCCGACCGGGCGAGGCGAGCTGGCACAACACAGCAAAGCCGTCCGACCCAGTCCGGGAGGTAAATGGAGCCGTTGCGCGCGGGAGGACTGCGTTCTTACCTGGGGAGATCCCGCCGGGGCGACCCGATGGGAAGTCAGCAGAAGCCATAGTAGTGGCTGGCCAGCCGGGGGCTGAAAGACGCCCGTGTAAACTACGACACCGGAGATCTGGCAGGACATGAAGGGCCGAACCGAAGAGGAACCGTCCGACCGCGGGGAGGACATTCACGCCGATCAAGCCGGACGGCGAGACGTGGATGAGAGCCGTCCCGACGGGAAGCATGGGACGATTCAAGAGCCGTCCATGATGGAGGATGTCGTAGCTCCGGGGAACCTGCGAACGGCTTGGCGACGAGTCAAAGCCAATGCAGGGGCACCCGGCATCGATGGGATGACCGTCGAAGCGTTTCCGGCGTTCTGCCGGGAACACTGGCCGCGACTGCGCGTCCAGCTCATGGAGGGGCCGTACCGCCCGGCGCCGGTGCGCCGGGTGTTCATTCCAAAGCCCGACGGGACCGAACGACCGTTGGGCGTGCCGACCGTGCTGGATCGCGTGATCCAACAGGCGTTGGCGCAAGTGCTGAACCCACTCTTTGAGGGTGGATTCAGCAAACACAGCTACGGCTTCCGCCAGAACCGCAACGCCCATCAGGCGGTGCGGGAGGTGGAAGCCTGCTGGAGGGAAGGCCGCCGCCATGCGGTGGATTGCGACCTGAAGTCGTTCATCGACACGGTGCCTCATGACCGCCTCATGCGGCAGGTGCGGGAGAAGGTCCGGGACCGAAAGGTGTTGGGCCTGATCCGCCGCTACCTGCAAGCCGGGGTGGTCCTGCCCGACGGATGCCGGGAGGCTACGCCTCTCGGCGTGCCGCAAGGCGGGCCGCTGTCGCCCTTGCTGGCCAATATCGCGCTGGACCCCTTGGACAAGGAACTGGAACGCCGCGAGCATCGTTTCGCCCGCTACGCGGACGATTTCCTGATCATGGTGAAGAGCGCGAAGGCGGCCGAGCGGGTGATGGCGAGCTTGGTGCGCTATGTGGAGGGAAAGCTTCAACTGGTGGTCAACCGGGTCAAGAGCCGGAGCGCGCCGCTCCGCCAATGTGCTTTTCTGGGCTTCCAGATCGGCGCACGCGGAAGAGCGGTGTGGACGGTGAAAGCCTATGCACGCTTCAAGCAACGGGTGAGGGAAATCACCCGGCGCAACCGGGGGCATCGCGTACAGGACGTCATCGACGAACTGCGTCGCTATGTCACCGGCTGGCTCAACTACTTCAGCCTCAGCCATGCCTATACGGCGATGGTGGAACTGGACGAATGGGTCAGGCGGAGAGTGCGGCTGTACTACTGGAAAAGCTGGAAGCAACCACGGACCCGCCGGAGACATCTGATCTCGCTGGGCATCCGGCCCGACGAGGTCAAGCTGGCCTCCCGCAGTCGTAAGGACTACTGGAGGATGAGCAGCAACAGCCTCCTCCAACGCGCCCTGAACAACCGGTGGCTACATGAACAAGGGGTTCCCGACATGCGCACGTTGTGGATCACTCTCCACTACGGGCCAAACGCCCGTATCTAATCGGAACCGCCGTATGCGGACCCGCACGTACGGTGGTGTGGGACCCGTGGCTGACTAAGCAATACTTAGTTAGTCACGGGGACCCGATTAGAGTTTCTCTTCAATCTTCTCAACTGCGGCAGCAACATGCTCTCTTGACGTGTTGATATGCAAAACATCCTTTGATGCCGGCTTGTAATCAGAATTGAGGTCGTGGGCAGAACAGACTTCTAAAATGGTGTCCGGTTTGGTGATTTTTGATGTGGACACTCGAGAGTCGTCGGTGCAGCGGCGCATTGAGTCTTGGACATCGCAATGTAGCTGGACGATCAGTGGAGATTGCTCGTTCGTCAATGCGGTCACGTATTCATCCATAATCTCGCTATCATGGGGGTGGTCATAGACCATTGTGAATATCGTCGGCACTTTGCCTTGCGTGGCCACAGCTAATACTGTTTTTCGGACGCTGTGCAGCAATTCTTGAGGAACTTGTGCCTGATTCACTGTCAGGACGGTGATCGCATCGATTGAGCGGTGATTATCAAATAGAAAATGCCCATGACGTCTCGCCAGTTCCTTCGCAAGAGTCAGCTTTCCCGAGGCCGGAGGTCCGATTATCAGTATATTCTTCATTTTCTTGACTCTAACGTCGCGCATGAGCCGTTTGCAGTCCCCTCGGGGTCGGACCTTGCTAACTTCTTGTTCACTAACAAGTTGACTGTGATTTGACATCTGAAAAGTGCCCTATGGCTCGATTTTTGGCACCGTTTTCCTGCCCATACGCTTCCGCCACCTCGCGGAGTATCCACGCA
>JAZDKY010000021.1:0-5085 GCA_043802525.1 bacterium
CGCGCTGGAACTGGGCCGGCGTTTGAACGGCGAGGCTCTTCCCGCTCAGCCGCTTGTCCGGACGCCGGAGGACGCGGCGCGGCTCGTGCGCGACCGCGCGCGCACGTGCGAGGGCGAGGTGTTCTGGACGCTGCTGCTGGACAAGAAGTACAAGCTGCGGCGGCCGCCGGTGGAGATCACCAAGGGCATTCTCGATACGAGCCTCGTGCACCCCCGTGAAGTGTTCAAAGAGGCGATCCGTTCATCCAGCGCCGCCATTGTCGTGCTGCACAATCATCCGTCGGGTGACGTGACGCCGTCCGCGGAGGACCTGCGCATCACGCGGCAGCTCGTGGAGGCGGGGAAGATTGTCGACATCGAGGTGCTGGACCACGTGATCCTCGGCCGCGCGACGGCGGGTCAGGAGAAGGATTTCCTCAGCGTGCGCGAATCGGGACTCGTCAAATTCAACGACTGACTGCCATGTCATCCATCCATCCAACGGCTGTAATCGAGCCCGGGGCGGAGATCGGCGAAGGCTGCCGGATCGGGCCCCATGCCGTGATTTACCGCCCTGTGACATTGGGTCCGGGCTGTGACGTCCACGCCGGGGCGGTACTCGGCGACACGCCGCAGGACTTTGCGTTCAAGGAGAGCGTGGAGAGCCGCGTCGTGATTGGCGCCAGGACCGTGATCCGTGAGAACGTGACGATCCATCGCGGCACCAAGGAAGGCACATCGACCGTCGTCGGCGAACGTTGTTTCCTCATGGTGAACTCGCACTTGGGGCATAACGTGGTCTTGGGCAATGAGGTCATCCTCGCGAATGGCGTCCTGCTCGCGGGTTATGTCGAAGTGGGGGACCGTGCGTTTCTAAGCGGCAATGTGGTGGTGCACCAGTTCACGCGGATCGGACGGCTGGCCATGGTGTCGGGTGGCGCGGGGATTGGGAAGGATGTTCCGCCGTTCTGCACGGTGCACGGCGTGGCGGTGAACCAGATCGCGGGCCTCAACGTTGTCGGCATGCGACGCGCCGGCATGACGCCGCCGCAGCGCGCCGAAGTGAAGAAGGCGTTTGCGCTGCTCTACCGATCGGGCCTGAATGTGAAGCAGGCGCTGGAGAAGATGCGTGCCGAGTTCACGGACGGCCCTGGCGCGGAGATGTGTGATTTTATTACTTCTTCCAAAAGAGGCATTTGCGCGCTTTGTGGGGCGCAAGACTCCGGCGAAAGCTCTGGCGATTTGTAGTCGCGCCACGCAGGGGCGCGCCGTGTATGACCGTAATGCTCGTCGCAGCGGCCGCTCAATACCGCAGAAAGTCTCTTCCCGAAACCCTTCTTGCACAAGCCCCTGCGGCAGTGTAACTTTCCCGGCAATAGCAGTCATAACGATCTTCGGGGCAGGGTGACTACGACCTCCATTGAGGTCCAAGAATTCCCGATCGGCGGTGAAGCCCGCGACTCCCGTTCCTTGTGGATTCACAAGATCGGGATTGATGCAGTACTCCCTGATGAGGGGATACCTGCAGCCGACAGTAAAGTCTGGATGCAAGAAGATCGGCGCTGCGGATCCTCCTTTGGGACGATCCGTGGTGCGGTTTTATGTGCCCCGAAGAACAGGTCTTCGGGGTTTTTTTTTATGGGCACCGATCAACAAAAGTGGGGGTTCGACACGCTCGATGAAGCGATGGCGGCCTTGCGGCGCGGCGAGATCATTGTCATCGCCGACGATGAACGCCGGGAAAACGAGGGCGACCTCGTGGTCGCCGCGGAAAAAGCCACTCCGCAGGTCATCAATTTCATGGCACGCTACGGGCGCGGGCTGATCTGCGTGGCGATGGAGCGCGAGATGCTGGCCGGCCTGGGTCTTTCGCGCATGGTCCCGCACGGCGAGGGCAATGCGTTCCGGACGGCGTTCATGGAATCGGTCGATGCCCGGTTCGGCGTAACCACGGGCATCAGCGCTCATGACCGCGCGCACACGGTTTCGCTCCTGGTCGGCGAAAATACGACGGCGGCTGACCTGGTCCGGCCCGGCCACGTGTTTCCGCTCGAGGCCGTCGAGGGCGGCGTGCTACGCCGCCCAGGCCACACGGAAGCGACGGTGGACATCACTCGGATCGCGGGTATGAAGCCGGCCGGCGTCATCTGCGAAATTCTGCGGGACGACGGGGCGATGGCGCGGATGCCGGATCTCGTCGAGTTTTCTGCCCGGCACGGGCTCAAGATGATTTCCGTCTCGCAGATCGCCGCGTACCGGCGCAAGGCCGAGCGCCTCATCGAGCGGGAGGAGGAGATCAACTTCCCGACCGACGTCGGCGTGTTCAAGATGCGAATGTACCGCTCGCTGGTCGACGACAAACGCCACCTGGCCCTCGTGATGGGCGATCCGGCGACGCAGGACGCGCCGTACGTCCGGGTGCACAGCGAATGCCTGACCGGGGATGCGTTTGGCTCGCTGCGGTGCGACTGCGGTTCCCAACTGCGCGAGGCGATGCAGATGATCGCGGACGAGGGCCACGGGGTCCTGCTTTACATGCGTCAGGAGGGCCGCGGAATCGGGCTGGAACAGAAGATCCACGCGTACGCGCTCCAGGAATCCGGCCTCGATACCGTGGAGGCGAACGAACAGCTCGGCTTCGAGCCTGACGCGCGCGAGTACTCGATTGCGGCGCAGATGCTCCTCGATATCGGCATCAAGAAGCTCCGGCTCGTCACGAACAACCCGCGCAAGATTTCAGGCCTGGAGGATTTCGGGCTCCATGTCGCCGAGCGCGTGGGACTTGTCCTGCCCAGCACAATGTATAATGCAAACTACCTGGAGACGAAGAGGACCAAATTGGGTCACATCCTATGAGGCGTGATGGAGTATTGGAGTGATGAGTGCGGCTTGACCAGCCCAACACTCCAGCACTCCAAGACCCCCAAGGCAAAAGGGCAACTATGAGCACAAACACCCTATCCGGCGATCTCAACGCCAAGGGACTGAAATTCGGCATCGCGGTCGGCCGCTTCAACGACCTGTTCACGAAGAACCTGCTCGAGGGGGCGATGGACTGTCTCGTCCGCCACGGCGCGTCCGACAAGGACGTCACGGTGGTGTGGGTCCCGGGTTCGTTCGAAATTCCGTTCGCGCTGAAGAAGCTCGCGGACGCAAAGCAGAACGCGGCGCTGATCGCGCTGGGGGTGGTCATCCAGGGCGCGACGGGCCACGCGGGGATCATCAACCAGCAGGTGGCGCGTGCGTGCTCGCAGATTTCGCTGGAGTCCGGCATTCCGGTCATCGATGGTGTGATCGGCGTGGAAAACCTCGAACAGGCCATGGAGCGCTGCGGGACCAAGCACGGCAACCGCGGATGGAACGCCGCGCAGGCCGCGATCGAGATGGCGAATTTGGCGAGGAAACTTTAGGTACCAGACGGACGCGCGGAGCGCGTCCCTCCGGCTGGAGGGTCACGCTTCGCGTGACCGATTGACAATATAATATGACCGGACGACACGAAGCTCGATTGATGGCGGTTCAGTTCCTCTTCCAGGTGGATTTCAATGGAGGTGAACTGCCGGAGGCGCTGGTTGAATTCTGGAGCGGCCGCAAGGCCGGGCCCAAGCTCCGCGCGTTCATGGAGGAACTCGTTCACGGCGTCCTCACGAACAAGCCGGCGATCGACGAACAGCTCCAGCGCTACGCGGCGAACTGGGAGATCAAGCGCATGGGCGGCGTCGACCGCAACGTGATGCGCGTCGCACTCTTCGAAATGATGCACCGCGACGACATCCCGCCCGTGGTCTCGATCAACGAGGCGGTGAACATTGCCAAGGAACTGAGCACCGAGGAATCCGGCAAGTTTGTGAACGGTATCCTCGACCGCGCCCGCAAGGACATGGTCCGCCCGGCCCGGGCCGCTATGCCGGCACGCACAACTCCGGAATGAAGAAGCCACGAATGGACACGAATTCGCACGAATGTTTTCAGCGCTGCTGGGAAATGGTTGCCGAGCTTCCCCTTCGTGATCCTTCGTGTTCATTCGTGGTTGAATTCCTTCCTTCCCGCTAAGGTCCCATGGCTACTTGGATTGAGGCTCTATCCCGGACGCGCAAATCCATTGCCGGGGCGCTTGGGCGGATCTTCCGCGCGACGGGCCGCGTCGACGCGGAAACGCTCGAGGACCTTGAAAGCACCTTGCTGCAGGCCGACCTGCCGGCGCGACTGGTGGGGGAGATTATCCCTCAACTGGAGAAGGCGTCCAAGGAACACAGGATCGCTCCGCTCGAGGCGCTGCGGAACCTGCTGCTCCGTGCGCTCGGGCCGACAGAACCGTTTGCGTGGGGCACATCGGAAAGACCCTTCACCGTGCTTGTCGTCGGCATCAACGGCTCGGGCAAGACGACGACGAGCGCCAAGCTGGCCCATTTGGCAAACCGGACGGGGCTCAAGGCGCTGCTCGGCGCCACGGACACCTTTCGCGCCGCGGGCTCGCATCAGTTGAAGCTCTGGGCCGACATGGTGGGCTGCGACGTGGTCGCCGGCGCCACGGGTGCGGATGCGGCCGCCGTGGCGTTCGATGCGATCGATGCCGCGGTCGCGCGCAAGATCGACGTGTTGATCGTTGATACGGCGGGGCGAATGCATACGAAACAACCACTCATGGATGAACTGCAGAAAGTGCGACGCACGATGGGCAAGAAACTGCCCGGCGCGCCACACGAAACGTGGATCGTGCTCGATGCCTCCATGGGCCAGAACGCCCTCGCGCAGGCGCGGGTGTTTCACGACGTCGTCCCGCTGACCGGCGTCGTCATATCCAAGCTGGACGGCTCGGCCAAGGCGGGTTTCATTTTCGCGATTGCGAAGGAAATGAACGTGCCGATCCGGTTCGTGGGTCTCGGCGAAGGCAAAGACGACCTCGCGCCGTTCGATCCGGCTGCGTTCGTGGATGGACTGCTCGGCACGGAGAAGGATCCTGCGGCGGCGCACTGATTGTGCCTCGTTGTAGCCGCGGCGCTCCGTCGCCGCGAAAGCCCCCGCGGCGGCAGAGCGCCGCGGCGACCAAGATACAGCCCGGGTGAAGGATGAACAATTGATGGCCCGCGCGCGGGTGCGTGCCCG
>JAZDKY010000022.1:0-40005 GCA_043802525.1 bacterium
ACCGTCCATCGCTTTGCTCGCGCGCGTTTCCTTGCCATCGCTCCCTCCATGGGAGCGGGTTATAACAACGCACGTGTTCAACGCCGCCGGATAACGTCGCATCGATTTCTAAATTAGCCCCCAAGTTCCCAGAAGAGCCAACAAAATCACCGTGGACATGCTCGACTATGCCAAGGCGATAAAGCCCGAATGGGGTCCGTACAACATCAGGGTATCCATATCGAATACTATTGCTCTCCGGCAGGCTGATCTTGACAAGGCCGGCATTGTTGTCGTGCTCGAAGAGGTTGAGGTGGAGACTATTGTTGCGGATAGGCGGCAGATCGAACAAGTGCTGGTCAACATGATCAACAACGCCGGCGACGCGATCGAAAAGAAGGGCAGCGAGGGTGGCGAAATCCGAATCGCTGTGCGAAAAGAAGATCCCTGGTTGGTGATCCGCATTCATGACAACGGCGCCGGGATCGCGCAGGAGGATCAGGGCAGGGTCTTCGATCCCTTCTTTACGACCCGCTCGCCCCGCGGTGTGGGTCTGGGCCTGAGCGTCAGCTACGGCATCGTGGAGCGACACGGCGGTCACATTGATTTCACAAGCGACATGGGAACGGGGACGACGTTCCGCATCCTCCTTCCCGTGCAGTCGCCGGTCGGCCGTTGACCCCACAACCCGACTCTCAACCACGACAGGTGCCCAGTACTTCGGGCTTGTCACGCGATGCGTCTGGATTACGATTCCCGCCTGTCCTCAAACCAACGAAGACAACCTAACGCCAGAGAAGATCATGTCTACTACAGAGGTCGCCACCATGTTCTCCAGCATTGCCGCAGCGCCGCCCGATTCGATCCTCGGCCTGACCGAGGCGTGGAAGAAGGATCCGAATCCGAAGAAGGTCAACCTCGGCGTGGGTGTCTACAAGGATGAGAACGGGCAGACGCCGATCCTCGTCGCGGTGAAGGCGGCGGAGGCGGTGATCCTGGCCTCAGCCGTGACCAAGTCGTACATGCCGATCGTGGGCGATCCCGGATACGGGCGGCAGGTGCAGGAGATGATTTTCGGCGCGGGCCACGACGTGTTGACGGCGGGGCGTGCGCGGACGGCGCATACGCCCGGCGGCACGGCGGCGCTGCGGGTCGGCGCGGATTTCCTGAAGAAGTTCTTCCCGAACGCGAAGGTCTGGGTGAGCAGTCCCACCTGGGCGAACCACAAGGCCGTTTTTGCCGCGGCGGGCATCACGTCGGAGGACTATCCGTACTACGATCCAGCGACCAGGGGCCTGGCGTTCGACAGGATGAAGGAAGCGCTGGCGAACGTGCCGGCGGGCGACATCGTGCTGCTGCATGCGTGCTGCCACAACCCGACCGGTGTGGACTTGAGCGATGTCCAATGGTTGGCCATCGCGGCCATCGCGAGTTCCAAGGGTTGGATGCCGTTCCTCGACTTTGCCTACCAGGGTTACGGCACGGGGCTGGAGCAGGATCGCGCGGGGTTGCTCGCGCTGGCGAAGGCGTGCCCGGAACTGCTTGTGGCGAGTTCGTTCTCGAAGAACTTCGGCCTGTACCAGGACCGCACCGGCGCACTGACGCTGGTTGCGGCGGACGCGAAATCGGCCGACGCCGCGTTCAGCAACATCGAGATAGCCATCCGGGTGAACTATTCGAATCCGCCCGCGCACGGCGGCTTGATCGTGACGAAGATCCTGGGCGACGCGAACCTGCGCGCACAGTGGATCGGGGAACTGACGGCGATGCGCGAGCACATTGCATCCACGCGCAACCTGTTCGTGGACGCGCTCAAGAAAAAAGGCGTGCCCGGCGACTTCTCGTTCATCATCCGCCAGAAGGGGATGTTCTCGTTCAGCGGGCTGACCGACGATCAAGTCAGGTTCCTGCGCGAAAAGAAAAGCATCTACATGGTCGCCGGCGGCCGCATCAATGTGGCCGGCATCACCGGGAAGAACATCGACTACCTCTGTGAGTCGATTGCGGAAGCCGTGCGCGGGTAGGTTCTCCACCGCCATAGACCTCCGAAACCACGGAAGGCGTGGAAAAGGAAACCGCAAAAAGCGCAAAAGGGAACCACGAGAAACCCACCCCGGCAGAGCCGCAACCACATCGATAGCCACGAAAACGCACAAGATGCACAAGGAAGCTAGCAGCCTGTTGCAAAAGTACGACACCCATCGTTGTGGCGCCGCGAACCCAGCTGCAAGGCGTCTGCAGACCGACGCCAGCCGCCCGCGCTTGCGACCGGCGCGCCTGATTCTTGATCCGCAACTTCTTCTTGTGCCTTTTCGTGCCTCTTCGTGGCCAATCCGCCTGCATCGTTACGGCCTGGATTGATGCCCATGGCCTGTGGCGGAACCTCGGCGCCGCCGGGGGCCGAACGGTCATCTATCTACATCCCCGCCTGTGCGAGGATCTGGCGGGCGCGCTCGTCCTGCGGGAAGAGGCGGCGAATGTCCTGCAGGATCTTGATGACGAGGTCCGAGCGGCGCAGGGCATTGGCTGCTTCCACGCCCATCCAGAGGGCCTTGTAGAGGTTTTCCGGTTTGTAGTTCACCTTCTCGCCGAGCGCGTAGTTGATGCATTTCTCATACTGGCCGCGGTCGTACGCGAGCTTCGCCAGTTCCAGGCGGATGTTGTGCTCGTCCGGTCGCATGTCCAGGGCCTGCTTGAGCCCCACCTCGGCCTTGTCGTAGTCGCCCCTGTTGGAAAGTTCGATGCGTGCCATGTCGAATGTCGTGTAAAAGGTCTCGTTGGACGAGATCTCGGTTCGGAGGTCGTTGATGCCTTCGTAGGGCGCGCCCTGCAGGGCTTCGCCGCGCCGTATGAATTCGTCCGCAACATAGAACTGGTACTGCCGGGCGAACTGGTATGCGTTGGTGAGGTAGTACGCGGGCGAGTCGAGGTATGCGGCGAGACGGTCGCGGTCGTCGCCCCGCACCAGGTGCCGGGCGTAGATGCCGGCCAGTTCCTGGAGGCCCAGTTCGGCGAAGTGAATGCCGTCCTTGAAAAAGAAAAAGGGCGGCTCCTCGTACAGCTTGCGGCGCGCGGCGACCTCCGCGTCGAGGTCGATCAGGTCGACGTTCTCGTCCGCCGCGACTTCTTTCACCGTGTCGTTGTACAGCTTCTGGATGTAGTTCCAGACCGCGATGGGGTCGTCGGCCTTGTCCTTGTAGAGGTCGAACAGATCGGAATCCCAGTCCCGTTTCTTTTTGTTCTCGTTGAAGCGGTCGAGGACGGAGGATGCCGGCAAACCGTCGGGCGTCGTACAGAGGACGGGACGGATGTTGTGGTCGCGGCAGATTTTCACGAACCTGCGCAGGTTGCGGGCGTAGTCGGCCGGCGGCACGCGCTGTTGCGGTTTCGCGTTGCCGTACGTGTCCGCGCGGTACACCATCGCCTTGAAGAGCTGCGAGTGGCCGGTGAGGAAGTCCCAGAGGCCGGCGCTGGTCGCGGAGGGGAGTTTGTGTTGTGCGTCGCGGCGTCCGTCGTGCACCCAGCGGTCGTTCCAGCCGCTGAACAGCGTGGCGACGTCGGGTTTGAACTTCAGCGTGTGGTTCTGAAGGATCTGCAGGACCTGGTGCGTGCTGCTCGAGCCGATGCCGAAATTCAGCACGTCGTATTTCTCTTCCCCGAGGGCCTGCCTCAGGACGCGTTCGATGCGGTCCGCGTAGGGTTCCTGTCCGCCGAGCGTACATGAGCAGCCCATGATGGCGATGCGCGTCGTGCCGGGCGGTTTGTCGAGGATCCACTCGCGGCCGCGGAACCCGTCGCTGTTGAAGAAACCCGCCTTGGGCTGTCCGGTCCAGTAGTAGGGCGGGTGCGCCTGGTAGGGCACGGAGAGCTTGCTCGTCCCGTAGTATTCCTCGTGGCCGCCGGCGATGTAGAAAAAGCGCTTGATCGAAAAGTCCTTCCCGGAGAGTCGGGCGACCAGCTCGCCGCCGCCGAGGAGGAGCAGGAGCGGGACGACGGAGAAGGCTATTTTCCCCGGGACGGACAGGCGTTGTTGGGCGGATGGCTTGCTCACGGTTGAAACCTCTTGGCAGTTGGCTATCATAGTACAGGTCTGTCGACCAAAGTAAACACGTCTGAAAACATCACGCTACACGGTCTTTCCCCATGGATTTCGATTTTGACATCTTGCCCTTGGTGGTTGGCAAAATGTATGTTTATCCGATTCGCAAGCAGGGCTGCGATCCGGGGACGTGAAAGCGTCTCCGTCGCGCCTGGAGAACGTGGTCACGGCTTGGGGGCCGGGAGAGGGAAGGACACGAATGATCATTACGCAGACGCCTTTACGGATCAGCCTCGCTGGAGGAGGGACGGACCTGGCCGGTTATTACCGGCAGGCCGGGGGCGCCGTCGTCAGTTCGGCGATCGACAAGTATATCTATGTGATTCTGAACCAGCGCTTCGACGACAAGATCTATATCAGCTACTCCCGGAAAGAGATCGTCGATTCCGTGGACGAGATCAAACACGAGCTCGTCCGCGAAGCGATGCGCATGGCCGGCGTATCCAAAGGGGTGGAGATTGCCATCATGGCCGACATCCCATCGGAAGGATCCGGCCTGGGTTCGTCGAGCAGTCTGACCGTGGGACTGCTGAATGCGTTCTATGCCTACCGCGGGTTGCAGGTCAATGCCGAGCAACTCGCCCGCGAAGCGTGCCAGGTTGAAATCGATATCTGCAAGAAGCCGATCGGCAAGCAGGACCAGTACATTGCGGCGTACGGCGGACTTCGACACATCCAGTTCCTGCCTGACGATTCCGTGGTGGTCGAGGACCTGCCCATCGGCAAGGGACGCCAGGAGCTGAGCTCGAAGCTGCTGCTTTTCTATACCAACGTCACGCGCCAGTCCGAGGGCATCCTCCGCGAGCAATCGCAGAAAAACAGCGAAAACCGGTCGCGCCTCGACGACATCAAGAACCTGGCGGAGCGGCTGCGCCACGCGCTCATGGACGGCGTCTATGACGAGGTGGGACGTGTGCTGGAAGAGAACTGGCGCTTGAAACAGGACCTCGCGTCAGGCATTTCGAGCGGCAAGATCGATGAGATGGTGCAGTGCGCGATGGAGGGCGGCGCGCTCGGATGCAAGATCAGTGGGGCAGGGGGGGGAGGGTTCCTGCTCGCGTACTGCGTCACGGAAAAGCAGGCGGCCTTGCGACAGGCCATGCGCAGCTACCGGGAAATGCCTTTCTTCCTCGACCGGTGCGGCAGCAAGGTCATTTTCAGCGTCGAGAGCTACGAGTGGAGATGACCTGTCAGTCCGGATAGCCGCCGGGATACTTCACGTGCCATTTCCAGGCTGATTCCACGATCTGCTCGATCGTCGGATACCGGGGCGTCCATTGCAGGAGCCGTTGCGCGCGGGCTGACGACGCCACGAGCACGGCGGGATCGCCGGCACGACGCGGCGCATGGACGGCCTTGATCGGTTTGCCGGTGACCCGGCGCGCTGCTTCAATGACCTCTTTCACGGAATAGCCGGAACCATTGCCCATGTTCAGTTTTTGCGGGCCGGTGGTGTCCATGTGCCGAAGGGCCGCGACGTGGGCGCGGCCCAGATCATCGATGTGGATGTAGTCGCGGATGCACGTGCCATCGCGTGTTTCGTAATCGGCGCCGAACATGCTGACCTGCTCCCGCTTGCCGAGGGCGACGTCGAGCACCAGCGGAATCAGGTGCGTTTCGATCCGGTGGCATTCGCCGTGAAGCTCCGTGGCGCCGGCCGCGTTGAAGTAGCGCAGGCAGACATAGTTGAGCCCGTGCGCGGTGTGGTACCACTCGAGCATTTCCTCAAACATCAGCTTGGACCGTCCGTAGGCGTTGATGGGTTGGGCCGGATGTTCCTCGGTGATGGGCGTGAACTGCGGGTTCCCGAACAACGCGGCAGTCGACGAGAAGATGATCCGCTTGACCCCGGTTTCCCGAAGCGCTTCCAGGAGCTCGATGCCCTTGGAGACGTTGTTGATGAAGTAGTCCTCCGGGTGCGTCATGGACTTGGTGACGAGCGTCTCGCCCGCCATGTGGATGACGGCTTCGATGTCGTTCTCGCGTATCGTTTTCTTGATGCTGTCGCGGTTCCCGATGTCCGCCTGAACGAACGGCACGTTCGGGGATAACGCGGACCGGTGTCCTTCCTTCAGGTTGTCAACGACGACGACGGAACATCCTTCGCGGAGGAGGACTTCGACAACAACGCTGCCCACGTAACCGGCGCCGCCGGTGACCAGAACGTTCACTTTACGGCATCTCCCGGTTTCAAGGTGTTGTGGAACTTCAGCCGCCAGAGGCCTTTCAAATCATCGGACGCGTCCTTGAAGATCTTGGCCTTGGTGTTCATGTCTTCCGTCCAGATCACGGGGATCTCCACGATGGAGTACCCCATTTTCTCGCCGTAGAAGAGGAACTCCGTGTCGAAGAACCATTCATTGTCCACGATATAGGGAAGGATCTTCTGCGCCACGGCACGGCGGGCCGTCTTGAACCCGCAATGGGCGTCGAGAAAGTGCGTCCCGAGCGTCGTGCGGATGACGATGTTGTAGCTGCGCGAAACAAACTCGCGCTTGAGGCAGCGCCGGACGCCCGAATCCTTGTGCAGCCGGTTGCCGACCACGATGTCCGATCCGCTTTTGAGAAGTTCCACGGCCCGGATCAGGGCAACCAGCGACGTGGAGA
Source organism: bacterium (assembly GCA_043802525.1). Taxonomy (GTDB): domain Bacteria; phylum Verrucomicrobiota; class Kiritimatiellia; order CAIVKH01; family CAIVKH01; genus JAZDKY01. Next base: position 6,686 of record JAZDKY010000022.1, read on the forward strand.
GATCGATGTCCATATAGCAGACGTAATCGCAATTCGTCTCACCCCAGGCCGTGCGCAAGGCGATACCGCGGCCCTTGCGCGGGATGTGCAGGTATTCCACGCCCGGTATCTGCTTGGCGAGGACCTTGGCAAGGTCCGCGGTCCCGTCCTTCGACGCGTTGTCGGCCACGAGCACTTTCCATCGGCATTCGTCATGGTATTGAAGGAAGGCGGACAACGTCTGGACGCCGTCGCGCAGTCGCCGCTCTTCGTTATACACCGGCAGAACCACCAGCACGTAAGGCCGCGTGTCCGTCTGCGGCGTGGCCGCGTTCTTCTGTTCCTCGCTCATGGCACCATCCATTGTTCCAGGGCGGAAAATCGCCCGCTTGATGTCTGACCATACACAAAAGCCGGCACTGTAATGTGATTCATTGAAGATTCAACCCATTTCCGATTTTGGTTCCGGGCACACTTTTAAATTCATCTTCGTTGAGGCAGGGCCGGCGCGGAGCGCGGGGCCTACCCATGGTCGTCACTCGAAGTACCGTGCTTTCGCGATCACCTCATGCATCATGCCGGTCACGCGCTGGCCTTCTTCGGCGTTCATGCCCTGCAAACAGTCCTCGCCGCGGATGGCGCGGTGGAATCGGGATACGACTTCGTTGTTCCCGCACAGGTAGCCGCCCCGCACGTAAAGCAAACCGTTGGCCCACACGCCCCGCAGGTGCTGCGTCGTCATCCGGATGCTTTTCATGAAAATGTCTTTCGCGCCATGCACGCCATCGTTGGGCAGGAAGTGGTAGATGTCCCGCCACATGTCCAGGTGGGCGACGCCCTTCTCGGCGATCACCGTGATGTGCCACTCCGTGATGCTGGAGTCGAAATTGACATGGAGGAACACGGGGAATCCTTTTGCGGCGCGGTACTCCGCGCTGACGATCCGGGGCGTATGGTCGTGCCGCCCGTCCTTCCAGACGGTGGATTGCAGAAGCTCCATGTCGCCGGCGAGCCAGCGGAAGAGATAGTAGAAATGCGGGGCCTCATCATAGAATAGTCCCAGCGGCAGCGCGTGACACCATGCCGGAATCTTGCGCGCGTGGTTGGAGACCTGTACGCCATAGACGGCCCTTATCGGTCCGAGCCTGCCGCTGGCCAGGTCCCGTCGCAGGCTTTGCGCCGCGCGTCCAAACTGCAGGTTGTGAACAAGGGCCAGCGTCAGCTTTCGCTCCCTGGCCATCGCGGCCAGCTCCACCGCATGTTCCTGCTTCACCGTCATCGGCTTCTCGGTGAGCACGTGCTTGCCGGCCAGGAGCGCGGCCTTGGCGATTTCGTAGTGCGTCTCCGGCCAGGTCCCGATCATTACGGCCTCCGCCTTCGCCTGCCAGCCGCCGCTGAAGTCGACGGCAAGAGCGCTGTTCGGGATTCCGTGTTTCCTGGCGGTGGCTTGCGCGTGGTCGGGGTTCTTGGATACGACGCCGACGATATCGAAAAGTCCCGACTGCTGAAGGGCTGGAATGTGCCTGTTATTGACGACCCATCCCCCGCCGATGCTGATGATGTTGATCCTGTTGGGCATCTCACAAAGACGTTGCGTTAGTAGCAATGTGAATATACTTTATGCGTTTTCCCAAGGCAATACGGAATAGCATGTCATGGCATTGTACGATCGGTACTCGGATGTAATATTGGGGCAGGCGCCGTTCGTTCAGCGGATGGAAAGGTACCGGCAGGACCGCATTGTCGATTTCGCCACCCGCCACCTCAACACCTCGCCCGGGGTGCGTGCCGTGGAGGTGGGCGTCGGCATCGGACTCTTTGCGGAAGCGTGCAAGGCCCGGGGCTGGAACTACACGGGTGTGGACCGCAACCAGAAGATGCTGGACCTGCTGGGGACGTCTTTCACGGTCGTGAATGCGGAAGTTCCTCCCATGCCCGCGGCGCTTGCGCCCGGTTCCTTCGACCTCGCCTATTCGTCGTTCGTGGTGGAACACCTGGCGGACGGCACCAAGGCATTTGAATTCGTCTCCGAACTGGAACGTATGGTGAAGCCCGACGGACTGATTGTGCTGGTCGTGCCCGATGCGCTCAGCCTCGGCCTTGAATTCTGGAACCTGGATTACACGCACCGCTATCCGACGGCGGAGAGGAACATGACGCATATCCTGCTGGAAGCAGGCCTCAACATCGAGCGGATTGTCCGCTACAACGGACCGTGTTTCACGGGGATTCCATACTGGCTGACGCGCATCGCCGGCTGGTTCTACAGTTACCGGCTCTGGGCGGCGCTTCTGCGCAACAAGACGCTGGCCTACAGCGTCTACCAGTACGTGAAACAGGACATCCTGGTCTTCATCTGCCGCAAAGTACCGCCTGTCGCGCGAGCGGCTGAATGAAACTGCGTTACAACGCGCGATATGCGACGGCCGCCGGTGTTGTCGCCCTGACGCTGGTCGGCGCCTATTTCCGCCTGGTCCGGCTGGGTGTGCCCGCCCTGCGCGCTGATTCGCTTGAATTCTGGCGCATCTGCCAGCAGCCGGTCACCGCCGCAGGCATATTCACCGACTGGATGAACCTGCTGGGCATCTCGGGGCAGTTCCCATTCCCCATGGCGGCGACGAAGTGGTTCATGGACACGTTCCGTCTCCCGGTCACGTTCTTCGGCCTGCGTTTGCCGTCGGCGCTCTGGGGCATTGCCACGATTCCGGTCGCCTTCGGGCTCGGCCGCCGGCTCTGCAATGCACGATGCGGTTTTCTTCTCGCGCTGCTTTTCGCCCTGAATCCGTTTCACATCCAGATGTCGCGCGAAGCCTACTTCTATCCGCCCCTCGTGCTGGGCGCCTGCATGGCGTTATGGGGATCGGTCTGGTCGGTGCAGTCCTGGAAGGACCGGCAGCAGCGGGCCGCGGGCCTTCCGTTTTCCTTCTACCTGCTGAACCTTGCCGGTTTCTTCCTGCTCACGTACAGCCAGCCGACCGGTTGGACCGTAGGCCTGATTTGCGGCGGATGCACGGTGCTGGCGCAGATCCTGAAGTCGCCGAGCATCACGCAACTCAAGACGTGGACCTCCCAGGCGTGGTTCCTGATCGCAGGCTATGTCGTGACCGGCCTGCCGCTGCTCTTTGCGCCGTGGGCACTGCCGCAGTTGAGGCAAATAACGCAGGGGGGGATTCGCGAAGCGTCCATGAAGGCGGTGGCCGTTTCGACGGAGACGTTCGGCGGGATGATGTTCAAGGCCGCCACGTCGTTTGCCTGGGGCGCAACGTTCCCTCGGGCGCTGCTGACCCTTGCGGCACTGGTGGGCGGTATGGTGGTCATCGCGCGGTGCGGTCGGACGCGCAAGCACCTGCTGCTGCTCCCCATCCTCATCATCGGCGGCATCATCTCCTTTATGCTCGCGCGGGAGCAGGCAGGGGCCCTGTTTGAGTCACGCTATGTCATCGGACTTCTCCCGGCCTACCTGTGCATGCTGGCGCTCGGTCTTCTCGAAGCCCCCGCGCTGCTCGTGCGGGCGCTGAAAGGGAACGAGCGGACATCGGGTGCGGTCGCCGCGGTGGTCTCGGTGGCGGCCTCGCTTCTCCTGCTCTACCCCGCGCACCTGTGCACCGCCATGACCGGCCAGCCGACCCCGTATTGGGATATTGTCCACTGGGCGGACAAGAATCTTCCCCGGGGAACCCCGGTGCTGGTCGACCGATGGTTCGAGCCATGGAACGAACTCCGGGTGCATCCACCGTCCAACGTCGTTTTCACGTTTACGATCCCCAATGAGCCCGTCGAGGTTTTCCTGCAGAAGCGCTGGCGCGACACCGCCAGGAGCTTTTTCGCGCGCTACCCGGATGCCGCGTATCTTGAAATCGCAAAGGAGTATTGGGACGTGGCCGGCGTGGGCAACTGGGACTGGCCGCGGCAGTATTTCGCGCACCATGTAGGCATCACCAATGTGGCCGGAGTCAAACTCCGCGAACTCGGACTCGCATCACGCGGCGACTTCTATGCCTCCACGACCAACCGCCTTGTGGTCGAAATATTCTACAATACCCGTGAGGACAACATTCTGCGCATGAAGCGCGAAGGGAGGATGCTGGATTGTTTCTTTGGCGAAGGATGGGGGTTCGAGAAATCCGGGCCGGTCGGTTTCCTCCGCATTCAGACGTCCGATTTTCACGACTGGCGCGTTCTCGAGCGAACCGCAACCCTGGATATCGTGAATGTGGGCGACGCATCGGTGGTGGTGCGCATGGTTGTGCGGGGCATCGCGGTCGGGAGCGCCAAGCAGGTCCAGATCACGTCGGACCTGAAACACACGTTCGGTGCCAGGCAGATGGATGAATGGCCGATCGGGCCGCTGGAACTTCAGCCCGGCATCAACCAGTTGAAATTGACCGATCCGCTGTGGGATATGGCTCGGGTGCCGCTGCTGGTGGACCGCGTGCAGGTTCTGCCTGTCACGCCAGCGGCGGCGACCACCAACGGGGCCGCGCCGGGCGGATCGTGAGCACGCGGCCGGCCGCCGCACGGTCACAGGATACAACGATCATGAAAAAGAAAAACAAAGCACCCCCGCCGCCTGCCACAGCGGACCAGGCAGCGCCTGTGCCCGCACAGGCGCTGTCTCGTTTCTCGATCGGGGACAAACCCCTGTTCCTGATTCTGTTCGTGCTCTTTGCCGTGATCGTCTTCCGGGATGTCCTTTCGCCGGGCCGCATCCTCTTTACGACCGACGACAACATCGGCGCGCTGGCCGGGCGCAAGTTCCCGATGCCGCACTCGTTTTTCGGGTACTGGGACGACGGGCTGCTCATCGGCCAGGCGAACATTCTCAACCTGAATTGGACCAACCTGCTTCTGTGGCTGCTGCCGCTGAATTTTTTCAACAACTGGATCCACGGCATAGACCTGGTGGTCGCCTCGTTCGCCTTCTGCCTGTTCTTGAGGCTGCGGCGGCTCCATCCTGTGGCGTGCGTGCTCGGTGCCCTGGTGGCGTTCTGGCTCGGCAGCACCTTCTTCCTCGTATATGCCGGGCACATCGGCAAATTCGGCGCGGTGATGTTTGCGGCGCTGTACCTGTGGCTTTCGGAGGCGGCCGTGCTCCGGAAGAGCCTCCCGTATGCGGTGCTCGCCGGCGGGGCGATGGGCGGCATGATCCTGGAACAGGCGGACAGCGGCTTCTTCTTCGCCATGGCCCTCGGCTGCTACACACTCTATTCCATCCACCGCGAGTATGGATGGAACGTGGTCCTGATGGTGAAACTGCTGGCTGCCATCGTGCTGGTCTTTTCGGTCGTGTCCTACAGGCCGCTCACGACCGCCATGGGCATCTACTCGCTGGAGAAAAAGGAAGCCAACCTGCAGAACGCCCAGGAAAACTGGGACTACTGCACGCAGTGGGGCTGGCCGCCGGAAGAGACGATCGATTTTGTCGCCCCCGGCTACACCGGATGGAGGTCGGGCGAACCCGAAGGTCCGTATTGGGGTCGTATGGGCCGCTCCGCGCAATGGGAGACCACCAAGCAGGGCTTCCAGAATTTCAAACTGGAGACCTTCTACCTCGGCGCCATTCCCATCGTGCTCGCGTTCTGGGCGATGGTCCTGGTTGCCGGGCGCTGGAACCTGCTGGCGGAACAGCGGCGCGATATCCTCGCATGGACGGCCGTGGCCCTGGTGACCTACCTGCTGGCGTTGGGTAAATTCTGCCCGCTCTATGCGTTGTTCTACAAGTTGCCGGGCATGGCTTCGATCCGCAACCCCGTGAAGTTCATGCAGGTCACGCAACTCGCGCTGGCCACGCTCGCCGCATTCGGTCTTGATGCGTGGATCCGGTACCTGCCCGACCTCGCGGCCGACGATCGTGGAAAACAGATCGCCCGACGTTTCGTGTTCACGGTCCTGGCCATCGGCATTCTCTTCGCGCTCTGGTCCTCGGGCATGTCCTCGTCCACCGACAAGGTGGCCTCGCGCTTTGCCGCGATGGGCTGGGGGAACGCGGCGAGGACGATCGCCGACACGATGATCGCGGCGGTTCAGCACGCGTCGATCATGACGCTCTTTGCCGGCGCCATGCTTGCGCTGGGTGTGTTTGTTCCGCTCGTTCGCACGAAGGCAAACCTTGTGCTGGCCGCCTGGATCCTCACCGGCGCCGCCGCGGCGGATCAGCTGGTGGTGAGCCCGCGCTATGTGAACACGGTCACGGCCGAAGGTTTCATCCGGGAAAACGCGGCCGTCAAGTTTCTCCGAAACGAGCTTCAGGGCCAGAGGCCGTACCTTGTTTCACAGACTGACTTCTACAACCTGTGGCTGACCTACACGTTTCCTTACTTCCATATCCCCTCGTTGAACGTTACGCAGATGCGCATGACCGATGACTACAAGCGTTTCCTCGGGGCGATGAACGATCAGCCCTTCAAGCTATGGCAGGCCTCCGCCGCGAGCTTCATCATGGGCCCCGGCGGCGCGCTGTCCCAGTTGCAGAACGACCCGCGTGGCAAGGACCAGTACGACATCGCCTTTGCCTTTAACGCTTATCCCGCCTTCGGCGGCGGCGTTGACGTTACGCCCGGAACACCATCGTCCCCGGGGCAGCACGGCATCCTGAAGTTCAGGGGGTTGGCTGCGCGCTACCAGTTCGTCGCGGGGTGGGAGGTCGTTGACGACGAGGAGGCCCTGCGGCGCCTGCCGTCCGAGGAGTTCAAGCTGTTTTCCAAGGTGCTGGTATCGACCGATACAGGCATTGGCCTGCCCGCGTCCGATTCCGAAGGGCCCGTGGGCTCGGTACAGATCGAGCAGTACCGCTCCGGCCGCGTGCAGTTGAAGACATCGTGCGAGCGGCTCGCGATTCTCCGTGTGGCTGACAAGTATGCGCCGCAGTGGAATGCGTACATCGATGGCGACAAAACCAGGGTGTTGCGCTGTGACTACATCTACCAAGGCGTCTCCGTGCCGCCCGGGTTGCACACGGTCGTACTGGCCTACGAACCGGGAAACACGTCGCTGTGGGTCCAGGCCGCGGGCATGCTGGCCTGCGTGGCCGCGCTGGTCAGCGTTGCGCCATGGCGGCGTCGCGAGCCAGCACATCCTTGACCCGGCGCAGCACATCCTCGGCCGCGCCCGTCGTGGCCCCCTGCCGGGCGAGGGCCTTGCCGCCGGCCACGTCCGCCGCCATCGGCGGACTGATCTCAATCACCACCGGCACGCGACGTTCGGCAAGCGCAGGCAGGATGGCCCGGAATTCGTCGAGCGACGGAGGCAATGTTCCGCGCCCGAGAAGTTCCCTCAACTCCGCGGCGTTGTTCGGCTGGAAATGTGCCAGGGCCACGCGGTCGCTGAACGCGTGCCAGACGCGCGCGATGCCGCCGAGCGACAGGTCGTCCGGCCCGGCCACGGGCGGCGCAATTTCCGTGAAACCGTCCACGCACATGCGCACGCGGCGTCGGACGTGATTCGTGTCGAGTACGACGGGATAGTTCTCCCGGATAACGGCCTCGCGAACATTCCTGAGCGGCATGTGGGCGCCGCCGGGGCCGAGGTCGGAATGCACTTGGACCGCGGCCCGGTCGGATTCGTAGCGGCGGCCCGTGACCGGGCTCGTTAGTTGCGAGACGACCGCGATGCCGTTCGCGTCAGCGGCGAGGTCGAACAAAACCCCTTCGCTGGCGTCACGGTTGTTGAAGAAAATGCCGTCCATCGGGTAGGGCACCATCCCGCGGCTCTGCGGTTTACGGCGCAGGATACGAAGAATCTCGCGCAACATCGTGTCGCGCGGATTCCAGACCTCGTGCGTCGACACCGTCCGTTGCGCGAGATCGGAAAAGGCGCCGCCGCGATAGCCGCGGCACACGGCGCGTGTAATCAGGACCTCGACGCCATCGAACCCGTTGGTTTGCGCGAAAGCGAATACGCGGCGGACCGCACGGACGCTCAACGCGGTCCAAGGGAGGAAACTGGCGGTGGTGATGGCAAGTCGTAGGTCGATCATGTTGTTAATCCAGCAATTCGACGAGTGACAGAGATCATTCCCGGGGCAAGTTTACCCGCCTGGCGGCGCCGAAGGCGACCAGGGTTTACCCGCCTCCGGCGGCGCCGAAGGCGACCAGGGTTTACCCGCCTCCGGCGGCGCCGAAGGCGACCAGGGTTTACCCGCCTCCGGCGGCGCCGAAGGCGACCAGGGCTCCCGCTTGCCCCTCCAGCACGGCTGTCACATGCTGCGCGCACACTGCTCAAGCACATCAACGACGTTTACGCCGAGATCGAGTGATGAGCGGTCCGTCGCCCCGATCCGTATCGCTGCGCAAAATTCGCGGACCGCCACCGTGAGCGGCATTCCGGCGGGTGCTGCGACAGGCTGTGCCGTTGCCCGGTCCGGAGAGGTCGGCGGTGTCACGGGCGCAAGCCGCGCCAGTTTGACCGGGCTGACGTCGTCATACAGCATGCAGCACGAGTCGAAATAGGCGCTCAGGAATCGCGTCTTGCCGGAAAGCATGTTGCTGAGACGAATGTCGGATATGACGCCGCCCGGAAATTCGAGATGGATCGACACCGTTTCGCCGGGGCCGTCCGGGGTCATCCGGGATTCCTCAATCCGCGCGCGGGCCCGTGCCGGCATCGCGCCGGTCAGGGCCATGCACATGGCGACGTCATGCGCGCCCCAGTCCCACAGGATGGGTATGTCGCTGCGAAAAGGGCCCCAGTTGCCGGCCTCGGAGACCGTGCCACGCACGGGGCCGAGTCCCGTCGCGATCTTCATGATCTCGCGGAAGGCCGGGCTGAAGAGGTGCGTGTGCTCAACCATGACGAGCGTCGCGTGCTTCACGCTGGCGTCGCGGAGACGTTGCGCCTCGCCGAGATTCATGGCGAGCGGTTTTTCCACGAGGACCGGCAGGCCGGACTGGACCGCGGCCAGCGCCATCTCCGCGTGGAGGGCCGGCGGCGTTGCGATGATGACGCCGTCGAGGTCCCGCGCGGTGGCCACGGCTTTCCAGTCGGTCGTGAATTCCACGCCGGCCGGCGCGAAATCGGGCGGCGCCGACGAACGGCGGGCGATGCGCGCGATGCAAACGTCCGGAAGAGTCGCGATGGTCTTCGCGTAGATGCGCGCCCAGCGGCCGGCGCCGATAAGTCCGAGCCTGAGTGGTTTCAGGTTTGGGGTCATGTTGCTCAAACGCAAACAATGTAGAGGCGCTTCGGTGAAGCGCCGTCGTTCGTTCATGCGACGCTTCGCCGAAGCGCCTCTACATCATCAAGAACGGGATCCGTTGCAGGTTTCACTGCTTGCCGGTATAGACCGTATCGGTCCACGCGAAGAACCGTCGGAGCCCTTCGTCGAGGTCGACCTGCGGTTCGTACTTGAGCTGAAGCTTCGCTTTCCGGATGTCCGGGCAGCGGCGCTGCGGCTCGTCCGCCGGATAGCTGTCCGGATACTGCGCCGTGACGTAATTGATCTTCCGGCCCAGCACCTTTTCGATGCGCTTGGCGAGATCGAGCATGCTCAGTTCCGGTTCCGGGTTGCCGATGTTGTAGGCCTCGCCCGGCACGCCGCGCGCGAGCGTCAGGAGAAATCCGACGATCGCGTCGTTGATGTAGCAGAACGTCCGGGTCTGCCCGCCCGAGCCGTAGATGTGCAGCGGCTGGTTGCCCTTGATCCGGCTCGCAAAATTCGGCAGCACGCGGTAGTCGGCCTCCTGCATGCCCGGCCCGTAGACGTTGAAGGGCCGGACCGCGCAGACCGGCACGCCGTGCATTGTGTGGTAGATATAGCAGAGGGTCTCGCCGAGCCGCTTGCTCTCGTCGTAACAGGCGCGCGGGCCCTGGCACGCGACGTTCCCGCGGTAGCTCTCCTCGATCGGGACATGGAGCGGGTCCGGGTCGCCGTAGATCTCGCTCGAACTGAAGAACAGCGTGCGCGCGCGCGAGGACTTGGCCAGCTCAAGGATGTGTTTTGTGCCGCTGACCGCCACCTCGAGGGTCTCGATCGGATAGGCGCGGTAATAGAACGGGCTGGCGATGCCCGCCGCGTGCAGGATGAAATCGATCGGCCCCTCGTGCCAGTACGGCTTGATGATGTCGTGCTTGAGGAAGCGGCAGTGCGGGATCGACTCGATCGCGCTGCCGTCCTTGCCGGCGGTGATGAGGTTGTCGAGGACCATCATCTCGCAGGGCTTCTCGAGCGTCGTCTCGTTCAGCCGGGCCAGGACGCGCGTGAAGTAGCGGCCGAGGAATCCGCGGCCGCCGGTCAGCAGGATGGTCTTCCCGCTGAACGCGGGCGCAACATCCTCCAACCGTTTTGCCATCTCATCTATGTCGGTTTGTAGCATGGACTCCATTCAACCACGGATGGACACCGATGAACACTGATTTCAAGATTCCGCATCCGTGGCTATCCGTGTTGCTCCGTGGTTTTCATAGCACCCGGAGTTCCGGGATCGGTACGATGAACTGGCCACCGGCGTCCGTGTACGCCTTGTGCTTCTTCATGATCGGTTCGGCGAAATTCCACGCGAGGATGACCACGTAGTCCGGTTTCCGCTCGTACAGCGTCGCGGGTGGCACGACGGGGATGTGGTAGCCCGGGGTGTAGAGGCCCTGTTTCAGCGGGCTGTCGTCGATGACATAATCAACGAACTCCGGCCCGATCTGGAAATGGTGCATCAGCGTGGTCAGCTTGGCCGGTGCGCCGAAGCCCGCGATGGCCTTTCCTTCCTTTTTCAAGGCGCTCAGCAGCTTGTTCACGTCGTTTCGCAAGCGGTCGATGTTCGCGCCGAAGGTCTTGAACGTGGCGGCCGTGTCCAGACCGAGCTGTTCCTCGCGCGCCACGGCTGCGGCAACCGACGCGCCGACCTTGTGCGGGCCGCCCTTGAGCTGGGCCATTCCGCGCAGCGATCCGCCATGACTGGAAACCCGCTGGGCCTCGATCAGTTCCATGCCGTTGGCCTTGAAGAACGTGATCAGCGGCTTCACGGAGTGGTAGGCGAGGTGCTCGTGGTAGATCGTGTCGAACAGCGTCTTTTCATAAACGTCGACGAGGTAGGAGACCTCGAAGACGTACACGCCCTCGGGGGCCAGCAGCGCGCGCACGCCTTCGACGACGCTGTGCAGGTCGTCGATGTGTGCGAACACGTTGTTCGCTGCAACGACGTGGGCAGGTCCGTGCTGCGCGCGGATCCTGTCGGCCAGCGCCGGCGCGAAAAACGCGGCCAGGGTTTCGATCCCGTTCCGCGTCGCCTCCTCGGCGATCTTCTTCGCGGGGTCCACGCCGAGCACGCGCATCCCCGCCTGCTTGAAAAAGCGGAGCAGGGTGCCGTCGTTCGATCCGATATCGAGGACGAAGCTCCCGGCCGGAACGTGAAACCGGCTCATCACGTCCTTCGCATACGCCTCGAAATGCGCCACGAAGGAGGGCGAGGTGCCGGACACGTACACGTAGTTTTCGAACAGGACCCGGGGATCCACCACGTCCAGCATCTGCAGGTGGAAACAGTCCTCGCAGAAGAAAATATCGAGCGGGAATTTCGGCTGGGGCTTCGCGAGGTCTTCCTTCGGCACGAACGCGTTGGCCGGGGGTGTCGGCGCCAGCTTCAGGACCTCGGTCAGGCGGCGCCCGCCGCAGAGGCGGCAGGTCTGCCTGCGACGGCAGAGGGCCGCGGTGCTGACCGGCGTCTGTTCCGTTAGGCTCAGGGCTTCACCAGCTCCGTGCGGATCAAATCGTCCTCGTAGTGCGCCGGGTCGCGCTTGTTGCGCGAGAGCGTGAGGAACACCGTGTCCTCGAGGAACATCATCGCGTGCTCGACCATCGGGGGCGTGAAAAAGAGCTGTCCGGCCTTCACCACGACCTTTTTGGGGGTCTCCTGGCTGCCGACGGGACGCTCGGAATACTCGATTGAGCCCGAAAGGACGTAGCAATAGTGCCAGTCCGACTTGTGGTAGTGGTTCGCGCGGATCGAGCCCTTCTTCGAGCTGATGATCAGCGCACTCTTCATATCCACGTCGACCAGCGGCTGGATGCTGCCGCGTGCGTCGACAAAGGGTTGTTCGAGCGGAACGATGACGTCGGTGGGCCAGGCATGATCTTGCGGGGGCTGTTTCATGGCAGGAAATGTCGTCAGAAAGAATGATCCGTAGCAAGAAGAAACGGATACACTGCCGAAGAAAACGCTCGCGTGCGGGCTCGCGATCTCTATTTTACTCTCCCGTGAGCAAACCCTCCATCTCTGCGGTCATCCCCACGATGGGGCGGCCCATCCTGGCCAAGACGCTCGATTCGCTGCTGGAGACGGAGGGCCATGAGCAGCTCGAGATCATTATCGTCGGGCCCATTCCGCCCGGGCCGATGCTCGACCATCTCAACGACCTGGTCCGCAGGCACGCGCCGCGCATCAAGCACCTCCCGGTCTTTTTCAAGGTCGGCGACGCGAGCGAGAAACGCAACGCAGGCTGGCGCGAGAGCCACGCGGACATCATCGCGTTCATCGATGACGACGTGTACGTTCCACCACACTGGACCACGAAGGTCCTCGAGGCGTTCGCGGCAACGGATGTCGGCATGGTCAGCGGGCCCTCGCTGGTCCCGACGGACATCTCGCGTCTCGCCCGTCTTGCCGGCCTCGCGCTGTCGTCCAAGGCGGCCGGCTACGTCGCGGGACGCTACGTGAAGGGCAGCGACCTGGTGAAGCGCGTCAAGTGGTCGCGCACGATCGGGTGCAACATGATCTTCCGCCGCGCCGCGTTCAACGAAGTGGGCGGGTTCGATCCGAATTTTTATCCGGGCGAGGAAATGATGGCGGCGGTCGCGGTCCAGCGCCACGGTCACGCGTTGGTCTTCCACTCCGACGCATATGTCTTCCACTATCCGAAACAGACCTTCCGCGGATTCTGGAAGCAGATATTCCGGTACGGCGCCACGCGCATCCGGCTCATCCGCGCGGGGCTCGACGTGGAACTGACGCCGCTGGTGCCGGGCGTCTGGGTGCTGTCGCTCGTCGTCCTCGGCCTTGTCGCGCCGTTCGTTCAGCTCGCGGCATGGCTGCTCGCGTTGGACCTTGCCCTGTACGCGGTTACCGACCTGTGGATGACGCTCAACGTCGTCGTTGAAACCAAGCGGCCATTCGACCTGCTCCTGTTCTTCATCAACCCCTTTATGCACATCAGCTACGGGGTCGGGATCTGGTACGAGGTCCTGCGGAAGAACCGGGATCTTGGCGACCAGGTGGGGAAGCCGACGACGTAGGCAGTGACCGGTGTCCCGTGATCGGTATTCGGTTTCGGATGACACCACAGATCACCCAGCGCCGCAGAGCCGCAACCAAACAGGAGGAAACCGCAGATGGAATGAGGCCCGGCACCTTGTCGCGATTCGCTTCAATGGCCGCGCCAATGATCGTCTCGGTCAACCCATACGCTCTTTCAAACAAGGGATGCATAAGATTTTGAACAGGAGCAAACAGAGAAAACGGAGAAGGCTTCAGGATTTATCTCTGTTCTCTCCGTTCCCTCCTGTTCAAATCCTCTCACCTTCGTTGATCTGAAATCCGCGGTCGAAAGAATTTGCGCAAGCATAGGGAGACGTTCAGGGATAGCAGAACAGATGGGCAGGCGGAATGACTGCTTTTCGGGACATGTTCACGGTCTGGGGAGCGCACACGTTCCGCCGATCGCAGAGGGACAAGGCGTGACGCCTCGTCCAGCACGCCAGAGGCGTGCGGTCCGCGGTGTAGCAGCATTTCCCCGGACAGCGTCGTTCGGTTCCCACCGGCTACCGATCTCACTGGCTACTGGTCAGAAATCTCTCCATGGCTGCCAAGCCCTCCGGCGTGCCCATATCCAGCAGCGGAGGTTCCGCGCGGAAGGCGCGCAGCCGGCCGAGCTGGGCGAGGGCAGGGAAGAGGTCGGTCTCGATGGAAAGATTCCGGCCCGGCACGATCTGGGCCAGGGTCGCGCGCGACATCAAATAGACGCCGCCGTTGACCCAACCGCCCTTGCGATCCGCCTTTTCGAGGAACATCGTGATCGTGTCGCTCCCATCGAATTCCACGGTACCGTACCGGCCCGCCTCGTCGATGCGTGTTACGGCCAGCGTCGCCATGGCGTTGGATGCCCGGTGCTGTTTCGCCATGTCGGCAAACCGCAGGTTCGGTACGAGGCTGTCGCCGTTGAGCACGAAGAAGGGATCGGTGCGGAGGTATTTTTCGACAAACTTGAGGCCGCCCGCGGTTCCGAGCGGTTGTGGCTCGACCGTGATCGTCAGTCCGCCCGGCTTCGGCGCGTAATCCTCGACCCACTTCATCAGCGTGCCGGCGAGATGTCCCGCCGCGATGTGCACGTCGGTGATGCCCTGGCGATACAACAGTTCGACGAGATGCTCGATGAACGGTTTGCCCGCAATCGGGACGAGGGCCTTGGGGTGGTCGGGATACAGCACGGAAAGTCGTGTCCCTTTGCCCCCTGCGAGAATGACGGCTTGTGTGTTCATCGTTTGGAGCCTACCAGCAAGATGCGCTTCGGGGAAGCTCATCGAATCATGGTGAATTCATTCTGATTGCTCCTGTCGCATGCGGGGCAGCCGGAACCGGGGGAGGGGGCTGCGCGTTCGACCGTGAAAAGTGAAGGTGCGTTTCTTGTCGCCTCACGCCGATCATCCACCGCACTTCCACTGCCACTTCCCGAGTACTTTGATAGGGGAGCAATGACCGTAATCAGTCTTCCAAAAAAGTCCACTTTATTCTATGTTTCGCGGCAATTACGGAAATAATTCCAACCAAACAACGTTGGGCGAATTGAGAATGGGTGCACTTTGAACACGGTTCCTCTTGATACGGTTGTGGCTTACGTTGATGGGTTACTTCACGTTGCCCAGTTCAACGATCCGAGTCGCGGGGAGATCAATGGGCTCCTGCTGTCGGCTGACCGTCCAGTCAGTCGCGTCGCTGCCGCTGTGAACACGTCATTCGTATCCATCGAGGCAGCCAGTCGCGCTGGTGCAGAGTTCTTGTTCGTCTACCACCAATCCTGGGCGAGCATCGACCTGCATCTCAAGCCACAGAAGGAGGCAGCGCTGCGCGCGAGAGGAGTTAGCCTTTATGGTGCGCATGCCGCGCTCGCTTGTCATCCAGAGTTGGGGACGGGTGTGACCTTGGCTCGACTCCTCGGGTTGGAGCGCGTTGAGGCTTCTTTTCCCATCGGTGCCGCATTCGGCGGCGTGCATGGCTTCGTCCGGGGCTCCTTCGAGGATTTCACCGCACGCGCGTCGCGTGTCTTGGGGGTCCCCGTGGCGTCGTGGAAGAACTCGTCCACGTTCGGTCACGTCGGCATCCTCACGGGAGGCGCTGGGCATACATCCGATGTGGAGAAGGCCCGCGTCATCGGGTGCGACACCTATTTGACTGGCGAAGGCTCCATGTACACGCAGTTGTTCGCTCGCGAAGTCGCAATGAACCTGATCCTCGGCACGCACTACGCGACCGAGGCGCCGGCGGTGAAGGCTCTGGCGGAGAGAGCTTCCCACGATTTGGGAATCCCGTGGGTATTCGTGGAGGAACACGCCGATGTTCGCTAGGTCAACCAGTTCCCGGGAGCGACCGCCCAACAAAACAAGGATTAGTTCCGAGTCGAGCGCAGCGAGCGCTCGGGACTAATCCTTGTTTTGTTACGATCACTCAGGAGGAAGATCTAGCGAAACGACAGGGGAGTTCATCGGCGGCAGTCCAGATGATCACTTCATCGGCCCCCTGCATTTGACGGAGACAAAGAAGAAATAGAAGCAGCCAATCAGCACCTTCTCCGCAGAGGAAAGGGTCGGTCCGCACATGTGTGCAGAATTCTACATGGGACCGTCATTTGCACATATGTGTGGACTGAGTGACCCCTTGGCCCCTCGAAAAGCGCCGTTCCCGCGCTGCTCATTCTGAACGGTGTATGGGAGAATAAACGATGGATGTGCGGAAACACAATCGTCACGCATGGAACCAACAGGTCGAATGCGGGAATCCCTGGACAATTCCCGTAGGCGAAAGCGAGATCGCCGCAGCAAAGCACGGGCGTAGCACTGTTTTCCTGACCCCGACGAAGCCTGTTCCACTACGGTGGCTTGAGCCGCTGCAGGGTCGGGAGATCCTCTGCCTTGCTTCAGGGGGTGGCCAACAGGGACCCGTGCTGGCGGCGGCCGGAGCAACTGTAACCATACTCGATAACTCCCCAAACCAGCTAGCTCGCGACCGGGATGCCGCGGAGCACTATGGTCTGCAACTTTGCGCAGTCGAGGGCGACATGAGAGACCTATCGATGTTTGGTGACCGGTCCTTTGATCTCATCGTGCACCCGGTGTCGAACGCATTCATTCCCGACGTTACCCCGGTCTGGAAAGAGGCCTACCGTGTGCTTCGCCAACATGGAGAGCTGTTGTCCGGGTTCGGACAGGCATTCCGATACATATTTGACGACAACGCCTACGAACAAGGAGTCCTGGAACCAGCGCACATCCTGCCGTACTCCGATCTGGACGTCTTGAGCCAGGGGGAGATCGACAAGCGATTCCAGGATGGAAAACCCCTCGAGTTCAGCCACTCGCTCGAAGAGCAGATTGGCGGCCAGATCGACGCCGGATTCGTAATCACTGGTCTCTATGAGGATCGTGATCGGGAGGAGCGGAAGGACCTTCTCTCCAGATACACGTCAACGTACGTTGCCATCCGTGCGAGCAAGGCAGACATCAAGCGGGACGATGCCGAACCAGCCGTTCCACGCGCCGGCTGATGGCCGCGCGTGAACGGCGGCGCTGCACGCATGGAGGGCTCGACAAACACGCAGGGACTGCATACTCTATATGCATAGAGACAGTGATGTATATGCATGGAGATGGCTATGAGAACAACCCTTGATCTGCCGGGTTCGCTCCTGAACCAAGCGCTGAAGGTGTCGCACCAGAAGACGAAGACGGCGGTCATCATTGCCGCGCTGGAGGACTTCCTGCGCAAGAACAGGATTCAGGGACTGAAGAAGTTCAGGGGCAAGGTCGATCTGGACATTGATCTGAATGTGCTGAGGGACCGCAAGTGAGCGTCTTGGTCGACAGTTCCGTTTGGGTCGACTACTTCCGCGGCAAGGGTCCGTCACAACCCCTTGATCTCCTCATTGAGGAGAATCTTGTCGCCACGAACGACCTGATTCTGACCGAACTCATCCCTCCTCTCCACCTTCGCAAACAGAACCGTCTTATCGCGCTGCTGAAGGAAGTGGAGCGGCATCCGATTACGCCCCATTGGGACGACTTGGTTCAGATGCAGATCACTTGCCTGCAAAACGGAATCAACGGTGTCGGCATTCCCGATCTCCTCATCGCTCAGAATGCCATGCAGCATGACCTTCAGCTTCTTGCACGCGATAGGCATTTCACGCTTCTTGGCAAGCACATCCCCCTGTCGATGTACGGAGATTGATGTGCACCAAAACCACGGCGTGGATGCGGAAAAACGAAATGCACCGTTAGCGTTCGGCACTTCCGCACGAGGAGGAGGAGGGGAAGCATGAAGGAAAACTGGACGAAAAAGCTTTCGCTGGTATCACGAGGGGCGCGCGACCAGATAGCCGTGGCGATCGCTCTCATGGCGGTTCTCCCGCTTCTTGTGGTTTGCTTTCTTGCCCTGACGATGTCTTTCCCGGCGGGGACGTATTCATTTGCGACCAAGGTCGTTCTCGGCATCCTTGCATTCGCACTTGCGGCGAGCGGCTACGGGATACTGCGCCAGTATCCCGCGAACATCATGAAGCTTCGGCACTATCTGCGACAGATTGCTGAAGGTCAACTGCCGGACAAGATCACACTGCTGGACTCCGAGGACGACATCAAAGCCATTCAGACTGATCTGAATACGGTTGTGGACGAACTGCGAAGGAAAGTGGACCTGTTGGAAGAGCAACTTCGGGTGACTCGCGAGATGGGAGCTGCGATAGAGTCTCAGCAGAACGAACTGTTGGAGGCGGAGCGGCATCGTGTCATGATACAAAGTGTGGGGGCTGCGTGTCATCATATCGGCCAGCCCACAACCGTTCTGCGCGCTCATCTTCATGTCTTGAAGAAGCAAGCGTCTTCACCGAAGGAACTGGAGGAGATCGATGAGTGCGCGAAGGCGGTGGATTCAATTGCCGACGTCCTTGGAAAACTGAGACACATCAGCGAATACAGGACCGTTCCCTATCGGACGTTCTATGCAGGTGAAAAACGCGGTGAGGATGGAGCGATTCTTGACATAGAGCACTGATTCGGCAGACGCACCTCGCCAGGACCAGAGACGCAGCAGCACAGAAGCGATTTCGGAAAAGGAGCAGATGAAACTGAACTGCTGGGACTTCAAGAAGTGTGGCCGGGAGCCGGGTGGCGCAAACGTTCCGGAACTTGGTGTGTGCCCTGCCGCCACAGACATCGCGGCGGACGGGCTCAACGGTGGAAAGAACGCCGGCAGAATCTGCTGGGCTGTTGCGGGAACTCTTTGTGGTCCACGCGTGCAGGGAACGTTCGCCGAGAAAGATCCCTCGTGCATGAACTGCGATTTTTTCAGGCTGGTCGAGTCGGAGGAACGCACCGGCAAGTTCTTCTTGCTAAGGCCTTGGCAACGGCACCCCCCATCAACCCGGCCATAGTAGAAGAGCGGGAAATTCCTTGACCGCAAAGAGGCGCGAAAGGCGCAAGAAGGAATCACGCAAAGCAGGTCAGGAGAACCGTGAGAGCGAAAAAAAAGCCAGGCGGGACGGCTCTTGTTGAGTTGGTGCGTGGATTCCAGCCGTCATGCGTCGTGATCGCCGGAGCGGAACTGGACGTCTTCACCATCCTGCACGCCAGGCCGATGAACGTGGCGCAGTTGGCCAGCCGGATCAAGGGGGACCTTCGGGCCACAACCATCCTGCTGGATGCGCTCGCCGCGATCAGGCTGCTGGATAAGGGTTCCGGACGCGAACCCGTCTACCGTGTTCCGCCGACGGTGGCCGAGGTTCTCACAGAGACCGGATCACAGAGCATGCTGGGCATGGTTCGTCATCATGGCAACTGCCTCCGCAAATGGGCACAACTGGCGGACGTGGTGCTGCACGGCAAGCCTGCCATACGTCGCCCAAGCGTCCGCGGCGCCGCGGGCGATCTGATCTCATTCATCCGGGCCATGCACGAAATATCCGAGCCCTTGGCCATGCCGCTCATCAGCAGCCTTGGTCCCTTGAAGTTCACACACCTGCTGGACCTGGGCGGGGCCTCCGGTACGTGGACGATCCCCTTCCTTCGGCTCAACCCCGAAGCCTGTGCGACCATCTTCGACCAGCCCGAGGTCATCCCGATGGCCAGGCGCATGATGAAGAAGGTCGGTCTGGCCAGTCGGGTGAGACTGGTCCCGGGCAGCTACCATAGCGACCCCATGCCGGCCGGAGCCGACCTGGCCTGGGTGAGCGCCATCGTCCACCAGAACTCGCGAGCGCAGAACCGGGCGCTGTTCGCGAAGGTGTTTTCCGCCCTGGTACCCGGTGGACGGATCCTGATTCGCGACCTTGTCATGGACCCATCCCGCACGCGCCCTGCGGGCGGCGCCCTGTTCGCCGTCAACATGCTGGTTGCCACCGCCGGGGGCGGCACGTTCACGTTCGATGAACTCCATGAAGACCTGTCAGACGCGGGTTTCGTGAAGGTCAAGTGCCTTTGCCGCGGTGAATGGATGGACTCCGTGGTCTGCGCCACCAAGCCCCGGCCTCGCCGCCTGCTGCAGACGGCGCGCCGGGAGGGAGATGGGGGGCGCCGGACGATGCAACCCCGATGGAATTCGAGAAACGCATCGAACCCGCGGGCGCACGGTGCGCGCCCGTGACCCGCTTTGTTCAGGAAAGAAAATGAAAGCTATGCCGGATATGGATCTCCACGGACGGGCCATGCTCGACTACTTGAATGGGGACAACGACGCCAAATACATTCTGCGTCGCGATGATGGAGTGGCCTACCCACCCATTTATGCAAAACAGTTCTTCTACCCGAAGGGTCTTCCTGACGTGGACAGAACCGCTGTCGACCATTGTGCCGGGCGAGTTCTTGACATCGGAGCCGGCGCAGGCTCGCATTCGCTGGCTATTCAAGCCAGAGGACTCGATGTGACGTCTGCCGACATTTCACATAACGAAGAGCGTTTTAGCCCTCATGCGGCGGGGCCAACGCTTGTTCCTCCAGTCCACCGGCGTATACTCGCCGCACGAGGGCTAAAACGCTCTTCGTTCGAATGGATGCACATGGATCCGGAGACGCTAGGTACCCACGTGCAGCAAGCCGGCTGGACGATGCGGACGATAATGACCGAAGGCAACAGATTCCTGATCTCAATCAAGAGACCATAAGCCGACCCATATCGCAGTCAGGATATGGTCTTGTTCCGCGCGGTTTCTGAGGGCACCGACCTGTCGGCCTTAGCGATCCAAGCCGGTCATGATCGGCGCGAACGACGGCCAACCTTTGATGGGCGCTTCGAATTTCACGCGGAAATAGCCCGTATCGCGATGGTAACCCCAGTCCTGCGCGGACACCGGATAAGCTTTCGACTGCATCAGGACAAACGCGTTTGGAACGCCGCCGATAAAGGGCGCGTCCGGGACGCCGCGTGGGATCTGCTGCATCGTCACCGGGACCCAGGACTCGGATGCCGAGGAGTTTGATGCCCAGTCGGCCTTGGCGAGGCGGGTTGCTTCTGTGTTCGGGCCTGTGGCGACCAGTCCGTCGTGCGTGCGGATGGACGCCACGAGCCACGCATCCTGGCGCGTGTATTGCACCTCGGCCGCCATCATGTGCGGGCCGTCACCGAGTTCCACGCCGTTGACGAACAGGTTGAACGGGTGGTCGCCCGACACCACCTCCTTGCCGTCGATGAACAGCCGCCCGCCGCCGTTGGCGTTCAGGCCCACCAGCGCGCGGTTCGGCTCGGCGTAAAACCACTGCAGTACCTTCGCCTGCTTCGCCGCCGCATCGCCGTGCCTGCCATCGATGAACGGCTGCATCGCCTCCGGCGTCACCGTCTCCCCAAGCAGGCGCCGGTACTCAAGCCGGCGCAGCCGGTATACGCCGTTTTCTTCCGCGTCCGGGTGGCGCTCGATGTATTCCGCAATGAGATCGATGGCCTGCTGGAAATTGTTGATCCGTTCCAGTTCGAACAGTTGCAGCATGAAGGTCTGCTGCGCGTAGCGATCCTCAACCGCGCGGCGGGTTGCGCGGTCAGCCGGGCACTCCGCGACCTGCGACGGTTGCGCGAGATACGCATAGGCGATGCTCTGGAAGTGGCCGATGCTGACGTTCTGGTCGCCGCGCTCGATTTCGAGACGGAACGACGAGTTGAATTTCATCGGGTCGACCAGTTGATGCCTGTACTGCGCGACGCGGAAGGGTGAGCGGTCGAAGATGCCGTGGAGCGGCGCGAACACGGGGCCGCGGTAGTACCAGCCGCCATTGAAATAGTCCTCGAGTCCCGTGCCGTGCCAGGACGGTTTCTTCTCACCGTCGATCAGCGCATATTCATCGCCCTCGAGAATCCACCAGCTGTTCTCCTGGCCAGTCACGCCGAGGAAACATCCGACGAACTTGCCCGAGCCCTTGAAGTCCGCGATCAGGTGCGGCACGCCGTTCTGGGGCCCGGTCCGCCGCCACTCGGCATGCAGATAACCGACCGACCCGGCGGGGTAGGCGTCGGTCTTCGTTCGCGCCCGCGCGACGACGGGCTTGTCCGAGCCGTTCACGAGGCTGATGCGGATGGATTTCTGGTACGGCATCGGCATCGCACAATGGAATGCATTGCTTGCCACCCCCATCAGCATTGAACCGTAGATGCGCTTGCGCCACGGATTGCCGAAGAAATCGCCGAGCGGTGAATCAATGCTGCAGGAGGGCAGGTCATTGTAACTGACTTTCAATACTACGTCTTGAAGCATGAATTCCCTGTCAATCTGGCTCCATTCGGAAGGGGTCTGAGGTTCGACCTGCAGGTCGAACGTGGAAAGCGTACCCGGGCCGGCGGCCTCGTACACGACCTGGGTCGCACCGGGCGCGATCACCATGTCGTCATTGGTCCCGATCGTGACGACGGGCGGGCCGACGCTTGCGTTCCATGCCTTGCCGACTCGGGCGAGTGTTTCCCGGTCGGCCTCCGTGCGTGCGAGGGGGAACGTTTCGACGGCCCGGCCTGGCGCGTACGTGTCGTAGTTGATCTGGAAGAAAAGGCGGCGTGGGCCCCAGAACGGATGCGTGTTGGGCGCCTTGGCCTCGATGCGGAGCGATTTGTTATAGGTCAGCGGAACATACGAGTGCCAGCAGTAGTTGAAGTAGCGGGCGAGGGGCGTCTTGAACGGTTCCACGCCGCCGAACAGCTGGTCGATCGTGCCGTCGAACCGCGGCTTCCGTTCGCCGTCGAAGTAGAGGCGGAACGGGTGACCAAAATCCTCGCCGGTCGTCCAGAACCGGCGCACGCAACCGGGGCCCTTCAGGTCTGCGAGGAGGACCCAGCCCGATTCGGTGCCCGCGCCGGCGAAATTGTTGAAGTCGTCGTTGCCGCCCGCCCGGTCCCATGAGGTGATCATCTTTGCCCCGGGCCCTTCAAGCGAGGCGAGCAAGGCAACGTTCGTGAGATCCTCGACGAACGCGCGCCAAGGTCGCGCGTTGGCCGGCACGCGGTCCTGTTTTCCGCAGCCGGCGCCGATCGCGAGAAGACAGGCCAACACGGTTCGATTCAGTAGATTGCGCATGACGGGATTCTCGTTGTGTCGTTTGGTTTCTTCAAGAGCGGACGTCATGCAACAGTTGCCTTTCTGCCGACAGGCTGTAGCGTCGGCTTACCCCGGCTGGGCCGGGAAAGCCGAGAGGGCTTGAGACGATTCGCTTCCCCGATCGAATCGGGGTAAGCGAACGCTACATCCTCACCAAGTGAAGCAACGGCGCGATCTGGCGCCCGGTCATACGTTCCATGTCGAACGCGTCCCGCGCTGTATCGAGTCCCGCACGGCCGAGGCGTTCGCGCAGCGCGCGATCCTTGATCAGTGCGGTGAGCTTGTCCTGGAACATCGTCATGTCGTCCGGCGGGAAGAGCAGTCCGTTCTCACCCTCGCAAATGACTTCCGACACGCCGCGCAGCCTGGCGCCGAGCACCGCGAGGCCGCAGGCCAGGCTGTGGACCAGCGCGCCGGTGAGATGGAAGTTGTCGGACTCGGCGCCGACCCGCATGACCAGCCCGATATCGCCCGCGTTCAGCGCCGTGTTCACTTCCTCCAGCGTCTTGAGCCAGCCGGTGAAGTGGACAGCGCTCTCGAGGCCCAGTTCGCGGGTCAGGGCCTTGAGCCGGTCCATCTCCGGGCCGTCGCCGACCAGGAGGTAGCGGAACCCGGGCTGCTGCGCGCAGACGGGCTTGATCGCCCGCAGGATCCGGTCGTTACCCTTGTTCGGATGCAGGATGCCGTGGTGGACCAGCACGACGTTGCGGTCGTCCCATCCGAATTTCTCTTTCGCGGCGAGTCGGTCGGTCGGCCGGTAGATTGACAGGTCGCACGGGTCGTACACCGGGAAGATGCGGTCGGCCTGCAGGCCCTGCTCGACGAGGTACTGCTTGGTGCTCTTCGCGCGCGTGAAGACAAGGGGAAGGGTTCGCCAGGTCTTCATGTCGATGGCGCGGATGAGTCGCCCGAACCGTTGGAGGAGGCCCGGCTTACCGAAGTAGATGTCGACAAAGAAGTCCACGACCGTCACGGCGACCTTTCTTCCGAAAAAGATGCGCGCCATGAGCGTCGTGAGCGGAATGGTCTCATCGATGTAGACGGCATTGATCCCGAGCGCACGGGATTTGAGCCCGACATAAGGCAGGCAACAAATCCACAACAGTGTCTTGATCACCTTGTCGCGTTGCGATGTGCGGTCGACCGTGAACGGCAGCAGGTGAACGGTCGCGTGTTCGGCGATGCGCGCCGGCACGGGCTTGCGGGAGCGGAGGCCGAAGTAGTGCACGTCGCAATGGTGGGCGAGGCCGGCGATGACGTCGGGGAGGGCGTGGAGCAGTTCGGTATGTTCGCCCGGTCCGTACCGGAACCAGAATGCGATTTTGGGTCTGGCTTGCTTCATGAACGATGTCTGCCTGACAAGAACTCAAACCGCTTTTGTAGCTCGCGTTGTAGCCACGGCGCTCTGTCGCCGTGAAAATTCGCGCCGACCCGCCTTCGCAGAGCGGCGCGGCTACAAGCGATTGATCCTAAACTGCCGGCTCACTCCTTCGTCTGGAAAATGATACGGCTGCCCTCGGGGCTGAAAGCGAAGTCCACGCGGCGCAGGGGCTTCAACCGCCGCTCGATTTCGGTGTGCAGCGGCTTGTCCGCGTAGAACAGCAGGAAGCCGCGCCCGCCGGCGCCGAGCAGCTTCCCGCCGAGCGCACCCGCGCGTCGGGCCGCGTGGTAGGCGTCGTCGATCGTGCCATTCGAGATGCCGCGCGAGAGCGATTTCTTGCGCTGCCACGATTCATCCAGCAGGCGCCCGAAAGGGTCCAGGCTGCCGCGTCCGCGGAGGATGTTCTCCGCCTCGTCGACCATCTGCAGCATCTCCTGCAGCGCGGCGATGTTGTGGACGATCCGGTTGGTCTGCTTCTGCAGGATCGCCTCGGCCGACTGTTCGACGCCCGTGTAGAACATCATCAGGTTGTCCTGCAGTTCCGACAGCCGCGGCTTCGGAATGCTCACCTTCTTGACGGCGATCTTCTGGTCGCCGGAGAAGGTCACGCGGATGAACCCGCCGTACGCCGCGGCGACCTGGTCCTGGTGTCCGCCCGCGTCCTTCACGCGCACGCGCTCGATCTCGATCGCCTCGCGCGCGAGCTGGTCGGGCTTTACGGTCTCGCCCCGGAACATGTGCAGGGCGTGAAGCAGGCCGACGGTGAACGAGGAGGAGGTGCCGAGCCCGGTGCGGCCGGGCAGGTCGGAGATGTGGTTGATCTCCAGCCCGTCCGCGACGTTGAGGTACAGCAGGCACTCGCGGATCAGCGGGTGACGAAATTCAGAGGCTTTCTGGACCAGCTCGGTCTGCGAGTAGCTCGCGCGGAAACGGTGCTTGAAGAAGCTGCCGAGCCGGTGGATCGAGAGGTAGCAGTACTTGTCGATCGCGGTCAGCAGCGTCGCGCCGCCGTGCTCGCTGTAGAACTCGGGGAAATCGGTTCCGCCACCGAAGAAACTGACCCGAAACGGCGTGCGCGCGATAATCATGCGATATTCACTTTCCCTTCACGTACGTCCCGGATGAATGCCTGAACCGTCTCCTCGGTCCGCGGCACGGGTCGCAGCGCCTTCAGCCGGACCACACTCACTTCGTACCGCTCTCGCGGTGCCGCTGACTCGGCGGTCTCCAGCCTGCTGCCCGGGACCAGCGCAGCGATCTCGCGGATCGAGATCAGGCCATCGCCCACAACGTTGAAAATCTCCCGGTCGCGTCCGCTTTCCGCCAGGTCCAGCGCGATGCCGGCGAGGTCTTCCGTGTTCATGTATTGATAGAGCGAATCCGGGTTCACCCTGAGCGGCACGCCCTTGAACAAATCGTAAATCGGGTTTTTCTTCAAGCCGGGTCCGACCGAGCCGGCCATCCGCAGGATCAGCCACGACGTCGCGTAGTACTGCACGATCATCTCGGCGAGGACCTTGTGGAACCCGTACGTCGAAAGTTTCGACGGGTCGATGACCGCGTCCTCCGTGTTGTTCGCCGGGTTCTCGTGGTCGGGATAGACGTCGATCGTCGACAGGTGAATGTACTTCTTTGCCGGGAAATCGTGGATCGAGCGCAGGACGGAGTTGACCGACAACTCGAACTCGTCCTGCGGATTCCGCGCGGCGACGTACTTCCTGGAGTTGCCGTTGGCGTTGATCAGCAGGTCGCATGAGGTGCCGATCCTATCCTCGTAATTGGAGCGGGTGACGGCTTCGACGTGGTGCCCGCGGCGGCGCGCGGCCTCGGTGACCGCGGAACCGACGAAGCCGGCGGCTCCGAGCACGACACAGGTGCTCAAACCCGGACCTCGCCGTGCAAGCGGGCGTTCAGGAACCAGTCGACCGTCTTTCGCAGGCCGTCCTCCAGTTTGGTCGGGCAGGTGAGCCCGAGTTTGTGGAGCCGCTGCACGTCGAAAATCTTGTCCATCTGCCCGTCGGGCTTCGACGTGTCCCACGTGATCTCGCCGGCATAGCCGGTGACGCGCTTGATGGTCTCGGCCAGATCCTTGATTGGCGTGCGGGTCCCGGACGAGATGTTGACCGGCTCGCTGCCGTCGTAGTTCGTGAAGAACCACGGGACCAGCGCCGCGACGTCGCCCGCGTATACGAAGTCGCGCGTCGGCCGGCCGGAGCCTTAGCAGGCAATCGATTTCGTGCCCGTGTCCTTCGCCTCGATGAACCGGCGGACCATTGCGGGGACGACGTGCGCGTATTCCCAGTTGAAATTGTCGTACTCGCCATAGACGTTGCCCGGAATCAGGACGATCGAATCGAACCCATGCTGCTGCCGGTACGATGTCGATTGGATCAGCATCATCTTCTTCGCAACGGAGTAGGGCGCGCTCTCCGGCTGCGGGTAGCCCTCCCACATCTGGTCCTCCGCGATCGGGGATGGGGCCTTGCTCGGGTACGAGCACCCGCCGATGAACGTCACAAACCGGCGTGTGCCCGCGCGGTACGCCGCGTCGAAGAGCTGCGTGTTGATCAGGATGTTCTCGGTGAAGAAATCGGCCGGGTACTTCTTGTTCGCGATGATGCCGCCGACCTTGGCCGCGAGGTGCAGGATCGCGTCGGGCTTGTATTTTTTCAGCATCGCGTTCGCGGCGCCGGACTCGGTCAGGTCGAAGTCTTTCTTGCCGACGGTGATGATCTCGCAGTCCATCTCCTTCTTGAGGGCCGGGACCACGTGGCGCCCGAGAAAACCGGTGGCGCCGGTTACGAGGATACGGTTGAACGTGCGAGTCGTCATATTTTCAACCACGGATGCACACGAATCGACACGAAGGTAGGGCGGTGCGTCCCGCACCGCCGCGGCGCGCGGGGACCGCACGCCCTACCCAATCCGACCCTTCGCGCGAATCCGTGTTCATCCGTGGTTTCCTAAACGTTCGAGTATTGGTTCCGTCTCACGATCTGATAGCCCCTGATCAGTTCCGCGATGCCGGCCTGCAGCGTGACCCTGGGTTTCCATCCGGTCTTCTCGAGCTTCTCGTTGCTGACGATGTAGTTCCGCTTGTCCGGGTCCTGGCCGACTGCGGATTCGAGGATGTGGAACTCGGGGACCTGTTTCCTGATCTCCTCGCAGAGTTCCATCTTCGACAAATTCGCCTCGCTCAGGCCGACGTTGTACGCCTGGTTCTTCATCGCATCCCAGTTCGCCAGCCCGTGCAGGAATGCACCCGCGATATCGCGCACGTGGATGTAGTTCCGTTTGAAGTGCGCCTCGAACAGGACCACGAACCGGTCCGTGACCGCGCGGTATGTGAAGTCATTGACCAGCAGGTCGACCCGCATGCGCGGGCTGACGCCGAACGCCGTCGCGAGCCGGAACGAGATCGCGCGCCCGGAATCGAGCAGGACCTTCTCGAGTTCGACCTTGAGGACGCCGTAGAGCGACACGGGCATGAGCGGCGACTCCTCGGTGCAGAACATGCCCGACTCGCCGGTCCCGTACCCGCTGTTTGTCGTGGGCGAGAGGAAAATCTGCTGCTTGCCGGTGAGGTCGACGAGCATCTTGATCGCGTCGAGGTTGATCGACCGTGCTTCGAGCGGCTTCTGCTCGCACAGCGGCGCGCCGACCAGGCAGGCGAGGGGAATGATCGCATCCGCCTTCGCCACCAGCTTCTTCATCAGGTCCGGATTGCGGACGTCGCCGCGGACGATCGTGAGCGTTTCGTAGTGACAGCAGTCGAGGAGGGAGGGCTGCCCGTAGGAAAAATTGTCGACGACCGTGACGCGGTGCCCTTCGCGGAGGAGTTCGGGAACCAGCACCGACCCGATATACCCGGCCCCGCCGGTGACGAGGATGTTCAACTGGCCTTTGTTCATGGCGCAACAAGGTACCTGTGCGTCATTTAGGTGTCAACCGAGGCGCATGAGAGAGACTGGTTCAGTTTGACTCAGATGTGTAGCCACGGCTCTGCGAGCCGTGCAATTTCGCGCCTCACAGAGGCGCGGCTACACCAGACAGGGTCAGACCAGTCCGGCCGCCTTCGTCCCGCCACGGAGGCGGGACTACGGCGCGCCAAGGGCGGTTGCCCGGGTTTTGACCTCAACGTCCCCGCTGCCGCCGGAGAGTGCGTTTCACATCGGCCACTACCGCATGAGGGGCCTTGTATCAGTTTGAATGTTCGTCCCTCATGGTAGGGCACGCCGCCCTGCAATGGTGCTCGGTGAAGGCGGCGGTGCAGGGACGCACCGCCCTACCTAAAGGAGACGAACATCCAAGCGCCTTCTCGGATCCTGAAGTTCCGCGGCCAAGTTCTCTGCGTTTTCACTGAAACCTGCGGTCGAGCATGAAATGTCCGTACGCGCATGACCTTGAACTATTTTGCCGGAAGGATACGAGGCGACAAGATTGGTTTGTTTTTGAGTCTTGCGGCTTCTGCGGCAACATGACCAGCCAGGGACGTGACAAATGTCTTGAGGTCGGTCATCGGCGACATTTCGGAATACTTGCCCGTTTTGGCTGCGCTCCGCGGGGATGTGATGACGGAGGCGGTCGTATAGAGCTGCTCTTGAACGAGCTTCTGACACAGAAGATCGTAGCGTTTTAGATACGAGGCACCTTTGAATTCCGAGAATACAGGGAAGTGCGGCGACCTGTCGTTGACCGCTGGCCGTGACCCGGGAGCATCTTCAACGAGCATCAACCAACCGGCAAAGGGGCGAGGCTGCTTGCCGAAAGCCTCTTCCCGGTAAGCCGTCCAAAAATCGACCGCTGTGCCGATCGCTTCTTCCGTGCGGTTGTTGAAATTATTCCCAAACGATCCGACCTGACTTTTCAGCTCGATGGCGGCAATCAGTTCGCGTTTGTGGATCACGAGAATATCCCACAGCTTGGTCAGTCTTTCCAGACTCGACCTGCTTCTGGTGAGCGGCAACTCGGTTCTTCCAAAAGGCTTTCACGGCCTTCCGGGCCTTGCGTTCGTAATCGACTAGATCAAGGGCCATTTATTCTCCATTGCCTCCAAGAGCTGATCTTTCTTCAGAACTCAGTCCGTAAAGCTTGAACGCGGCGCGGTTACAGGCCTGCACGTCTCGACGTGTGGCCGCCTCGATCAACTCCTTGCGCAACGCATCGGGCACATCGTGCCAAAATGGAATCCGTATGCGCCTAAGGTACTGCGCCTGAAAACGCAAGTAGCCCCCGCGCATCTTGGTCGAGTAGCTCGCCACGAACAGCCGAGCGATGCTTGAAAGGAGTACGGCCTGCAACGCACGGAGGTTCCAGTCTTCGGATATGACAAAGTACAGGTTGTGATGTGGATAGAGCGCTCCACGCTCAAAAACGATATGTGCTTCGTCCTTGATGTCAGGAATCAGGAGTTTCGGCTTTTTGAGGAGCGATGGGGTGATGCGATCGATGGTGCGATACCAGTTCGAAGGAGCTTTCTGCGCGCAGTGCCGTCCCGCGATCACATCCTTGCGGGCCTCCAGATAGCGCCGCAGTCGCGGGTAGTCTCGAAGATCAACGAGACCCCCATCATCCGTGAATGGGTTGACAACACCTTGCCCGCGCCAGTGCACTTCACCGGATAGGATGTCGCTGGTGGTCGCCAGCGGTAACTTGCGGTCTGGCTCCACATCCAGTTCCTCAAAGTCTCCGATAAACGCTTTGTCTGCCCCAGTCGCAACGCCAATGCCGACCTTGCACGTTGCTTCCTCAATGCTTGGGTACTGTTGCTCGAGGCGACGGATGACGGCCATCTGATCCGACGATTCGAGGAGCCACGGTTCGGCTCCGTTGGTGACGCGCTTCAGCTCGCGCACCGACCCACCAGCCTTGGTCAATCGCTTCGATCGCAACTCCTCGGCCAGCACGCTCAGCGTTGCGCGGTTGATCGAAGGACGATACGCAATGCGAGTAGCCGCGGGCATTTCCCGGCTGATAACGATGATGGCTGGATAGGCGATCACCGCGCTATGGAAGGCCGGTGTATCGACCATATCAACGTACATCTTGAAGTGAAACTGGTCCGCAATCAGGCTTCGAAGCGGCCCGCCGTAGCGGTTTTTCATCCAACGATCCGCACAGATGAACCCCAGGTTGCCGCCATCCGCGAGCAGCCGCAGCGAGCGCTCCATGAACGGAATGTAGAGGTCGGCCCGGTCATACATGGTCTGGTACCGATGCCGGTATTCGGCAAGCAACGGCGCGGGAATCAGTTCTTGCCGCACATAGGGCGGATTGCCGACGACGAAGTTGAACCTACCCTCGAACGGCATGAGCAGGAAATCGCCCTGCTTGAGCCAGCGATCTGCGAGCGCTGTCGCGGACCGAATATCTATACCTGTTCCATTGATCCGCTCGATGACGGCCTGGCGTGTGGTGGCGAAGGACTCTCGGTGCAGCTCGACGGCTTGAATCGCACCACCCAGCTCATCAACAACTGATCCTTTGCTGTTGGATGCCAGCCAGACGGTCAGCAGTCGACCCACAACCAGGAGCAGGAAATCTCCACGACCGAACGAGGGCTCCAAAAGCCTCAATCGATGAAGCGGGCGATCCTCGGTGTAACCGGCAAGGTCGAGTATGAAATCGACAACCTCGGTGCGCGTAAAAACAGCTCCGCGTGCTTCGACGCCTCCCTGTGCCGCCAATACTTCAACCGCGGCAGACACTCTTGATGCAGCAGCCATGCAGGCATCCTCGAGCACGTCAAACCTACACTGAACAGATGGCAGAGTTTTACTTTCCATTTTTCGCGCTGTGCCGCCTTGATCTCGTTGGCGCTCCGCTCAAGCTGCTGACAGCATAGCCACAGAGTGGCTGTGGAGCAAGTGGACTGCGAACCGACTGCGAACCGAAGTGGGTGCGTTGAAGGTAGGGCGGGGCGTCTCGCCTCGTCGTGCCGGTTTCTCCCATGGTTGGAAGAAATCGGTCGAACATGTCCACTCATTGGAAATTCTGGCTTCTTCATTCTGACCGTGGTTTCCGCGCCACCGCAACCATGTGCGGGCTGTGCACCGGTTCGTGTTCCATCAGGCGCGCAACTTGGAGAAGGGCCTGTCGTCGCGCATCGTCCTTCCATGCCGCTTCGAAATCCGGCGCCATCCACCCCGGCCCCTGGATGCCCAATGTGACGTGGTGCCGGAATCCCGCCTCCTCAATCTCGGATTTCAACTGGTCAGGATGGTGGAAGAAGGATGTGGTGAAGAGCTTCCAGTTGTCCGGACACCTGTGTTGTCCGGTCGATATTTCCTCGCGGATCATTCCCATGTAGGCCGGATCCCAAACCCACCCCTTGATCACACCGACGAGGGTGGACGCATAGCCGGTGATGGCCACGGCAAGAAGGACGCCATCGGAACGCAGCACGCGCCGGGCTTCGGCCAATGCGAGCAGGCGGTCGGATTTCTCAGTGAGGTGGTACATCGGGCCGTGCAGGAAGACGACATCGACACTCGCGTCCGGCAGGGTCAACTGTCGTGCGTCTCCGACTTCGACCGATGCCATGGGATGAGACGGCTGTTGTTCGGATGCCTGTCGTGCCTGTTGCACGTGGAGCGGAACAGGGTCAATCAGATGGACTTCGTATCCTTGTGTGGCCAGCCAGCAGGCGTAGGTACCCGGGCCGCCTCCAACATCCGCGACGACCGCAGGCGCGGGTGGGAGGTAGCGCTGCATCAACTCCTGCAGCCGCGCAAACTCCATCCGGCCAAGCCCTTGAAAGAGCCGCCCGACCTCCTTGCCGGCGTTGTAGAAATCAGCGATTTCTTTCACGATGGTCATCCTGGCTTCCTTGTCGATGCCCCACAACTCGCTTCACCGTCGGCGTTTTGTGCTTTTCCCTGAAACCGAGGCAGATACGCCGTACGTGAAGCGTTGGTTGTTTAGTCAATGGCCAGTTTCTTCGCCATGGAATCGAGTTCTTCTCGGCGTATGAGCGGTATTTGTTGATCTGTGAATGTGAGCGTCCCGTTGTCGATTCCGCTGTGCAATCAGGAGAAGTTTCGTGGCCAATCGGTCGGGAATGTCTGTGAAGTGGTCGATATGTTGTTTGGGAATCACCAAGCACTCTCCCTTGTTCACGGCGCGGATGTTCATCAGCGCCATGACTTCGTCATCTTCCCAAATGACGCTCACGGGCAATTCGCGTGCGCTAAGTCGACAGAATTTGCAGTTTGATTTCATCGTCGTTCACACCAACGTTAGCGCTCTCCGGCGCGAGCCCCCGGGGCTCGCGTACGCGAGCAGCGCCTTGTTAGCCTGTCTTTATTACATCCAGAATCCTCTTGCGCGCAGCTTCAAGTCTGTTTTCCGGCATCGACTTTGCTCTTTCTGGATTGAGTTCGTTTCCGGAGAAAACGGGGACAAGGTGGATGTGAACATGTGGGACTCCGAATCCCTCAACTGCTATGCCGATCCGTGGTGCATTAAATGCCTTCTTCAGTATTTGTGACAAGACGCGTACCGCGCGCCATAGGTCTTGGTATCTCGATTCACTTAGGAGCATGATGTCATCGACATCTTCATAAGGGATAACGAGTAGATGCCCTTCGTTGATGGGGTTCCTGTCGAGTATCGCAATGATATTGTTATCGTCCCATACTTTGTAGGCGGGCGCTTCGTTTCGAATGATTTGTCCAAATATGTCTTTCATCTTCTTTTATCGGCTAACATAATATTGTGCCTCGGAAATATTGCGATCCGATTTAAGCAGTGCCCGCAATTCATCCGAATCAGTGTTGCAAATACGCTCCTTGCACACAATCATGAAGCATGTCGGAATATCGCGGGAGAGATCATATGCCTCAGAGTGGGTCGCGGGTGGTGGCGCCGACGGATGTTGATCCGCATTGGCCGGCGGGTTATGTGCAGGCGCTGAGACGGGCGGGCGCGAAGGAGATTTCCATTCCTTACTGCACGGCTTGGGTGCGGCGGTTCTTCGCGGATCACCCAGGCCGGCGGCGGCGCGATTTGGGGCGGCAGGAGATCGAGTCGTTCCTTTCCATCATCGCGGCCAGGCCGCGGTAATGGGGTCAGGCCTTGTTTAATGCTTACGGCTGATTCTGATTCGTAACCGTGCATATCGTCCACTCAGTTTCTTGTCTTTCTGTAGACGTTCGGACAGTTCCGACAGCTTCCGCGAGATCGTCGACCCGTCCCGTAGCCC
>JAZDKY010000023.1:0-17993 GCA_043802525.1 bacterium
CCCGGGCGGGGGGGGTGGGCGGGGGCGGGGGGGGGGGGGGGGGGGGCGCCCGCGGCGGCCCGGGGCGGGGCCGCCCATCTCGGATTCGTACACGTAGCCGCAGCAGGTACAGAACCATTTTTCGGTGATGATCGAATCGGACGGATTCACGGGAGGAAGCTGGCATGGCCAAAAAAAACGTTCAAATCATCAGCGGCCTTGGTGACGGCGACGTCGGTGAGTATGTCTTTCTGCCGGGCGATCCGGGACGCGTGCCGAAGATCTCGGCGGGGTGGGAGGATCTGAAGGAAGTGTGCTGCGTGCGTGAGTACGTGGTGCATACGGGCTTCAAGGACGGTGTCTTCCTGACGGCCGCATCGACCGGGATCGGCAGTCCCTCGGCCGCGATCATCATGGAGGAACTTGCCAAGATCGGCGCGAAAACGTTTATCCGCGTCGGCAACAGTGGCGCGATTGCCGACCATGTCCACTTGGGCGACTATGTGATCTCCACAGGCGCGGTACGCGACGAGGGCACATCGAAGTCGTATGTTGCGCCCGAGTACCCGGCCGTTGCCCACTACGAGGTGGTGAACGCGCTGGTCGAGGAGGCCAACGCCTCTGGCGCGAGGTACCATACGGGCCTCGGCGTGTCGGTCGACGGTTTCTATTCGCGGAACAAGGTCATCGGCGAGGGCGGCAAGATCCTTCCCATGTCGCACGGCGGATACGAGCAAAGCTGGATGAACAACTACTGCGCCGATTGGAAGCGGGCACGCGTGCTCAACGTCGAAATGGAGTCCAGTGTCGTCTTCACGCTGGCGAACCTGCTCGGCCTGCGGGCGGGTGCGATTTGCACCGTGTCCGACCGCACGCCATGGTCCTCGCCCGGCCAGGATGTGATGTCGCTCGACAAGAATATCCGCGGTGCGATCGACATCGCGGTGCGTGCCGCGGTGCGGCTGGCCAAGGCGAAAAAATAGCACCCGTGCGCGTGGCCCGATCCAGCCTGGTGTCCTTCCTGCTCCTGCCGTCGCTGAGCTTTGTGGTGTTCCTCGTGACGGACAGTGCCGCGCGCAGTGACACCATCATCTTTTCGGACAACCCGGGCCGGGGTCCGGCCTGCGCGACGGCTTGGGGGTATTGCAAGGCTTCCAGTCATGTTGAGCTGGCCTCCGTGAAAAAACGACAGGGCAAGATGCCTGTCGACCGGGAGCACCGCTACCGCGGATTGAACAGCATCCGCATGCGCTGGACCTCGCGGTCCGGGGGCGACTGGGGCGTCGCCATCGCGGCGCCGCAGTGGAAGACGTTTGACGCGACCGCATTCTCCTCGATCACGTTCAGGGTGAACGGGCCGGCTGCGATCCCGGCGTACGCGCTCCCGGACCTTTCGCTCGAGGACGAGTCCCGCCATGAGAGCACGCGCGTGCCGCTGGCCCGTTACCTGGACGGCCTCGACGACGATCTGTCGACATGGCAGGAGGTCGCCGTTCCGCTGGCCTTTTTCGCGCCTGGGAAGAAGCGGTGCGATTTTACCAAGGTCGTGACCGTCTACTTCCACCAGCACGCGACGGATTCCGTCGAGCGCGTCGTGTGGATCGATGACCTGCGCGCGAAGGATGCGGATATATCGTCGTTGCCCGTACCCCCGGTCCCCAGGGACCTCACCGCGTGCGGGTACGACAGCAGGATCGATCTCTTCTGGCAGCGGGCCGCAGACTCGAACGTCGTCGGCTACAACGTTTACCGGGCCGACTCACCGGACGGGCCGTTTGACCCCGTCAACCCGTATGTCCACGAACGCTCGCTCTACAGCGATTTCTTTGGCGAGAACGGGTGCACGTATTTCTACCGCGTAACGTCTGTGAATACGGATTCTGAGGAGTCGGACCCGTCAGCGGTTGTGTCCGCGACGTCGTGTCAAATGACAGAGGATGAACTGCTGACCTCGGTGCAGGAATCCGCGTTCCGGTATTTCTACGATTACGGGCACCCGATCAGCGGTCTCGCGCGGGAGCGGACCGGGTCGGGCAAGCGCGTCACCATCGGTGGGTCCGGGTTCGGGCTGCTGACGATCATGGTCGGCGTCGAGCGGGGTTTCGTCTCCCGCGACGCGGCCTTGGAGCGGGTCTTGAAAATCACCCGGTTCCTCGAGGAGAAGGCCCAGCGCTACCACGGGGCCTGGTCGCACTGGCTCAACGGAGGCACGGGCGCGACGATCCCGTTCAGCTCATACGACGACGGGGGCGACCTGGTGGAGACGGCGTTCATGGTCGAGGCGCTCCTGACGCTCCGTCAGTATTTCGACCGCGACACGGAGTTTGAGCGGGAATTGAGGGCGCGTGCGACGAGGCTGTGGGAAGGCGTGGAGTGGGATTGGTACCGCCAGCGTGATTCGCTCGACCGCTTGTACTGGCACTGGTCACCGAATCATGGATGGCGCCGTGATCTCCCGATCCGTGGGTTCAACGAGTGCATGATCGTCTACATCCTGGCCGTCGCGTCGCCGACGCACCCGGTGCCGCCGGAGCTGTATTACCGGGGATGGGCCGCGGACGGTGGCTATGCAAACGGTCTCGAATACTACGGTCACACGGTCGACGTGGGTCGGGAGTACGGCGGCCCGCTGTTCTTTACGCACTACTCATTCATGGGTTTTGACCCGCGCGGCTGGCGCGACGGCTTCTGCAACTACTTTGAGAACAACCGCAACATCGCGCTGGTCCATCAAGCGTACTGCGCGGAGAATCCGCGGGGCTTCAAGGACTACAGCGCGCTCGTGTGGGGGCTCACCGCGAGCGACAACCCGTGGGGGTACGCCGCGCATTCGCCCGAGAACGACAATGGAACCATCTCGCCGACGGCGGCGATCAGTTCCATGCCGTATGTGCCCGAGGAAGCTATGGCTACGTTGCGTTACTTCTACTACCACTACGGTCCCGACCTGTGGGGCGAGTTCGGGTTTCGTGATGCGTTCAATCCGACCGAGAACTGGTTCTCCGAAAACGTCTTGGCCATCGACCAGGGCCCTATCGCGCCGATGATCGAGAACTACCGCTCGGGCCTGTGCTGGAAATACTTCATGGCCAACGAGGAAATCCCGCGCGCGCTTCGCGCCATCGGGTGGCAGGAAATGTCCCAGGCCGACGAGCCGATGGAATAGCAGGCCGAAGCTGCGTGTCGCGGTCTCATGCCAATTCAGAATGATAATCGACATAGTTGGACGCGGCAGGGCGGCCCGTTCCTGGCCGCCATGCTCTGTTCGCGGCGCGCGAGGTTCGCCCGCCTTTGGAGGGGACCGCGCGCCCTACCAACGACTTCATGTCACTTCATGTTGCCTTGAGGTAGACTTCGAGGTGGCAGTCGAAGCCGCCAAGGTCCACGACTTCGCGGTATTGCAATTGGAGTGACGGGTCGCGCGGTTCGATGCGCAGGGGATTCGGGAAGACGAGTCGGCCGCCCGGCTTCAGCGCCTCGGCGGCGACGGCAAGAAAGTCCGCGAACAATCCCTTCATGTTGGGGATACGAAGGCGCCGTCCCATGGGCGGATTCGTAATGACAAGGGTGACCGTCCCGGGCCCCAGGCCCTCGATGCCCGCATAGTTTCGAAAATCGCGGACGGCGAACGTGGACGCGACGGCTTTCAACTTGGCGGCGGCCACGTTGGCCTTGGCGACGGCGATAGCCTCGGGGCTGAGATCCGTGCCGACTATTTTCTTCACGCCGCCCAGCAGGGCGCTTTCGATCAGTTCCAATCCTGACCCGCAGAAAGGATCCCACACGATCTCGTTCTCCACCCGTCCCGCCAACCGGGCCATGCAGGCGGCGAGGGGAGGATGGGATGCCGCGGCGACGTCGTCTTCACGGTAGAAGAAGCGCGGATCGGGCGACAGCCGCGGGCGGAGTTCGACGGAGCTGCCCTGGCCCGTCGGGTGTATGTCGATCGACCACGGTGCGCTCCGTGCGTCGTTGAGAAGGTCGGGGCACAGTTCATAGGCCCGGTTCGCGACAAGATGCACCGCCGCGCGCTGGTGTCCCTTGGAAAGGAACTCGAGGCGATAACGGATGGAACCCTCCGTGAGCGTCGTCAGCAGCCTGCGCGACAGCGGGGAGGTTATGATGGACGCCAGTTCCTCCACGGACCCCGCCGGGTTTGAGCTGCGCACCATACCGAGGACGATGCCGACGGTGGCGAAACACCGGAGTGCGTAGATATCGGCCAGGGAGAAAGGGCCTGCGGGAGTGATGGCGACAAAGCGGCTACTCATTGCGATCACGCGGAATTTACCGTTCTCCGCGACATAAGCCTCGACCTCATCGCGCACGAGTTCTTCAAGCCCTTTGCGACAGCGCAGGTGGATTCGCAGGCCATCGAAGCTGGTGATCATGCTGCCCAGCCGGATGGCGCTGGGCTGTGCCCTTCTCGCCACGATGGCTTTCACTTTCTGCTCGGTTTGCGGAAGGAGGCCGGGGGCGCCTGATACGGCCTCCAAGGTCGCCGCGCCGCCGATTTTGTCGAGGGCTGAGCCCAGGGATTTCTTTTCCCGTGGGCCTGCGTGCGTCTTCAGCAGGGAAAGCAACTCCGCCTCTTCCGCGGGTCCCGAGCCGAGTTTCGGGATGGCCGCCATGGCGTAGCGGCGTATTTTCTCCGAGGGATCCCGCAGCAGGCGTCGGAGCCACTCCCGCGCAGCGGCCTTCTGCGCCCCGTTGGCGGACGCAGAGAAGACCACGCCGACGGCTCGAATCACTGCGACTCGCGCCATCCGCTCGCGGGGCGAAGCCTGGTTGAACCCTGCCACCTCCTCGTTCCAAAGCTTGTCGCACGGGAGAACACGAAGCTGGCGGTAAAGGTCTTTGTCGGATTTCATAGGTGGTCCGGATCCCTCACGCCTATCGGGGCAGCCTCCCTTGGCGCGCCGTCGTGTTCGACATAGCCCGGAGGGCGACAGCGGAAGCCTTGGCGAAGGCGGCCGGCTGCCCGGGGGCAAGCGGGAGCCCTGGTCGCCTTCGGCGCCGCCAGAGGCGGGTAAACTTGTCCCTCCGGTGACACAAGATTTGAACGTATTCTCATTTCGGTGTCGTGCAGGCTATGCGAACTAGCCTGCTCTTTGCGAGCGGTTCCGGCTCTGGGTAATGGGCCAGTTTGAAAGTGGTCTCCAATGGGTAGGGCCCGCGCTCCGCGCGGGCCGCGGACGGCGCGGAGCGCCGTCCCTACCTGAGCGGTGACCACTTTCAAACTGGCCCATGATCCGGCTCTGGCTCGAAGTTCAATAACCTATCAGTGCGGGAATGAGCAAGTTGTTGAGCGGGCTGCCGAGTCCTGTCACGTAGTCGTACGCGGCCGTGCAATAGAACGAGCCGTTGTTGCCGCTTACGATGTCGTTGAAAAACAACTGCCGGTTCGCAGCCGCGGCGTCATAGAGGGCTTGATGGTCGTCGGCGAGGGGCGTGGTCCGTGACGAATTCGCGATCGCGAGCATGGCGGCGACCTGCGGTGCGCCAGCGCTCGTTCCACCGACGGTGGTCCAGCCGGGTGGATTGTTGCCGTTGCTCATGTAGATGGCGACGCCGGTCCGGGGATCTGCGCTATAGCTCACATCCGGTACGCCGCGCTGGGTCGATCCGTGCCAGCCGTTCTGGTAGGCGGGCCGTGGGAAAAACCGGCTTTGCCCGCCGCCGCTCCCGCTCCATCCGGCCTCGCTCAGGATGACGCTGTTGGTATCGAGGATCAGCGTTGTGCCGCCGACTGCGAGCACGTTGGGGGATGACGCTGGCCAGAAGGCTCCCGCGCCGCTGTCGCCTGACGACGCAATGAAACTCACGCAGGGCGTGCCGAAGAGCGACTCGAATTTCCGCTGCGAGGAACGTTCGGCCGCACCCCAGCTCATCGATACCTGTGTTGCCCCGTGTTTTACCGCGAAATCGACGCTGCCCAAGAGGTCGGGAATGCTCGCGGAGCGCCCAACCACCAACATGATTTTCGCGCCGGGCGCGATGGCGTGGGCCCATTCGACATCGAGCGTTGTTTCCAGCGCCCATCCGCGATTCTGGCGCCGGGGCTTGCCCTGCGGATAGGCGATCTCGATCGTCGTCAAAGGGATGCCGTAGGTCTGGCAGAAAACGTCCAGGTCGTTCTGGATGGTCGGGCTGCCGTAGGCGTCGACAATGGCAATCGTTTGGTTGCTGCCCGTACCGGCGACTTGATCCACGCCGTACGCGTGGCGCATCTGGGCGGGTGAGTAGCCGCGGGGTGTGGAACGGATGGTCCCGTCCAGGAGCCGGATGGGGTTATGGGCAATCCAGTCCGAGTTTTCCCTGGAGCGTGGCGGACCAGCCATCGCGGGCGTCAATCCACCGACCACTAGTCCGACGAAAATGCAAAGCGCGCGGCGAATATTCCCTGCATGCATGACCAGCCGCCTTCCTGATTCCCGGTTTCCCAGGGGATGAATAACTGGCACGAAAGGTTAGTAGAATAGTGCTTGAAAAACCAGCCAGTACCGATGGGTAGGGCGGCTTCGACTTGCCCGCCTGAGGCGCACGAGCCGCCGCCTGTCCCGAACGCGCCCTACCATCAGGGCATCCGATCGAAGTCAGCCATCTTCGCGCCCATGATGCCGACACGGATGCCATGGGCGCGGAGGATTTTGGTGGCGCTCACCACAAGGTGGAGGAGCGTCAGGAGGCCCACCAGCGGAACGAAAGCCGCGACGACGTACAACCAGGCAGCCGTCGAACGCAGGGCCGCGGCCAGCTTGAAGATGAAGTAGATTCCGATCACCGCGGTGGCGAACGTTCCAAACGGAATAAACATCGCCACAACGTTCGCAAGTACCAGCCACTGGATATACTTCTGGTACTGGGCGACCGCCACCAACTCCGGCGTGGACCACGGATCCCCCGCAGCCTTGCGAACGGACTTCGCCGGTTCGGTCGCCGCACCGGGAACCGCGCCCGGAACGGGCAGGGGCACCGATCCTGGCGGCGCGAAGGCGGGCACCTCCGAGGCGCTTGTCCACTCTGCCATGCCCTGTGACCAGACCAACGTCGTCAGGGGCCTGCCATTCCGAAATTGGGCGGCAATATCCTCTTCGGACACGGGACCGCGCTGCCGGCCATCTTCACTGTAGAACCATTGAGTGATTGCGATCTCCTATGCAATGGGCGGCGTGCGCCGGCCGACAACGAGTGCGACGGCAAACAGCACCAGGAATATGAAGAACAAGATGCGCGCGAAGTCGGTGGCCACGGACGCAATGCCGCCGAAACCAAGGGCGCCGGCGATGATCGCAACGACCAGGAAGAGCAAGGCCCATCTCAGCATACGACGCTCCCTTCTTTGTTGCGGGGGATACTAAGATGCTTGGTGATACTGTTCAAGACATCGGGTAGTGAGGTCATTTGAAATGTCTTTCCCTACGGGTAGGGCGGACCGCGTGCCTCGCCGTAGTCCCGCCTCCGAGGCGGGACACGAAAGCGGGTCCCCGCCTGCAACGCTGCGCGTAGCAAGGCGGGCAAACCGGTCCGCCGCCTGTTCCGAGCCCTGTCGCGGGGCGGCGCGCGGGGACCGCACGCCCTACCAGTTCGTGGCGAAATTCAAATTCTTGACAGCGGACCCTGGCCGCGCTTTGCGAATAACCTTATGGCCGACAAGCTCGCGGATCTGTTTGCCCGAAAGGCCCGACGCGTAAAGGGCGCCGATGGCGGCGCCCATGCTCGTGCCAGCCATGCGATGAGGCCGGATGCCGAGTCTGTCGAACACCTCCAGGAACGCGATGTGAGCCAGTCCGCGCGCTCCACCGCCGCCCAGGGCCAGGCCAATTTTCTTCACGTACGGAAATCCCCTTCTTGCGTTGCGACGCACGGCTCATAGAGCCGTGGCTACACCATTGAACCAAGGCCAGGGCGGCTACGCTGTGGCAGGCGCGGGTTCCGGCGCGGGCAAGGGCGCCGGGCCAGCGCCGCCGGAGGGTGGGGGTGGTGGCGGTTGCTTGGTCTCGCCGTCGTTGAATCTCACCGACACGATCTTCGACACGCCCTGCTGTTCCATCGTGACGCCGTAGAGCACGCCCGCGGCGGCGATGGTTTGGCGGTTGTGAGTGATGACCACGAACTGGGACTTCTCGACAAAGCCCTGCACGGTCTTCACAAACCTCCCGATGTTGGCTTCGTCCAGCGCGGCGTCCAATTCGTCGAGGACGCAGAACGGACTGGGCTTCACCAGATACAACGAAAATAGGAGCGCCACGGCGGTCATGGTGCGCTCGCCGCCGGAGAGCAGCGACACGGTCTGCAGTTTCTTGCCGGGCGGACGCGCGATGATTTCAATGCCGGATTCCAGCACGTCGGCTTCGTCGACCAGCACCAGCTTGGCCGTGCCTCCGCCAAACAGTTTCGTGAACATCTCCTGAAAATTCTTGTTCACGGCGTCGAAGGTCTGCTGGAACATCTCCGTGGTCTTCTTGTTGATCTCGCGGATCATGTCCATCAGCTGCTGTTTGGAATTCACCAGGTCGGTCTGCT
The DNA here is from genome assembly GCA_043802525.1 of bacterium. Lineage (GTDB taxonomy): Bacteria > Verrucomicrobiota > Kiritimatiellia > CAIVKH01 > CAIVKH01 > JAZDKY01. The sequence continues at coordinate 8,506 of JAZDKY010000023.1, forward strand.
GGATGGTCAGGAAGTTCAGCCGGTCTTCCAGTTCCTTGTGCTCCTCGATGGCTACGAGGTTGACCGGGCCCATGGCTTCCAGTTTCGCGCGAATCTCGGCGATGCTGGTCTCCAGCGCGTCGCGATCAGGACGCACGCCATTCTCCCACTGCGGTTCGGGCTCGGCGAGGACGGCTTCGAGCGTCGCGCGGTATTCGCCGGTCACGCGGTCGATCTGGTTCTGGTGGCGCATGCGCTGCTCGGCGATCTCGACTTCGCACTGGGTCTTGCGGGTCCGGATTTCCTCCAGCGCGGCGCGCTTGTCGCGCAGTTCCAGGTCAATCGTTCGCAGCGTCCCGTTCAGGATGTCGCGCCGGCCGCGGGTCTCGTCGATGACCTGGTTGTGCTTCGCGACCTCGGCCTCGAGGGGTTGGATGCGGCCGGTCGATTCGGCGACCGCGCGCTTCAGTTCGTCGATGCGGGACCGGTACGTGCTGACGCCGCGCGAGCGCTCTTCGATGAGCGACTCGAGTTCCTCGATGCGCGCGGCCATCTGTTCGCGGCGCTGGTTGTTGCTCTCAAGGCGCTGGCGGCATTCGGAAAACCGGACGCGGCGTTCGGTCACCTCGGAGAGGGCGCGGGAACGGCGCTGCTCGAGATCGCGCTGCTCTTCGGTCTTCGTGCTGATCGTCGAGCGAATGTCGTCCTCGCGCTTCCGGGTCGTCGCGATGTCGGAGATGATCGCGGCGCGGCGGTCGTCGCCACTGTGGTGCTGCTCGCTCAGTGATTTCACTTCCCATGAGACGGTCTCGACGCGCTCGGCGGCCTGCTGCGCCTCCTGCGAGATCACCTGGTTCTCGCCGTCGGCAACGGCGACTTTGCGCCGGCTTTCCTCCAGTGCGGTGCGGGCCTGTGCGATCGCGGACGTGACAGACGACTCCTCGCTCGTCAGTGCGGCGAGGCTCGCCTCGCACACCTCGATCTTGAGCTGGATAACGTCGATCTCGGTCTGCCAGTCGGCCAGGAGCTGCTGGCGGGCGAGGGGGTTCGCTTGCGCGTTGTCGCGCTTCCAGAATTCCGCCGTGCCGTCGGAGCTGATCATCGCGCCGTTCAACGTGACGAACGTCACGCCGTGTGGGACGGGGTTTGGCAATTCGCTCGCATTCCGGACCACATAGACGTTACCGATCAGGCGCTCCAACAGCGGGCGGATGTTGTCGGCGCAGCGGACGTGGTTGATCAGCGGGTCGCTGCCCGGCGGCTGGGGCGATGGGGCGCGAGCGGACGCACCGGCCGTTTCCGCGGCCAGGACGCGGGCGGAGCCAACGGCCAGGGCCTCGAGTTCTTTCAGAAGGCCGCTGACCGTGGTGTCGTTGTTGACGACGATGGCGTCGAGCCACGGGCGCAGCACGGTTTCAAGTGCGATGTGGTAGCCGTGATCCGTGCGGAGCAGTTCCGCGAGCGTGCCGAGCAGGGCTGTGCGGTCGAACGTGATGGCGCCGGCCGGGTCGAGGATGGTCCGTGCGCCTTCGGGGAAGCCCTCGCGTTCTTCCTGGCTCTGCTGGAAGAGATCGCACTGCGCCTGCTTGCCGGCGAACTGGACCTTCTGTTCGGAAAGGGACTGCCGGATCGACGCGATGGTCTTCGACTTGTCGGCCTGCTGTGCGAGAAGCAGCCGGAGCTGCTCCTCGCTGTTCGCGGCTTCGCCGCGGAGATTATTCAACTTGCCACAGGTCTCGGCCTGCCGTGAACTGTACAGTTCCAGCGATCGCTGGAGTTCATTGAGCTCCGCGGCGAGCCGTTCGCGGCGGATCACGTTCGTGCGCTCCTCGGCGTCGAGGGTGGAGAGTTCGTTCTGGAGTTTCGCCACGTGCATATCGTGGTCGATCTGCTCGGTGCGCAGGCGGTGGATCAGCTTGCCGGCATCCTCGAATTCCTGTTCGCAGTGCGTGAGGCGGGCCGCGTGGTCGGCCAGTTCCTTTTCGACCTGGACGAATTCAGCCTGCGTTTTTCCGAGCTGTTCCCCGAGTTCCACGAAGCTTGCCTGGTGCTGTTCCATGCGAATCTTCGCCTCTTCGGCGTCGCGGGTATCGCGTTCGGAGAGCGACTGCAGTTCCTGGATGCGGTCCTCGTTGTGCCGCATGAGTTCCTTCACGCGGTCGAGTTCCGTGCGCGCCTTCACGGCCGCGTCCATCGTGTCGGAGATCTGCTTGTCCAGTTCCGCGAGGGCGGCGCGCGTTTCGCCGGCGCGCTCCTCGGTCTGGTCGATGTCCTGGCGCACGGCCTCGTCCTGTTCGCTGACGGAGACCATGCGCGACTCGAGCGTCTTGATTTCGGCGTCGAGCGTGGCGAGGCGTTCGCGGGTGGCGAAGAGGTCGAGCGAGCGGAGCTGCTGCTGGAGCGTCTGGTAGCGGCGCGCCTTGCCGGCCTGGCGCTGCAGCGAGATGATCTGCCGCTTCACCTCGCGGATAATGTCATCGAGCCGGAGCAGGTTTGCCTCGGTCTGCTCCATCTTTCGGAGCGCTTCCTTCTTGTCCGTCTTGTACTTCGTGATGCCGGACGCCTCTTCGAAAACGGCGCGACGGTCCTCGGGGTGGGAGGAGAGGATCTTGTCGATGCGGCCTTGCTCCATGAGTGAGTAGGAATTCGTACCGATGCCGGTATCCATGAAAAGGCGTTGGATGTCCTTGAGGCGGCAGGGCGCCTTATTGATAAAATACTGGCCTTCGCCGGAGCGGAAGACGCGCCGGGTGACCGTCACCTCGTTGAACTCCATGCCGAGCGTGGATTCGCAGTCGGCCAAGGTCATGCTGACCTCGGCCATGCCGAGCGGCTTGTGCGAATCCGTGCCGGTGAAGATGACGTCCTCCATCTTGGCGCCGCGCATCGCCCTGGCGCTCTGCTCGCCGAGGACCCAGCGGATGGCGTCGGCGACATTGCTCTTGCCGCACCCGTTGGGGCCGACAATGGCGGTCATGCCCGGTTCAAATTCGAGGCAGGTCTTTTCGGCAAACGACTTAAAACCGACTAGTTCGATGGATTTCAGGTACAAGGTGACGCATCCTCCCGGTTGACATCCCGATGGTCCATAAGCGTGGATTGCACCTATAGCATGGGGTCTCCGGAGGTTCAACCCCTATATTTAGCGTTTCTAGCGATCCCCGAATCCTTGGCGAACTGGCCGCTGCGGCCAGTTCGCCAAGGATTCGGGTCATTTGGGCAAATCCGCCTCTTGGATTGTCAAACCTGACATGCTCGCTTATCGTCAACACGCTCTGGACACGTTTATGGCCCTCAAACCCGTCGCCGAACTGCTTCATCAACTTGTCTCGATTCCCAGCGTGAATCCCTCGCTGGCGGATGACCCGTCCATCGGCGGCGAGGCGCGCTTGGCCGAATTCCTGGCCGGGCATCTCGAGCGGGCAGGCTTCAAGGTTGACTGGCACGAGGCCACCCGCGGCCGTCCGAATGTCGTCGGCCGCTATGGGCCGGCGCAGCCGCGTCGCAGCATCCTCGTCGAGTCGCACCTCGATACGCAGGGCATCCACGGCATGACTGTCCCTCCATTCGCAGGCGGCATCCGCGACGGCAAACTCTTCGGCCGCGGCGCGTGCGACACGAAGGGCCCCATGGCCGCGGCGTTGACTGCGCTCGACAGGCCGACCCTTGACGCCATGGCCGGCGCGGGAATCCAGCTCATCTACGTCGGCGCGATGGGCGAGGAGAAGGGGAACCTCGGCGCCGAGGAACTCGTCGAAGTCGGCATCGGCGCGGACGAGGCTTTGATCCTCGAACCGACCGACCTGCGCGTCGTGCACGCGCACAAAGGCATGCTTTGGTTCGAGGTCGAAATAGAAGGATTTGCCGCGCACGGTTCGAATCCCGGGCTGGGTGTCAGCGCGATCCGTGGCATGATGCGGGTGGTGGAACGGATTGAGAACCTTGTCGATGCCGAGGCGAAGACACACGTACATCCGGTGCTGGGCCGGCCCACGGTAAACATCGGCCTGATCCGCGGCGGGTCGTCGATCAACATCGTGCCCGACCGCTGCGTCATCGAAGTCGACCGCCGCGTCCTGCCGGGCGACACGTCGGAGCAGATTCTACGGCAGGTTGGGCAGGAACTGGACGCGCTCAAGGCGAAGGGGGATTTCAGCGCGTGGCGCATCCGCAAGATCAAGGACGGTGTGCCGTTCGAAACAACCGCGGAGTCCGCGCTGGTGAAGCGACTTCTTGCAAGCTGTGCCGGCGCGGGTGTACCCCCGTGCGCGGAAGGTGCGGCCTGGTATAGCGACGCCGGGCCGTTCTCGCGGACGTGCAAGGAGGTGGCTGTGTTCGGTCCGGGCAGTATTCGCCAGGCGCACACGGTCGACGAGTTCATCGAATTATCGAGCCTTGAGTCCGGTATGACGATTCTGCGAAGCTTTTTTTCCGAACTTGGATCCACGTCATGACGCAGCCCGGCGACGTAATGTTCGCTTACCCCGACCGCGAAGCGGGTCGGGGACGCGAAGGGTTTGGAAACTTCGGTTTCCCCGGCGTCGCCGGGGTAAACCGACGCTACATCCGTCGCGTCTCGGATGGGTGGCCGGGAGGGCTACGTTCTTGATTTCCAAGGGTTGGATCATCTCGCTGGTCGTTGCCTCGGCGGCCCTGGCCGCCGTCCTCGGCCTTGCCAATCTCACCATGGGCGAGCTGAACCAGGACGAGGGCTGGTACCTCTACGCGGCGGGGCAGGTGGCCCAGGGTCACTATCCCTACAAGGACTTCGCCTTCACGCAGGCGCCCGCGCTTCCGTTCGTGTACGCCCTCGCGCAGCCGCTCGTCGACCGGTACGGCATCGCGGGGGGTCGCCTGTTCACGATGAAGATGGGCTTCATCGGAGCCCTCCTGGCCGCGTGGCTGGCGGCCCGGCTTGCGCCAAAAGGCTGGGGAACGGCCGCGGGCCTGCTCGCGTTCATGCTCATCGCGGTCAACGTCTACCAGAGCTATTTCACGACCGTCGTGAAGACCTATGCGTTGTGCGGCCTCTTCCTCGCCGCCGGGTTTCTTGCGCTCTCCTATATGAAGGAGAAGGGCAGACTTTGGCCTGCGTTCGTGGCAGGACTGCTTCTGGCGTGCGCGGCGGGCACGCGGATCTCCGCCGGCGCGGCCCTGGCGGTGGGCGGATTCTACCTGCTGCTGAACCGCAAACAACTCGGCGACGCGGCGTGGCTGGCGTTCGGGGTGGGTGGGGTGGCCGGGCTCTGCGTGATTTTTCTGCCGTGGTACATCGTGGCACGCGACGGGTTCCTGTTCGGCGTCGTCCAGTACCATTCGGCCCGATCCGCGGGTGGCCTGGTTTCCGCGCTGGTCTACAAGTGCGGTTTCATCTCGCGCCTCGTGCAGGCCTACTATCTGCCGGTTGCCCTCGGCCTGCTCGTCATGTTCGCGCGCTGGATCAAGCCCGTCGCGACGGGGCCCGGGCCCCGTCTATCCGTGGCGATCTGGACCGCGGTGGCGCTCGTTTCGATCGTCCACTTCACCGCGCCGTTTCCGTACGACGACTACGAGGTCCCGCTGTACCCGTTGTTCTGCGCGGCGCTGGCCGTCGCGGGCGTGCGATGGCTGGATGGCTTGTCCGACGCGGGGCTGCCCAAGCCGCGGCTCGCGACGGGCGTGCTCGTGACCGTGCTGCTGCTGTGTACCGCGTCGTCGTTTTCCTCGCAGATCAACCAGAATTGGATGACCCTCGGTCGCGACCGCATCTGGTGGAAGCTGCGCAAACAGCCGGTGATGAAGGAACTCAAGTTCGCGGCCGACGTCATCCGTTCGAGCAGCAAACCCGGCGACCTGTTGCTGACGCAGGACACGTACCTCGCCGTCGAGTCCGGGCGCAGCGTCCCGCGCGGCCTCGAGATGGGCCCGTTCAGCTATTTCCAGGACCTCCCGCGCGACCGCGCCGAGCGCATCCACGTCGTGAACCGCGAGATGATGACGGAACTGTTGCGCACGACACCCGCGACCGTCGCCGCGTTCAGCGGGTACAGCCTCTCCATTCGCTCGCCTGAGGTCGAAGAGCTTTCGGCGGACGAGCAGGAGACGCTCTGGGCCGCGGTCCGCGAACGGTACGGCGACATCGCGGAGTTCTCGTCGTTCGGCCAGGGCGCGACGACACTGAAAATCATGTTCCTCATGAAGGGTGCTCCGCCATGAAGCTGTCCGTCGTCGTTCCAGCCTATAACGAGCAGGACCGTATCAAGCCGATGCTTGACGCCTACCTCGCGTATTTCGTGCCGAAGTACGGGTCCGAGGTTGAGATTGTCGTCGTGGTGAACGGGTCGCGCGACCGGACGGAGGAAGTTGTCCGGGACTACGCGAAGACCCGCCCGCAGGTGCGGACGATTGTCGAACCGCGGGCCATCGGGAAGGGTGGGGCCGTGCTCCTCGGGTTCGAGGCCGCGTGCGGGGACCTGATCGGATTCGCCGACGCGGACGGGTCCACGCCCCCCGAATCCTTCCAGGACCTTGCCGACCGCATCGGCGACGCGGGCTGCGTTATCTCGTCGCGCTATCTTCCTGGTTCTGTGGTGAGTCCGCGCCAGTCGGCCGCGCGGCTTGTGGCCTCGCGTATTTTCAATACCATGGTGCGTGTGCTGTTCGCCCTGGACATCCACGACACCCAGTGCGGCGCGAAACTGATGAAGAAGGAGGCGGTGAAGAAGGTCCTTCCGGTCATCGGCGTGACACGGTGGGCGTTCGATGTGGACCTCCTGTTCCAGCTGCGCCGCGCGGGTTATCGCATCATCGAGGCACCGACGATCTGGCACGACGTCGGCGGTTCACGTCTGAAGATCGTGCGTTCCTCGCTGGAGATGGCGATCGCCCTGTGCCGGCTCCGCATCCTGTACTCGCCGTTCCGCTGGATCGTGACGATCTACGACAAGACCATCGGGCGGTTTGTGCATTCGGGCGGGATCCGGGGATGATCAGGTGTCGCGAGATCACAAACCCGTGCCGGCTTTCGTCCGACGGCTACAGGGAATCCGTCTGTAGCCGCGCCACGAAGGGGCGCGCGTCGTTGTGCGCGTGGGAAATCGTTTCATGACCAAACACGACGAAGAACTGGTCCGGCACGGGATCCTGCTCATGGCGGCGGCGCAGATATCGAGCGTCTGCAACATCCTTTTCCACGGCGCGATGGGGCGACTCCTGCCCGGGCCCGAGTACGGGATACTGTCATCCATGCTGGCGATCATGCTGATCATCGGCACGCCGATCGAGGCGCTACGCACGGCCTTCGCGCACTACGCGGCACGGGCCGTGCAGGACAACGACCGCGGGCGGATCCTGACGCTCATGAAGCTCTGGTCCCGGCGCCTCGCCTGGGTCGCTGTCGCCGCCGTGCTGATCGGGGTCTTCGCGAGCCACCATATCGCCGCCTATTTTCACATGACCGATACGCGGCCGGTCCTGTTGACCGCCGTGGTCACGGCCGGGTTGCTGTACGTGCCGCTGTTCGCCGGGGCCCTTCAGGGCGCGCAGTCGTTTATCTGGATGTCGGTGTGCCTGCAGGGGCTGGCCGTGGTCCGGCTCGTCGTAAGCGTGCTGGTTGTCTGGTTTGTCACGCGGACCGCGACGGCGGGCGTGTTTGGGCAGGCGGTCGGTGTGGCCGCCGTGCTCGTGATCGGTCTGAAAGGCCTGCAGGACACGGTGCGCGGCGAAAAGCCGGCTGACGTGGTTACCGGCGGTGTCGGCGGCTATCTCGCGCAGTCGCTCGTGATGCTGTCGGCCTTCGCCGTCGTCATGAACATCGACGTGATGCTCGTGCGGCACTACCTGCCGGAGGAAGCGACGCGCTTTGCGCGCGCGGCGACGCTCGGGCGCGCGATCATATTCCTGCCCATGCCGATCGCTTTCGCGCTCTTTCCGAAGGTCGTGTCCACGGGCGGGATGACCAAGTCCAGCCGCGGGTTGCTCCTCAAGGCCATCGGCATGGCGCTGGTGATCATTGGCGCGGGCCTCGTCGTGTGTTCCATTGTGCCGCAACTGCCGTTGCGGATCATGTACGGCGACACGGATCCGCAGACGGGGCACCTGTTCCGGCTCATGATCTGGGCCCTGACACCGATGGCGCTGACGTACCTGCTGATGAACTTCGAGATGGCCCAGCATCGTTTCACGATGACCCCCGCGATGACAGCCTGCGCCCTCGGCTACGTGGGCGGCGTAATCTTCTGGCACGACCGTCCCGAGCACATCATTGCCGTCCTTGCCGTCGTCAGCACACTCTCCGCCATCGCCTTCCTCGCGGGCATCCCGTGGCGCGTGAAACAAGAAGCGTGACCATCCGGTCCTGTGTCAGTTTGAAGGTTTTTCGGTTTTGTAGGAAAAAGACGCATGGGGATCTACGACAGAGACTACATGAAGCGGCCGAGCAGCGACGACTCCTCGACACCAACCACACCATTTTGGAATGAGGACCGGGCACAGCAAGTCATCACCGATTTTATTCAGAAGCATGGGCGATTGCTTCGCAACGGACTCATTGGATTCGGCCTGTTTGCATTGATTGTCATCTTGGCTGTGGAACTCAAACGGTAAACCGAACAGACTCACAGGAGGCCCAACCAGCGCTTCCACGCAGGGTTTGGAGTTTCCAATGATTGGAACTTCTTGTTTGGAGGTTTTCCCATGGTTGGAAGATTCGCTCAGGGGATGAGGACCCGATGATAAAACCCAGGAATCTCAAGACGTGGTTGATCCTCATCGCCGTCCTCTACCTCATCTTTCCCAGAGACTTGATCCCGGACTTCCTCGGCCGGGGCCCAGGCCTTATCGACGATTTGTTGCTCATCGCGCTATTGACCTACTTCTATCGCAGGTACCTGCGGGAATATCTCGCCCAAGCAACCCGAGGACAAGATCAGCAGGAACGTTCACATCGTGCTCACGAAACGACGGATTCCGGAAGCGCCTTTGATGCCTATGAAGTCCTGGGTGTCAGTCCATCGGCCTCCAAGGAAACCATCCACGCCGCCTACAAGGCCCGCATGCAAGAATACCACCCCGACAAGGTCGCTCACTTGGGCAAGGAGCTGCAGGAACTCGCCCATCGTAAGGCGCAGGACATTCAGCGGGCTCATGAGGAGCTGTGCAAGTGAATCAGGAGCGGGGAGCCTTTCGCACGTGCTGAAGGTACAGCCCCCCAAGGGGCACTACGCCGCTTCCTGCCGGATTATGGAGCACGTCGGGCGAGGGATTTCGGATCCTCCCGTTCTCGAGCCGGAACGACGTTGCTATCTGGTGTCTGGTGTCATCTCCTTCAGAAACTTGAAGAGGTCACTGTCCGTGGAAAGGACAAGGGTCGTGTTCTCGGCGATGATGGTCTTGTAGGACTGCATGGTCCGTGTGAATTCATAGAACGCCACCGATTCAGGGCTCTGGTTGTAAGCCCTCGCGTAGATTTCGGTGGCTTTCGCGTCCGCCACGCCGCGGATCTCCTCGACCTCCCGATAGGCTTCAGACTG
>JAZDKY010000024.1:0-35934 GCA_043802525.1 bacterium
ATCCGGGCTCCAAGCGCCTGCTTGCCTGCGGATGTGTACTGTTCATCAAGCATAGAAAAGCAATTCGGCAGGAATTTGTCTAGAAAAAAGTGTTGTCCCAGTAAATCGGCCTCATTCGCGGACAAAGGGAAAGACCATGTCAGGGTCATGCCCTTGGCCACATCGTGATTGACCTTCTCGAAATGGTCCCTGCGGTCATCGGGCACGGTGGGCAGCGGTTTGCCGAGCACTTCCGCCGCGCTCCATCCGAACAGCCGCTCCGCGGCGCGATTCCACATCGTGACATTCAAATCCGTGCCCATCGACACGATCGCGAACGGGGATGCCTGGAAAACGGCTTCCAGCAGGTCCTTGGTCTGCCCGAGCTTTTCGGCGACGCGGCGGCTCTCGGTGATGTCTTTGCCCGTGGAAACGTAGTGTGTGATGGTGCCCCGGGCATCCCTGATCGGCGTGATGGTTTTTTCTTCCCAGTACAGTTCGCCGTTCTTTTTCCGGTTGGTGATCTCGCCGCGCCATGCGCGGCCCGCGCTGATCGTCTTCCACAGGTCGGCATAGAAGGAATCGTCGTGCTGGTTGGAGCGGATCAGGTTGGGCTTCCGGTCCACGGTCTCGTCGCGCGAGAAACCGGTCAACTTCTCAAAGGCGGGGTTCACATACTCGATGACGCCGTTGCGGTCCGTGATGATCACGATGTCCGCAGTCTGCTCCACAACGCCGGACAACTTCTGCAGCGCCATGTCGACCTGCCGATGGTCGACAAGATTTTGCAGCCAGCGATCGCCTTCTTCGGGTCCGGCTCCGTGCATGAAGCCCCCGCGGAGGTAATAGAAATTCTCGTAGAGCTGCCGTCCGACCATCACGATCTGGTGTGACCGCAGGATATCCAGAAGCAGTTCGGTGCTGCAGGATTTTCGCTCGTAGAGGCACAGCGCCATGCAGCGGCCACCACGATAGAACGCATCCATCGAAGTCATGTACAGGGCGTGCTGGCCCGTGTTTGCAGCCCGGCAGATGATGGCGCTCATGTCGACGGCAAACCGGCAGGTGTCGTAGCCCTCCTCCATGGCGCGCGACTCCTCGAGGCGCAGAAAGGCGACGGTCCGGTCCGGTGCGGAAAAGTCCAAAGCGCGGCTGTCGAGGTCGACGAACGTGAGCTGACCGCGCATGAGGTGCTGTTGAAACTGCACCTTGGCCTCGTCGAAGTGGGCAAGCAGGATTTCGAACGTGGAGATGCCCTCGACGACGATGACCTTCTCGCCTGCGTCCAAGCCCTTCTGGATGAAATCCGCCGTGACGTCGAGTCGCTCGCGATCATCTTCGTACAGGGCGCAGATGTAGTCACGCGCCCGGAGATCCCGGAGGTCTTCGAGGGGCCTGAACTGGCGAATCGTTTTCATGCTACCTCATGGTGCCGTGCCATTAACGTCAGCGCGCATGCCGATCATCCTCTCTTTTCAGGCTTTTGAACATCGGGTAAACCCTTATAGCATGCTTGGCTGGTCATGGGGTCTTTTGGAATTCGACCGATCGGGTAGGGCGTGCGGTTCCCTCCAAAGGCGGGCGAGCCTCGCGCGCCGCCCTACCATGAAGAAACGAATTTCAAACTGACGCACTCCGCTTTGGCCATCGGCATTGACACCTTACCCGGTGCGGGCGATATAGGAGCAGGCATGCCATCACTCGGGATGCCAAGGGAGGATCGATGAGAATACTGTTGCTTGGTGCGACCGCGACCTGTCTTTGCGCCGCCGCCGCGTTCGCGGAGCCGCAGGGCCTCGGCGTCGGCGTCATGATCGGTGAACCGACGGGCGTCAGCGTGAAGAAGTGGCTCGACGCGTCGCGTGCGATCGACGGCGCGGCGGCGTGGTCGCTCTCCGGCCGGGACGCGCTCAGCCTCCACGCCGACTACCTGTTCCACAAGTCCGGCGTCGTGACAAACACGCCGCCCGAGGTGCTGCTCCATTTCGGTGTGGGCGGACGAATCCATATCCGCGGCGAGGACGATGGGAATGGAAACGACGACGATGACGTCACGATGGGCGTGCGTCTCCCCATCGGGTTCACGTACCTGTTCAGGAACAACCCGGTCGAGTTCTTCATGGAACTGGCCCCCGTCGTGGAACTGATTCCCGACACGGATGCCGATATGGATGCGGCCATCGGCATCCGGTTCTACTTCCGGTAATGGAACGTGTGGGCTTCTTGCCTGCGCGGCGCGTTCTGCTATCCTTCGCGCGGGACGGCCGTGGAACCATGAAAGACGCAAGACCGGTCGAGATCATCTGCGCGGCGTGCGGGGCGGAGACCCTTCTGCTCCGGAAGCCGAAATACGAGGGCTTTACCCGTGTCGGCGATTCGCTGACCTGCACCGCCTGCGGGCACGAGTATGCGTCGGAAGACGAGGTGCCGTTCAAGCAGCGCCGTGAAATCCGCGTATTCACGGACGCGGACCGCGTCGTCGCACCGGAGGTTTTTCACGAGGACGAAAAGGGGCGGCTGTGCCTGCACTGTGTGAGCTACATCGTGAATCCGTTCACACAGTGGTGCGGCCTCCACCGGAAAGAAGTGGAGTCGACCGACTCCTGCGACCGCTTCGCGCCGAAACCACCCCCGGAAAATGCACCCCTCTAATACCGCGACGACGACGCTCGCCCGCATGTTGCATCGCCATCATGAGAGCGATGCAACATGCGCTTTGGCGGCAAGGCGTTCTGCCGCCAACGTTTCGGCGCGTCGCTGTGCGCCGTGTCCCTCGACGGGCTCGGGACCTCGGTCTCCAGGCCGAAAGGGGATCGTGAGCTTGTCGAACGGCTCAAGGTGCGCCCTTCGACGCGCAGAAAGGCGGCCGTGAGCAAGCCCCGGTCTTCAGGGGCGCGTCGAAGCCCGAAGCGCAGATCTGGCATTGATAACTATGCCCTGGCCGGGCTCCCATCGCCGCTCAGCAAGCCGGCGATGTTTTTTGACGGGGACTGCGACTTCTGCCGCGCATGGATCGAAAGGTTGCATCAGGCTACCGGCGAGCGCGTCGACTGCTTTCCGTACCAGCAGGAGGGTTGGCGCTGCCCGGATATCGGGCCTGAGCAGTTTGCCGAGGCGGTCCACCTTGTCGATCCCGAGGGCCGTGTCTGGCGCGGCTGCGCCGCGGTTGTCCGTGCGCTCGCATGGGGGGCCGGGCCCCGATGGCCACTGCGGCTGTACGAACGCGTGCCGTGGTTTGCGGGAGTCATGGAAGCCTGCTACCGCTTTGTCGCCCGGCATCGCGGAGCGGCCTCCGTTGTCACGCGAATTCTCTACGGCGACAACACCGAGCGACCCATGTTCAAGATGGCGTCGTTCTGGTTCCTCCGCGCGATGGGGCTGATCTACTTCGCGGCCTTCGTGTCGCTGTGGCACCAGATCGACGGGCTGATCGGGCAGAACGGCATCCTGTCCGCGGGCGCGATGCTCACGGACATCGAGACCCGGCTCGGCGGCCCGTGTTTCTGGCAGATGCCGACGCTGTGCTGGTTCGACAAGAGCGACTGGTTTCTCCACGTCCTCTGCGGGACAGGCACGACCGCCGCGCTTTTCCTGATGGCGGGCATCCTGCCGGCGTTCGCGTGCTTGGTCCTTTGGGTCTGCTACCTGTCATTGACCACCGTCAGCGGCATCTTCCTCGGCTACCAATGGGATAACCTTCTGCTCGAAACCGGGTTTCTTGCGATTTTCGCCGCGCCGCTTCGCATCCATTCGCGCCTCGAGGACGACCCGTATCCGCCGCGACTCGGCGTCTTCCTGTTCCGATTCCTGCTCTTCAAGCTCATGTTCTCTTGCGGCTACGTGAAACTCACCAGCGGCGACGCGGCGTGGAGCGACCTGACGTCGCTCGCCTATCACTACTGGACGCAGCCGCTTCCGGCGTGGACCGCGTGGTATGCGAACCTGCTTCCGCTGTGGGCGCAGAAGGTGTCGTGCGTCGTCATGTTCGGCACGGAGCTGGTCATACCCTTTCTCTTCTGGGCCCCGCGCCGCATCCGGCATATCGCCGGCGTGTCCCAGATCGCGTTGCAACTCCTCATCATCGCCACAGGCAACTACGGCTTTTTCAACTACCTGATCCTTGCACTGTGCCTCTGGCTGCTTGACGATACGTTTTTCCAAGGCAAGGAAAACATCTCGTGGGTCTACCTCCACGGCAGGAACTGGCCGCGCGCGATCCGTATTCCGTTCGCCGTGGTGATCGTCACGATCTCAACCTTGCTGATGACGAGCATGCTGAAGTGGCCGGCTCCGTGGCCGCGCGCGGTCCTGCGCGTCAAGGAGGCCCTGACCCCTTTCCGGACCGTGAACAGTTACAGCCTGTTCGCTATCATGACGAAAATACGGCCCGAGATTATTGTGGAGGGCAGTGACGACGGCGTGAACTGGATGGCCTACGAATTCGAGTGGAAGCCCGGCGACCTGTCGGCCCGCCCGCGATTTGTCGCGCCGCACCAGCCGAGGCTCGACTGGCAGATGTGGTTCGCCGCGATGGGCACGTACTACCACAACCCGTGGTTCTCAAGTTTTCTTGCGAAGTTGTTGCAAGGGTCGCCCGAGGTCTTGAAGCTGATAGCGGTTAATCCGTTTCCCGATATCCCGCCCAAGGCCGTACGGGCATCGTATTACGAATATCGTTTCACGACGCCGCAGGAGCGGCGCCGGACCGGCAACTGGTGGCGTCGGGATGGAAAGGGGCTATACTGTCCACCTATCATTATGGACGAGAGGGAATAGTCGCATGATACGAATACTCCTGTTTGCTGCGATGCTTGCGTCGGTCGGCTGCGCCCGGCGCGAGGAACCGTTGGGCAGTTGGATCGACACCGTGACCGTCGTTTCCATACTGGACGATTTCAAGCCGGGTGCCCATGCGGGCCGGGTGCCCTTCGCCGACCTTCTGGGCTACGGCCGATTCGGCATCGGGACGGAGGACGGGTTCGACGGCGAGATGATGATCCTGGACGGGCGTGTCTACCGGTTCGACGCGTCCGGTCAGGCGTCGGTGATCGATCCCACGAACACCACGCCATCCGCGACGGTCACGTTCTTTGAACCGGACGCCAAGTTCGACGTGAGTGATCTGGACGACGCGGTGTTCAGGAAGACCATGGACTGGAAGCGCCCGCCGGGCGTACGCCTGGTCGCATTCCGCGTCACCGGCCTTTTCGACGTCGTGAAGACCCGCTCGGTTCCGAGCCAGTCGCCGCCGGTCCATTTGCTGTCCGAGGTCGCCACAAACACGGTGGAGTCGGAGTGGCGCGACACGGCGGGAATCATGATGGGGTTCTATTTTCCGGACGCCCTGAAGGACGTGACCGGGCCGGGCTACCATCTGCACTTCATCGACAAGGACGGGAAGCATGGCGGGCATGTGCTCTCGTTCCGCCTTCGCCAGGGCCGCATCGAAATGGATTCGTGTTCCGGACTGTATCTGATGATGAGCACGAACAGTGTAGCCGCAGCGCTATGAGCCGCGCAGGGACGGTGCACCCGGCACGCTTCACAGAAGCGTGTCTACACCGGTCGGAATACGTCATACCTCAACCCAATCTTCCCCGCACGAACACGAAGTACAGGAGCAGCACCACCGCCATGCCGTAGACCAGCCACCCCGCGTCGCGCCCACGGCCGCTGAGGATCTTGATGACCGGGTAGGCGATGAACCCCAGCGCCAGCCCGTCCGCGATCGAGTACGAGAGCGGAATGCCGATCATCGTCAGGAACGCCGGGATCGACTCGGTGCGGTCCGACCAGTCGATCTTCCTCACGTTCTGGATCATCATCGCACCAACCAGGACCAGCGCCGGAGCCGTGATCGGCGCGTAGCTGCCGATCATTGCGATGATCGGACTGAAGAAAAGGGCCAGAAGGAAAAGCACGGCGACAAAGACGCTCGTGAGGCCCGTGCGCCCGCCCGCCTCGATCCCGGACGCGCTTTCGATGAAGCTCGTCACAGTGCTCGTACCCGCCGCCGCGCCGACGACCGTGCCGATCGCGTCGCTCAACAGCGCGCGGCGCGCGCGGGGCAACTTGTTGTCGACCAGGAACCCGCCTTGCTCACAGACCCCGACCAGGGTCCCGATCGTGTCGAACAGGACCATGAACAGGAAGATCAGGATGAACGGCCACATGGCGAGGGAGAGCGCGTTCGCGATGTCGGCCTTGAACAACGTGGGCGACAGCGAGGGCGGAGCGGCCACCACGTGGTCGGCTATGGCGAATCGTGTGGCGAGCAAAGATTCCGTGATCGGTTTGGAATCCGGCAGAATGGGTAGGGCCAGTTTCAATCCGACGGCGCAGAGGGTCGCCGCCGCGATGCCCCACATGATCGAGCCCCGCACGCGCCGCGCGTGCAGGACGGACGCCACGGTCAGGCCCACGAAGAAGACGATGACGTCGGGCGAGTTGAAGTGCGGATTCAGCGTCACCGCCGTGCCGGGGCTGGGCAGGATGACCTGCGCGTTGCGGAGGCCGATGAAAGCGATGAAGAGGCCGATGCCGACCGCGATGCCGTTTTTCATGCTCGGGCTGATTGCGTTGATCAGGGCCTCGCGCAGGCCGACGAGCGATACCAGCATGAAAAGGACACCGGAGATCAACACGACGCCGAGCGCGACCCGCCATGGGCTCTCGAAGCCGGCGGCGGCCGCGGCGGGGATTGCGGAGAAAACGAAGAAGAAATTCTCGCCCATACCAGGCGCCTGTGCGATCGGGTAGCGGGCGTAGAGCCCCATGATCGCCGACGCGATCGCCGCCGAGATGCATGTCGCGGCCATGACGGCGTGGAAATCCATCCCGGTGTCCATGCCGAACATCGCGCCGGAAAGCACGGCGGGCTGGACGAAAATGATGTAGGCCATCGTCAGGAAGGTGGTCAGGCCCGCGAGCAACTCGGTCCGGACGGTCGTGCGGTTCTCGGTCAGACGGAAGATGCGATCGATCATGGGTGCATTAAATCACGTCCCCGCTGCCCGTCACGCCGTAAATCTGTAGCCGTCGCACGCAGGGCGACGAAGGCGGCGCAGCCCTTCCGCCGTCGCTGCAGCTAGTGTCGTGTCGTGGCTGTAGTTCCTGCTCAAGGCCGAAAGATAACGGGCGCCGCACGCCGCTGAATCGTCATTCAGACACATGATATTGCAGTCCATCGGGGCTGTTGCTACAAGTGAGCCCGAGTTTTGGTAGTGGGGCAGTTCGAAATTCGTTCGCGATGGGTAGGGCCCGCGCTCCGCGCTGTCCCTACTGGAAAGGAGACGAATTTCAAACCGGCCCACGGGATGAGGTTTACACACAGAACCTGTAACAACGGAGGCGAACATGGCGCGCATATTCAATTTCGGGGCGGGACCTGCGATCCTGCCGGAAGAAGCTCTCAAGGAAGCCCAGGCGGAACTGCTCGACTTCAAGGGCTCGGGCATCTCGATCCTCGAGCACAGCCACCGCGGCAAGGAGTACGAGGCGGTCCACAACGAGGCGGTTGCCAATGTCCAGAAGCTGCTCGGCCTTGGAGAGGAGCACGCGGTTCTTTTCCTGACCGGTGGCGCGAGCACGCAATTCGCGCAGGTCCCGATGAACCTGCTCGGCGACGCGCAGTTCGCGGACTACGTCAACACGGGGGCGTGGTCGCAGAAGGCGATCAAGGAAGCGAAGATCGTCGGGAAGGTGAACGTCATCGCGGACACCACGAGGGAAAAGCCCTCGCGCATCCCCGGCGCCGCGGAGCTGAAATTCACGCCCGGCGCGGCCTATGTCCACATCACCTCGAACGAGACGATCGAGGGCACGCAGTGGGCGTCGTTTCCGAAGACCGACGCCGCGCTGGTCGCCGACATGTCGTCGGACATCCTGTCGCGCCCGTTCAACGCGAAGCAGTTTGGGCTGATCTATGCCGGCGCGCAGAAGAACATCGGCCCGGCCGGCGTCACGCTCGTCGTGATCCGCAAGGACCTCGCGGAGCGCGTGTCGGACAAGGTGCCGACGATTTTCAGGTACAAGACGCACGTTGCCGAGAACTCGCTCTACAACACGCCGCCGTGTTTCGCGATCTACCTGCTCACCCTGACCACGCGCCTGCTGCTCAAGCAGGGCGGGGTGGAGGCCGTCGCAAAGATCAACGATGCAAAGGCGAAGGTGCTGTACGACGCGATCGACGGCTCGGGCGGCTACTATCGCGGGACCGCGGCGCCGGGCGATCGCTCGAAGATGAACGTCACATTCCGCCTGCCGTCGGAAGAGCTCGAGGAAAAGTTCGTCAAGGAAGCCTCGGGCAAAGGCATGAAGGGCCTCAAGGGCCACCGCGCGGTCGGCGGCGTCCGCGCCTCGATCTATAACGCCTTCCCGGCCGCCGGTGTCGACGCGCTCGTCGCGTTCATGGGCGAGTTCAGGCTGAAGAACGGGTAGTGATATTTCCGGGAAGCGGATGATGGCGTCGCAGGATGTGCGGGCCTGTCCTCTGGTTTCGCCGTGGCGACTGTGTCATTTCACGCCTGCCCTCATCCGCGATGGGCAGGGGCGAAGAAGCCCATCACATCCATTGTCGTTTTGTGCAGGGAATCGCTTCGCGCCTTTGATGCTGGACGGTGTGCAATCCAGATTGACGATCGTCATTCTGGATTGCACCTGTTGCAACAACGATCCGGGACATACCCAGCGAGGTGTTCCTCTCCAAAGCGGACGGCATGGATAATGAATGGGCTGTTAATTTTGATCACATTCAGACAGTAACGAAAGAGCGACTTGGGCCGCTCATCACACCGCTTTCACAAAACAGACTCGAAGAAGTTCGTGGAGCCATATCGTTCGCTCTTGGCCTGCAAGGATGAGGCTAACTGGAGCTTGCGGACTGGGTACCCGGACCGGATTCACACAAATGATCAAAACCAAAAAACCAAACGGGAAAGCCATTATTGAGTTGGTGCGCGGATTCCAGCCGTCATGTGTCGTGATCGCCGGGGCGGAACTGGACGTCTTCACCATTCTCGACGCCAGGCCGATGAACGTGGCGCAGTTGGCCGGCCGGATCCATGGGGACCTTCGGGCAACAACCATTCTGCTGGATGCGCTCGCAGCCATGGGGTTTTTGGATAAGGGTTCCGGCCGCGAACCTGTCTACCGAGTCCCGCGGGCGGTGGCCGAGGTCCTCACAGAGTCCGGGTCCACGAGCATGCTGGGCATGGTCCGCCATCAGGGCAACTGCCTCCGCAAATGGGCGCAACTGGCGGACGTCGTGCTGCACGGCAAGCCTGCCATCCGGCGCCCGAGCGTCCGGGGCGCCGGGGGCGACCTCGTCTCATTCATCCGGGCCATGCACGAGATATCCGAGCCCATGGCCCTGCCGCCTATCAGCAGCCTTGGACTCCTGAAGTTCACACATCTGCTGGACGTGGGCGGGGCCTCCGGCACGTGGACGATCCCCTTCCTCCGGCTGAACCCCGAAGCCTGTGCGACCATCTTTGACCAACCCAAGGTTATCCCGATGGCCAGGCGCATGATGAAGAAAGCCGGTCTGGCCAGCCGGGTGAGACTGGTCCCGGGCAGCTATCATAGCGACCTCATGCCGAAGGGCGCCGACCTGGCTTGGGTGAGCGCAATCGTCCACCAGAACTCGCGAGCGCAGAACCGGGCGATGTTCGCGAACGTGTTTTCCGCCCTGGTACCCGGTGGACGGATCCTGATTCGCGACCTTGTCATGGACCCATCGCGCACGCGCCCTGCGGGCGGCGCCCTGTTCGCCGTCAACATGCTGGTCGCCACTGCCGGGGGCGGCACGTTCACGTTTGATGAACTCCGTGAGGATCTGTCAGGCGCGGGTTTCGTGAAGGCGAAATGCCTCCGCCGCGGAGAATGGATGGACTCCGTGGTCTGCGCCACCAAGCCCCGGCCTCGCCGCATGCCGATGCAACCCGATGGAATTCGACAGACGCGTCGAACCCGCGGGCGTGCGGCGCATCAGGCTCGGTTTCAGAGAAAAGCCCCCCGAAACAGCGCGTCATAGCGCGAAGAGCGACGGCGGGTTCGTTCGCGGCTCAAATTCGCATTCATTCGCGGTTCAAGTTTCATGCTAGTCCCGCCCCCGGCGGTGGTCGGACCGTTCAGGGATGAAACTTCAATTTGCCCGATTCGGACAGCCGGCCGCCTTCGTACCGCCGCGGAGGCGGGACTACGGCGGGCCAAGGGAGGTTGGGGCGCATCTCCGGGTTTGAGCGCAATCGGCCTTTCTTGTGATGTAGGCCGGGTCCCCGACCCGGCGGGGTCCGCGCCGCGTGGGGCACGCGGTCTACAACGCGCTCAAACTCGGAGATGCGCCCAGGAGGTCGCCCCTCCGGGTTATGACCTCGTTCCCGCCGACGCCGGAGGGTAAGTTTCACGTCAGCGAGCGCCCTGCTTCGCCACGGCTATGCAGGGCTGGCAAGAACCTTCAGCCATGCGGATGATGATGCCGCAGGATGTGCGGGCGCTCGAGTCCGTGCTGCAGCATCAACGGCTCGTTGTTGAGAATCTCTTCCGTCGGTCCCTGCGCCACGATCGCGCCGCGATCAAGCACGATCACGCGGGGGCAAATCTCCACGACCAGTTCCAGGTCATGCGTTGCGATGATCTGCGCGACGGGCAGGTTCCTCAACAGCGTCTTCAGTTCGCGCCGCCCGCGCGGGTCCAGTTCCGTCGTCGGCTCGTCGAGCGCGAGGATGCGGGCCGCGCACGCGAGGACGCCGGCGAGGCAGACGCGGCGTTTTTCGCCCCGACTCAGGTGATGGGGCAGGCGCTCCTCGAAACCGGCAAGTCCAACCTGTTCCAGCGCCTGTGCGACACGGGTTGAGAGAGCTGCCCCCGTGAGCCCGAGTTGCTGCGGCCCGAATGCGACATCTTCCCAGACCGTCGGGCAAAAAAGTTGGTCGTCAGGGTCCTGGAACAACAGGCCAAGTTCAGCGCGGATCGTGGCCAGGTTCGGTTCGGCGACGGCTTTTTCGAGCACACGAACGGCCGCAGCGCCGGCCGGGCGCTCGGGGAGGAGTCCGTTGAGGTGGAGCAGCAGGGTCGACTTCCCCGCGCCGTTCGGGCCGATGATGCCCACGCGTTCGCCCTCGGCAACGGAGAAGCTGATGTCGCGCAGGGCCTCGGTGCCGTCGGCGTAGCGGTAGCTGAGGTGCTCGACGTCGAGCGCATTCATGTCTTCCACCCCCGCGCGCACATGGCGTCGTAGACTCGCTCGGCCCGTTCCGATGTCCGGACGAACAGGTGGGCGAGCACGGTGGCGGAGGACCACCACGCACGGGCCCGACCGGGCCGGAAGGTACGGCACGCGCGCGCCCGGATCATGCGCTTCATTTCGTCCGCGAGCACGATCATGTACCGGTGCATCAGGGCCAGGGTTGTGACCAGCAGCGCGGGCACGCGGCAGCGCGTGAGCACGGCCAGGATGTCGGAGAACCGCGTGGTCATGCTCAGCACGATCATGCAGAAGACGCAAATGGTGCTCTTCGCGATCATGGCGAGGAAAACCTGCAGCCCGTCACGCTGGAAGAGGGACAGCAACGCAATGCCGAGGACAAAGGGCTCGATGAGCAACAGTCGCTTGAAAAGCAAAGGCAGCGAAACGCGGGACAGGACCGCCGCGGCCAGGGGCATGCTCGCCAGCGCGGCGAATGCAGTCCAGGCGGAGCGGGGCAGGGCCACGGTCGTGAGAACCACCGCGAGGGCGGCGCCGAGTTTGGCCGCGGCGGGCAGGCGGTGAACGGTGCTCGCTCGATGCTGGTAGGGACTAAACAGGCCGTGGCTCACCGGGTGTTCCTCCTCCTGCCGGGCTGGGTGTCATCGCGCGGGCCAGCAGGTAGGCCAGGGCAAAAGCGACGGCTGTGCCGATCAGGCCGGCGATGACGGTGCCGGCCGCGTCCGAGTTGAAGCCGGGCACGGCGTAGTCCGGAAGCGGCGAGGCGAACATCGGCTCCGTGGCGGCCTTATGCTCGAAGCCCAGCGCGCCGGCGACTTTCTCCAGGCCGTCCGGCCAGCCGCACGCAAAGGGGGCGACGAAGGCGGCGAGGCCGAGCGAGACAAGCAGGCCCTGGCCGAGTAGGGCGCCGTATTCCGGGCGCGCCTCGGATTCCTGTCGCTCGAGCATCAGTTCCGGTCGTGTGCGGGCCACCGATGCGACGACCAGTGTGGTGATCAGCGCCTCGCCGATGCCGATGAGCGCGTGGATGCCGGCCATGGCGGGGAACGCGACGCCCCAGGCCACCGTGCCGGACATGGCCAGTTGGCCTGCGCAGGCGATCGATGCGACCATCGTTGAACACCAGGCCGCGAAGGCCGTGGCGAGAAGCGTGCCCCGCAGTTCCGTCCCTGCGAACCGGCGCACGAGCAGGTACACGCCGTAGCCGACACCCGTGGCGATGATGCCCATGTTGAAGATGTTCGCGCCCAGAGCCGTGACGCCGCCGTCCGCAAACATGAAGCATTGCAGGATCAGCACGGCGCTCAAGGCAATCGCGGCGGCGCTCGGGCCGAGGAGGACGGCGGCCAGGACCGCCCCGATCAGGTGCCCGGACGTGCCTCCAGCCACGGGAAAGTTGAGCATCTGCGCGGCGAACACGAAGGCCGCGGCGAGGCCGATCAGCGGAATGCGCCGGGGCGGGAAGGAGCGCCTGACCTGGCGCACCGCCAAGCCGAGTCCTGCGGCCGCCATCACGCCCGTGGCCACGGCTGTTTTCGCGTCAAGAAATCCATCGGGAATATGCATGATCTCAATTCCTGTTTGTGTGTCGTTTCAACCGCCGAAAATCCACGTCAAGCCCACCGTCGCCGTAAAGTCGGGAGCTTCTCCACGCAGGCTTGAACCGGCGGCGACGTCGATGGTCAGGTCGTCCATGGCGCTCCAGCGAAAACCCGTGTTGTACTGCACCGGCTTCTCCGCAGAAGAGGTCAGTTCCTCCTGGACAGAAACTTCTCCGACCCACTGTACGCGGGGATGGACCTGGACTTCCACAGCCAGTCCGTAGTGCAGCACGTCGTCCAACGTTTCACCTTCGGGATCGCCCATCCAGGAGTAGCCGACGTTCGCATGCAGGCATAGGACTTCGCCGATGCTCTTGGAGGCGATGGCCATGAGGTCGTAATCCGTTTCGCCGCTTCCCAGACCGTTGTCCTCGTCTGCTGTGGGGAACTTCACCGCCGGCGCAAGGGCGAGGGCGGGCACGCAGTCGCTTTCACGCACGGGATTCCATTTTGCGGTCACGGTCAGGTCGCCAAGGCCGCTCTCATGGATGTTCTCGTTGCCCGTTTCGGCGCGCTCTTCGAACTGTCCGCCGAATCCGATTCCGGCTTCGAGGCCCGGCATGATGCCGTACGTCACGCCGAGGGGGAAATCGAATTGGTCGCAGTCCGGCTCCTTGCTGTAACTGACACCGGCTTCGACCTGGACGCACCTGTCGTCAAGGGCGGGGGCATCGTTGATGTTGAGGGGCCTGCCGGCAAGGACAGGGGATGCACTGAGAAGCAAGGCCGACAGGGCCGCGCCCGTTGATTTCCGGTTGATCATTTCTCGAATTCCTTTCCTGTCGTTGTAATCGTCAATTTCCCGTGTTTGACGCCCTTGGTGGCCAGCAGTTCGTCCGCAATACTCTGGATGACGGGGGCCTTGCCGCGAACGACGAGGACTTCGAGGCAGTTGTGGTGGTCGAGGTGCACGTGCAGCGTGGAGATGATCACGTTGTGGTGGTCGTGTTGGATGTCCGTCAGCGCGGCCTGCAGGTGCGGTTTGTGGTGGTCATAGACGAGGGTGATGGTGCCGGCGATGTCGCGGTTGCCGACCTGGCTGTTGTGCTCGACCAGCCTCGCGCGGACCATGTCCGCCACGGCCTGCGAACGGTTCGCATGGCCCTTGGTTTTCACCATCGCGTCGAGCTGGTCGACCAGGTCGCCTGCCATGGAAATGCTGAAACGGCAAAGACGGGTTTCTTTCATGGTGTTACCTTTGCAAGAAAACGTAGCACCTCAGCGCGGGGCGCGTCAAAGGGAACATTCCCTACACGTGGCATCGGGGAATCCCGCAGGCGGTCCATCTCGGGGGCTGGGCTTCCATCCCGCCGATCCGATATAGAATTGCCCGGTGGTGGTGCTTTTGAGAATATGCACGAGATGCATCGGGTATATGCGCCTGGCGGGAGTCGAACCCACAACCCTTGGCTTCGGAGGCCAATACTCTATCCAGTTGAGCTACAGGCGCGAAAACGCTTTTCATCAGTAGCAGAATTTCCATGGCGATAAACGAAAAAATTCAGGAATCCCGAGCCGACGGTCGCAAGGCCGATGAATTGCGCCCTATTTTATTCCAACCCGGCATTGCGCCGGCGGCGACGGGATCGGTTCTGGTCAGGATGGGCAACACGCAGGTCATCTGCGCCGTGTCGATCGTCGACGAGGTCCCGCGCTGGATGAAGGAGCAGAAGGTCAAGGGCGGCTGGATCACGGCGGAGTACAGCATGTTGCCGTATTCGACCGCGGAGCGCAGCCGCCGCGAGAGCACGGGCGGCAAGGTCGGCGGGCGCACGCATGAGATCCAACGGCTTATCGGGCGCTCCATGCGTGCGATCGTGGATCTCGAGAAACTCGGCTCGCGCACGATCTGGGTGGATTGCGATGTGTTGCAGGCCGACGGCGGGACCCGTACGGCGGCCATCACGGGAAGTTTCGTTGCGTTGCGGATGGCCGTGGACAAGTTGCTGAAAGACGGGGCGCTGGCGGCTGACCCGGTCCGTGAGGCTGTTGCAGCCGTGAGCGTGGGCGTCGTGGATGGCCAGGCGCTGCTTGACCTCTGCTACACCGAGGACGTCGTGGCTGAGGTGGACATGAATGTCGTCATGACCGCCTCGGGGAAATTCGTCGAAGTCCAGGGCACGGCCGAGTCCGAACCGTTTCCGCGCGAGACGCTTGATGAGATGCTCGCGTTGGCGGAGAAGGGGATCCGGAAACTGCTGGAAGAGCAGGCCGGTCTGCCTTGGTAGGGACGGCTCGCCGAGCCGTCCGCCCGGGCTTCGCCGTAGGCTACGCCCAGGCGAGTGGCGCGCCCGGCGAGCGCGACGCACAATCCCGGCCTAACCCAAAAACGGCTCGATTTCTGACGTCATGGCGGCCTTGCTCTTGGCGCCGACCATGGAGTGTTCGATCTTCCCGTTCTTGATGAGCAGGAGTGTCGGGATGGAGCGAACGCCGAACTGGCCCGCGAGTTCGGGGCTCTGGTCGACGTTCACCTTGGCGATCTTCAGCTTGCCTGCGAGTTCCTTGCTCATCTCCTCCAGCACCGGCCCGATCGCTTTGCAGGGGCTACACCACTCCGCCCAGAAATCCACCAGCACGGGAATATTGGATTCCGTGACTTCGCTCTGCCAGTTGCCCTGTTCCAGTTCAAGTATGTTCGCGCCAGCCATGTCATTTCTCCTTACGAATATGGTTCATAGTATCTGTCTGATCGGAAGGAAATCAAGCGGTCGTCTGGATAGTCGCCGATTTTGAGTCGCGTTGCATCCGCGCCGCTCTGCCTGCCTCGCCGGAGCAATCGCGAAGGCGGGTCGGCGCGCATGCACGGCGACAGAGCGCCGTGGCTACAAGTACCCGTCAGTAGGGGTGCCTTCGTCGAAGCCGCGGTGCGCTCGTTGAACGCGCCCTACCTCGAAGACGGCCGGTCAGATCCTGCCGGGGAAAGACAGCGAGGTCGCGATGGTCTGGGCCATCAGCACGTAGATCAGCAAACAGGTCACGACCACGGCGGCCAGCGCGCAGGCGAGGAAGGTGGTGCCGACATCAGCCTCCGCGCCCGCGGCAGCGGAAACGACCGGAACAGCATCACCGCCTTCGCCGTGGCGGGCAATCGTAAGTTGCTTGCGGGCTGACGTGCCGTCCGGGCGTTTGATGCGGATGGTCTTCGGGCGCGTAGTGGGATGCCCCGCGGTCGAGTGCGGAAGATCGATTCGCGCGGTCTCGCTCTTCTTGGCACCGGCTGTCGTGCCCGTGGGCGGCGGCGAAACGCTCACCGTTTCGCTCAGGTTGGGCGGCGGCTTGAATTGGGCGGTCTTCGGGCGAATGTGCATGCCCGTCTTCGGGCGTGCATCCTGCGGCGGCGGGGTTGGAACGCCGACGGGAATCGTCTTCCGTTTGAAGACATCGTGGATCTCGCCCTGCATGCCTTCGTCCACGTCGATCTTGGCCGTGCTCTGCTTTGACAAATCGGAGACCGGTGGGAGGCGGCTGGTATCCTTCTTCTCGTTGGAGACCTCGACCCGCATGGTCAGCTGCTTCACATCATCGATGCGCTTGGTCTCTGACATGATTTTCTGCGTGTCGTCTTTGATGCGCTGGGTTTCTTCCTTGATACGCTGCGTGTCGGACTTCTTCGGCTGGTCGATGCGGATCGTGCTCTTCTTGTAGAATTCGCTCAGGGCATCCTTGCCGACTTCCTTCAAGTCGCCATCCGCGACGGACGGCGGCGGTATGGCTTTGGAGATATCGATGCGGGCGGTGTCCGATTTCTTGTCGCCGGTGACCCGGATCTTCGGCGGTTGCTCGGAATCGTTCGATTTGCGCTTCTCGTCAGCCATAGATGAGTCCTCGCCTTTGTTGCTCCATACTAGATGCGGTCCATATCGCGGTCAAAAACAAAAGATACCCCTCAAAGCGTGCGGCGAGTAGCGTTGACGGGCTGCTCTGCAGGCGTCTATTAATCGGTCATGAAATCTTCGTTTCCAGCCACGGTAGCTGCGGTCATGGTCGTTGCGTTCGCGCTGGCCGGGTGCGGTTCCGGCGACGAGGCGGCCGATGCGGGCGATGCGTCGTCCGGAACCCGGTCCTCCCGCGCAACGCAGCTGGCCGGTGACCGGATCTCGGAAACGGGCGTGGTGGCGATGGTGCAGATGAGCTCGGCGAAGGAGGGGGACGGGACGATGGGCGACTGGGTCGACCGCCGCCTCAAGGAGTTGACCGGGCAGCTGATGTTCCCGCGGTGGCAGGCGGAGCGGCGTGGGGCCAGCAAGTTCGAGGTCCAGTTCACGTTCACGCTGATCGATGAAGAAAACCGAATCGTCAAGCGCGGCTATGCGTGGTCCGTCGACGTGCCGCTCAACCTCGTGGGTCCGACGCGCGAGCTTGAACCCGACTACACGCAGTTCGTGGATGGACGCAGAAGGCAGATGCACGAGGAACGGCGCGCCATCGAGGCGCAGAGAAGCCTGGAGTAGGCCGGAAACTTGAAACCCGTCTTCGCTCCTTCGGAGCTACGCCGAGGCACGCCTGAAACCAGAGCACGTAAAGATACAGGTTCTCCGAGCCTTTCGATCGAATCTCCTCCGGTGGTTTGAATCCACCCGGCGACCCTTGCCCTGGCGCGAGCGCCGGACGCCGTACCGTGTATGGGTCTCCGAGCTGATGCTCCAGCAGACCCGCGCGGACCAGGCGATCCCGTATTACCACCGATTCCTTCGGCGCTTCCCGACGCTGAAGGCGCTGGCTGCCGCGCCTCGCCACGACGTGCTGAAGCTCTGGGAGGGCCTTGGCTATTATGCCCGCGCCGTGCGTGCGCACGAAACGGCCCGGCGCCTGGTCGCGCAGCACCGCGGCCGGTTCCCGGATACGCTGGAAGGACTCCTCGCCCTGCCCGGCATCGGGCCCTACACCGCGGCGGCCGTGGGCAGCCTCGCGTTCGGGCTCGACGCCGCGGTCGTCGACGGCAATGTCGCGCGCGTGCTTTCGCGCGTATTCGTGTACGGCGGGGACATCCAAACCGTCGCGGGAAAACGGTGGATGCAGGAACTTGCGCAAGCGCTGTTGCCGAAAGGCCGGGCGGGCGAGTTCAACGAAGCGATGATGGAACTGGGCGCCATGGTCTGCGCGCCGCGTGGCCCCCGCTGCCCGGCGTGTCCGCTGCGCCGCGTCTGCGCGGCGGCAGCGGAGGGTGACCCGGAACAGTATCCCGTGAAGCGAAAGAAAAAATCCGTGCCGCACAAGCGCGTCGGCGCGGGTATCGTCGCCGACCGCCGTGGCCGGTTCCTCATCGCCCAGCGCAAGGAAGGATCCATGCTCGGCGGCCTCTGGGAATTTCCCGGCGGGACGCTGGAGGACGGCGAAACGATGGAGGCGTGCATCGCGCGCGAACTGAAAGAGGAACTCGGCATCGACGTCGAGGTCGGAAAACACGTCATCACCGTGCGCCATGCCTTCAGCCACTTCACGATGGACCTGCACGCACACGCGTGCCGGCTGGAATCCGGGCGGCCCCGCGCGATCCACTGCGCCGCGTGGAAGTGGGTGACGCTCGCGGAACTGCGCCGCTACCCGTTTGGGCGGGCGGACGTGAAGATCATCGACGCGCTTTTTTCCAGGGATTGGAAAATGCGAGGCGGCATTTCCCAATCCTTGGAAAAAAGGAGGGCATGACCACGGCGGGGCTGAGGTTTGTCTTAGTCCGGCTTATTCATGAATAGGCCGGGTCAGAGGACCGGATCGATTTCGGCGCCGTAGTTGGCGCCACGCGATTCCATGACAGCCCAGCGGATGGCGGCAGCCGTTCTGGAACCGATGCCGTGCACTTCGATGAGATGTTTCTCCTGTGCTGTCATGACACCTTCAACGGTTCCAAACGTTTCGAGCAAACGCTGAGCCTTTTCGGGACCGACGCCGGGAAGCCCTTGAAGGATATGTAGCTGACGTCGCCTCTTTTTCTTTGGCCGGTAACCATGACGAGGCGCTGCGCCATGAGCCACGCGCTCCACCTGGGACGCCACATAATAGATCAGGCGGGCGGATTCCGCGGCGTCGAGGGCGCGCAGGACGGGTATTCCAAAAACAACACTCAAGGTGATCAGGGCGCCCTGCAGCGCCTCGCGCCGCAGGCCCGCGTCAGCCAAATCGGCAGCCGTGCCCTCAAGGAGTACGATGGCCTGTTTTCCTGAGTTCGCCAATCGCGTCGCCTGTTGGAACAGACGGCCATCGATGACCGAAGCAGCAAAGTCGGGTAGCGTTTTCCTTTCGACGACCAGGCGGTTATCAACACAGTAGTCGCCGACCTCCAGACGCAGGATTTCCACGTTCGTATTCTCCATACGCCGGAGGTATCCCAGGACGCCCGCCTTGCACTCGCGGTCATCAACTGCGATTTTCACATTCGTCTTATCCTGGAAACTTCGCTGCGGCGAAATTTCTAGACCGCCATGATGTCTTTCTCCTTCGCGGCGAGCAGGTCGTCGATCTTCTTGATGTTCGTGTCGGTGTATTTCTGGATGTCCTCGGTCGACTCGTCGCGCTGGTCCTCGGTGATCTTGCTGTTCTTCTGGAGGCTCTTGATCGCCTCGTTGGCTTCGCGGCGGATGTTGCGGATGGCGACGCGGGCCTCCTCGGCCATGCGTTTGCCGACCTTGAGGAGGTCTTTTCGCCGCTCCTCGCTGAGTTCCGGGATCGGGATGCGGATGACACGGCCGTCATTGATGGGCGTGATGCCGACATTGGCGGCGAGGATCGCCTTTTCGATCGCTTGAAAGGACGTGGGGTCGTGAGGCTTGATCACGATCAGCCGCGGTTCGGGCGTGCTGATACCCGCGATGTCGCGGAGACGGGTGGGCGCGCCGTAGTAGTCGACCTGGATGTGGTCGACGAGGCTGGGTGAGGCCTTGCCGGTGCGCAGGGACGACAGCTCGTGGTGGAGGTGTTCCACCGCCTTGGTCATTTTGTCGTCGGATTCAAGAAGGACATCATCAAGTGTTTCCATGGTTCGCTCTTGGCAGTTCGTAATCGTAATCCTAATCGCACTCGTAATCCTCTATCCGATCACGATTACGATGAAGACTTCGGTTTACTCTCCTCCTACGACCGTTCCCACCGGCTTGCCTTCGACGGCGCGGACGATTTCATTTTCCCTGAAGAAATTGAAGACCACGATGGGAATCTTGTTGTCCATGCAGAGCGCGAACGCGGCGGCGTCCATGATCTTGAGCTGCTTGTTGAGCGCTTTCTGGTACGTGAGTTTCAGGTAGCGCCGCGATTTCGGGTACTTCACGGGGTCGCGCGAATAGATGCCGTCGACTTTGGTGGCCTTGAGCAGGCAATCAGCGCCGATCTCGCTGGCGCGCAGGGCGGCGGCGCTGTCGGTCGTGAAATAGGGGTTGCCCGTGCCCGAGCCGAAAATGACGACGCGGCCCTTTTCGAGGTGCCGCATGGCGCGGCGGCGGATGAACGGCTCGGCCACGGCCGGCATCGCGATGGCGCTCATGACGCGGCTGTCGACCTCGTTTTTCTCGAGGACCGACTGGAGGGCGAGGCTGTTGATGATCGTCGCGAGCATGCCCATGTAGTCGCCGGTCGTACGGTCGATCCCGATTTCCTCGCCTGAGAGGCCGCGGAAGATGTTTCCGCCGCCGACGACGATGGCGACCTCGACGCCCATGTCGCGGATTTTTTTGATCTGGCGGGCGACGGTGACGAGGAACTGTGGGTCAAGGCTCTCGTTGTTCTTGCGGTTCTGGAACGCCTCTCCGCTCAGTTTCAGCAACACGCGCTTGTAGCGGGGTTTTCGGATCGGTTGCTGTCGGGCCATGCGGGTGTCCTTATAATAAAGTAGGGATCAGGTTTACGTTAGCGTCAGCGATGATAGGAGAGGGTCGTGGGGATGTAAAGCGGAGGATGGGAGTGGAACAGACCTGCGCGGCACGCAGTGCCGCGGCTACACCCTGCGAACATCTGGTGTAGCCACGCGTCCCCGCCTGCAACGCCATGCGTAGCATTGCGGGCAGGTGCGACGCGTGCTCCCCTGGGCCAGCGCGCCCCTACCGCGAACTCGTGGCTCCCGCCTTCAGGGCCGGCAGGGTCTCGTCGAGCAACGTGTGGCTCATGTCATAGAGGACAAAGCCGTTCGCGCCGAGTTTTCGCAGCACGCGGATCTGTTCGATGACTTCATCCGGTTCGAGCTGGCTCTCTGCTGCCGTGACGCCGATCCCGGGATAGACTCGGCCCGCGGCGCGGGGCAGGGCCAGCTGGTTCCGGACCATGCCGCTGAAACGCGCGCGGTCGACCGTGTAGTTCATCGGGCAGACAAAATCCACGATGCCGGCTTCCAGCCACGACGCCCAATCCTGGCCGACGGACTTCATGCAGTCGGGATAATTGCCCCATACCGCGGCGGAGAACTTGATTTCCGGGCGGATGGCCTTGACCGCATCGCGCGCCTCGCGCACGAATTTCGTGATGGTGGCCGCGCGCCAGCGTTTGTAGTCACTGTTGAGCTTGCCGCCGGCTTGCACATCGTCGGGCCACTTTTTCACGTCGCGGCCCAGCCAGCGCTCGAATGATTTCCGTGACGCGGGCGAGAAACTGAGATCGGCCGAGGGGTAGCGGGCGTAGTCGAGGTGCACCCCGTCGACCGCGTAGTTCTTCACCAGTTCCTTCAGCGTGGCGATTTCCATCTCGACGTTGGCGCGGACGGCTGGATCAAGCCATGGCGCGGTCCGGCCGTCGGCCTTCACCTGGAGCCGGCCTTCTTTCTTCATCCGCGCGATGAAGGCGTCAGGCGCGTTGTCGAGGCTCCAGCATACTTTCCAGACGTGGACCTTGAGGCCGTTCTTGTGTGCGGCCTTCACGCACTGGTCGACCTGGTCGCCATACCGCTTGGCGCGGTCCGCGAGCGGGACGTGGCTGTTCGGGAACTGGGCGCTGCCACCCGTGAGCATCTGGGGGAAGACTGCGGTCATGCCGGAGCCGGCGAGGATTTCGCAGGTCTTGTTCCAGTCGCCCGGGAACCAGCCCGTGCCGGATTTGTCCCAGACGGCGCGGAACTCGCCGGTCTTGGGCCGCTGGGCGAGGCTGTACGCCTCGGCCAGGGCGTCATGGAGTGCGCGCTCGGTATCGAGTACGTCGGCGTAGCTGCCCTGGCGGAACTCATCCTGCATGCGCGTGTGGAGGTTGACCGCCTGATCCAGTGCCTTGCGCACGAGCGCCTCCCTGGACGAGCCCGCCCGCACCGGCTGCGCCGGAGACGTGGCGGGCAAGCCCGCGGCCATGGCGGTGATGCCGGCGATGGACTTGGAAATGGAATCGAACTCGTCGATCGTTCCTGCGCGGCCGAGGGCGTGACGGGCGGCGTCGCGCCACGCGGACGGCATGTAGTGGCCGATCAGGCCGACGAGCATGCGCTGCTTGTTGTGCGTGTCGTCCTCGAGCAGGATATGCGTCATCCACGCGCCCGCCGCGCCGGCGACCCATGCGGGATCCTTCAGCGTGCGGCCCTCCGCGTTGGCCCAGCGGGCGATGACGGTGCTTTCGCCTTCGCGGGGATACACCGGGCGGATGTTCCACGATGTCTGGTAGACCCGCGCGGGCACGCGCCAGGCGGCGGGATTGTCGAAGACGACGGACGACCAGCGACCCGGCTCGTTCGCGGGCATGTAGTCGCCCAGCGTGACATTCATGAGCGACGCCAGTTCCGGGCTGGCGCTGTAGAAGACGAGAAGCCGGCCGCCGCCGCGCACGAATTTCTGCAGCGCGCTGATCACCGCCGCCGACGGGTTCGGGTTGTACGGAAGGATGGCCATGGCCGCGCCGCCGAGGGCGCCGCGCGTGACCTGCTTCTCGTCGATCGTCGCGTGGGGCAAGCCCACATGGTCCAGCCATGCGCCGACCCGTGCGCTGGCGCGCGCCGCGGTGCTCCGTTCCGCGGGATCGGCCGTGGACAGGGCGCCTTTGACAACGTAGAGGCCGTCGCGGCGGGCGGTCATGGAATAGATAACGATCCGGGTCCTGAGCGACGAACCTTTCCAAGGCGAGATGCGGATGCGGTCGATCGCGTGCCAGCCGGTGGGTTTGCCCTCGGTGGCGAACTGGTCTTTGGAAAGGAGGATGCGTTTCCGGCCCGGGTCGCCGATGGATTTGTTCCAGATGTACCAGCCGTCGCCGCTGCGGAAATAGATGGCCATCGAGCGCAAGGCGTCGGGCCGGCTGCAGGAGAGGTCGATTTCGAATCCGGTCTGGCCGGAGAGATCGAGTTTTAACGGGTGGTCCCAATGGACGCGATCGATATTCCGATCGAATGGGCACGGAAACGAGGTGCCTTCTCCGCTGACGCTGACGGCCGGAGAACCGTTCTGAGGGGTCCATGCCTTTTCCGCGGCGCGGTCATTTGGAAAGGCAAAACTGTCAATCGTGACGGCGCCCTCGGCGCTGGCCGTGAAGAGGGTCGTCGCGATGGCCATCACGAGGCCGGGCATGCGGGAGGTGAGGCGGTTGAAAAGCATGCGAGAATCTAGCGTTGCCTTGTGTGATCGGCAAAGGCTAATTCAAAGCTTCTCCGCAAAGCGCTGTTGCCAAGGCCTGTCGGTCCGGCGCAAGCCCTGCCGCCGCCCGCCGACGACTTAACAGTGTGATCGACGATCGTCGATCAAACTGTTAAGTCGTCGCGCGGTAACATGCTCGCTTCACGGGAGTCCGGTCATCGCAGCCAGACGGCGCGGTACATGCGCGACGCGACCGGTGCGTTCGTATCGGCGAGCGTGGCGACGGCGACGCTGGCGGTGACGACCTGGGTGACGCCGGTCCACGCCGCGGGCGAGGGCGTGGGTGAGGCATCGATCTGAAACGCGCCGTCGACGACCGCGTCGACGGTGACGAGGGATGACGTGGCATTGCGCGTGACCGCGCGAATGACGAATTGGGCTTCGTCGCAACCCATGTCGGGGCGCGCTCCGCTGAGGCGCGGCTGGCCGTCGATGTCCCTGCCTGTGGCGGTCCAGCTGAGATTGGTACCGGCGTCGATGCACGGCGAGCCGGAGCGGAGATGGAGATCGCCGATGGGCCCGGACACGAACCCGGGGTTTGTGGCGATGTTGCCCGGACCGCCCGGGAGGGGTTCGGTGCAGGTGTGCGAAAAGGTGATGCTGTTGCTTACGAAAGCGTGGTTGGCATTCGTCGAGGCCGCGTTCGTGTAAAGAATGCAGTTGCTCACAAGGGTGGTCGTCGAATTTGCGTAGATGCCGCCGCCGTTGGTCAGGGCCGTGTTGTCGACAATGAGGCAGTTCCGGACCCGCCCGACGGCTGTTTGGATGCCGGTGCCGGGGTGGTTCTTGAACACTCCGCCGCCGGCGTTGCTGGCGGTATTGCCGCTGATGGTGGTGTGTTCGAGCGCGAGGGTCTTCTCGGTCCAGATGCCGCCGCCGACGCCGGCTACATTGCCGCTGATGACGCAATGGGTGATGATCGACTCGGGCACGCCGGCGATGGGCAGGTAATCGATCCCGCCGGCCTGCTGCAGGGCCGTGTTGTCCAGGATCCAGGAATTCGAAACCAGGCATCCAACACATTCGATGCCGCCGCCCAGTGTCGCGGTATTGCTGACGACCACGCAGTTGACGATGGTGTTGTATAACGTGGCGAAAATGCCGCCGCCGCCGCCCAATCCGCCGTCGTAGCCGTTGCGAATCGTGAAGCCGTCGAGGATGTTGGATGGCGATGAAAAGTTGACGCATTGCCCCGTGCCTGCGCCGTCGATGATCGTTCCGTTCCAGCCGTTCACGCTGCGGATGGTAATCGTCTTGGTGAACCCGGGGACTTGGAAGGGCTCATAGACACCGTTGGTGACAAGGATGGTATTGCCGTTCGTGGCCGCGTCGACCGCGGCCTGGATGTTCGTGGCCGCGTTCGCCCAGGTCAGGAAAGGTGAAACGTGGGCGCCGGTGGGTGAGACAAAGTTCGTTTCGGCCCGGGCATCGATCCGCGCGACCGTGCCGAGGAGCAGCGCGCCCGCGCACAAGTGCCATACATTGCATTTCATGGGGCAAGGCTATCACGAATGGCCATGCGCGTCAGCCCGGGCCCGAGCCGGTGGTGGGGCCTTTTGGAATCTCTTCACAACGTGGTAGGGCGGGCTCGCCGAGCCCGTCGCCCTTCGACGGCGCTCAGCCGTAACGATGCCATTGGAGAACCGCACGCCAGCAGGGCAGGACAGGGATGCTCACCGGGCAAACCCCGACGGAAGTGACATGCGCCCGCTTGGGCGTCGGCGGGGCGCATCTCCGAGTTTGAGCGCAATCGGCGTTAGTTTGTATGTCGGCCGGGCCCCCGACCCGGCGGGGTCCGCGCCGCGGGGGCCCCGCGGTCTCCACCGCGCACAAACTCGCAGATGCGCCCCGGCGTCGGCGCGAT
The DNA here is from genome assembly GCA_043802525.1 of bacterium. Classification (GTDB taxonomy): domain Bacteria; phylum Verrucomicrobiota; class Kiritimatiellia; order CAIVKH01; family CAIVKH01; genus JAZDKY01. Next base: position 25,180 of record JAZDKY010000024.1, read on the forward strand.
AACGGGGGTTGCCGTCCGTAGATCATGCGCGTAGCATGAACCTGCACCGTTGGATGAGGAGGGTGACAGCGATATGATGTTTACTGATCTAACCGGTCGCGAGCTGGCCATCGTCGAGAAGGCGGGCGTGCTCAAGTCCTTCACGATGAACACGCCCATCATCAACGAAGGCGAGACGGGCAGTTCCTTTTTCTTCATTGTTTCCGGTCGCGTGGAGATCCGGAAGAGGCTGGAGAAAGGCGAATTCCGTACGCTGGTGGAATTGGGTCCTGCCGAGATGTTCGGCGAGATCGGGTTCCTCGGTGAAGAGAAGCGGACCGCCTCGGTGGTGGTCACGGAGGACTGCCATGTCCTGGAGTTTCAGCGGGAATCGATGATGAGCCTCCTCTCCTTTCATTCCGAGATCGCGGCCAAGCTGTACTATGGCATGGCACGCGAACTCGCGCAGCGGCTGGCCAAGAGCGACGAGGCCCTGCGCGACGCGATCGTCTGGTCGATGGGGACGAAGGCGGGGGCGCAGGAGAGCTGACCCTCCTTCGCCAAGGCTGGCGTCGTAGCTCTTCGGGCTTCCACCGTTGTCGAAGCTTCGGCGGACACGATGGCGGACATGTCGGAGGGCAAGCGGATGACGGAGGATGGAAGACGGACGGATTGAGGGGGTGGTTTCTGACCTCTGGCATCTGACATCTGAACAGAAAGTTGCATTCCATGCCGCAAAATGACATGATGCAGCTGTTTGTGGACCATTCGAAAGCGAGGCCGACAGTGAGCGAGTTCACTTTTTTCTGCAATAATTGCGGCGCGAAACTGGCGGCTGAATCCGAGGACGTCGGATCCGAGTGCGAATGTCCCAAATGCAGCACCAGCCAGGTCATCAATGTTCCGGCAGTCGAGGACGACACACCGATCGCCCCTATCGGACGCAACACGGGCAAGAAGAAGATCACTATTTCCGGGCCGACCGAAACCACGTTCTCCACCGATCCCTGTGCCATGGCGGTGGATGACACGGGCGTCGGCCGCGTCTTTCGAGTCCTCGCGGCCGTTCTGGGCCTGGCCGGCCTCGCTGTGATGGGCCTGGCGTTCTTCTGGCTGGCCACGCCGGCTGACCAGCAGCCGCCATGGATGGACCGTGCCGTACGGGTCGTGCCGCTTGCGCTGTCCGGCTTCATGGCCATCATCCTCGCACGCATGGCGTCCATTATTGGCAGCCTCGGAATCCGCTACGAACGAGAATGAAGAAGTGTCGAGTGTCGGGTGTCGAGTGTCGGGTGTCGAGTGTCGGGTGTCGAGGGGCACTTGCAAAGTGTGAATATGAGGTCTTCTGGATTTCCAGCGGTTGAAGAACAAGGCGACGTCTTTGCGGACATCCGGCACCCGACACTCGGCACACTTCCATGATTTTTGACGAACTTTCCGATTCGGAAATGGCCCATGTCGAGAAGATGGGCACGCTCAAGACCTACCGGCCGGAGGAAACGGTTGTCCATGAAGGTCGCCCCGGCACTTCGTTCTTCCTTGTCGTCAGCGGCAAGGTCGAGGTCCGCAAAAGCCTCCGGCGCGGCAAGTACAAAAAGATTGTCGAGTTGGGTCCCCTCGACGTGTTCGGCGAGGTTTGCTTCCTCGGCGTCGAGGCGCGCTCTGCGAGCATTGTATCGCTCACGGACAGCCAGATCTACGAATTCGACCGGGACCAGTTCGTGACGTTCATGGACCGGAAACCCGAGATCGGCGTGAAGGTCTACCGCGGCATGGCCCGCGAACTCGCGCGACGGCTGGCGAAGGCCAGCGAGGACCTGCGCGACGCGATCATCTGGTCGCTCGGCACGCAGTGCGACAAGGACCCGCACGCAGCCCTCGATATCCCGAAGCGGCCCAAGCTGGCCATCAATTTCAACAAGACCGACCTGCAATCGCCTCCGTCGTTGTCAGGACCGGGAGGGCATGAGGTTGTTTTTTAGTGAGCCGTTTCCATGGAGTGCGGCGGCTTGCCGCCGCTTTGTTCGGCGAAGCAAGCTTCGCCGGTACAAGGCGCAGGCGAGTCATGGCGAAGCCAGATCAGGGCTCACGCCCGACCTGCGCACTCCAAATTGTTGACTACTGACAACCTTCCTCAACGGCCTGCTCAAACAGATCCACCATCCGCTGCAGGTACCGATCCCTGAACCGCGTCAGGGCCTCGGTGTGTTCGCCGCCGGGCACCATCCAGAGGGACTTCGGCGGATTGGCTTTTTCGTAAAGGTCCACGGAGTGCTCGTAAGGCACGACCGTGTCCGCGGTACCGTGGATGAATACGATGGGGACGCGGGGCAGGCGGGCCACGTCGTTGGCCGGGCTGTACGCGTTGCCTACGACGACATACGACAGCGGCCAGCGTAGCAGGCTGAGCACCGGTATGAGCGCGATCTTGTCGCGGACGATCCTCCTGTAGGAATAGAAACTTGAATCGATCACGATCGCGCGGATGCCCGTAAAGTCATTGTTGCCGAGGGCGGCGATGGCGTTGGCGCCGCCCAAGCTCTGGCCGAAGATCAGGATCCGGTCCGGGTCCACATCTGCGCGCCCCTGCACGTAGCGAATCGCGGCAACGGAATCCTCATACACGCCGCGCCGGCTGATGCGACCCTCCGACTTGCCGTAGCCGCGGTAGTCGAACACGAAAAGGTTGAAGCCCGCTTCGGGAACCCAGTCGGCGAACGTGAAATGCGCCGTCATGTTCTGCGCGTTGCCATGGAAATGAATCACCGTTCCGTGCGCGTTGCTCACGGCGGGAATGAACCAGCCGTTCAGGCGCGTGCCGTCGGGGCTGGTGAATGTGACATCCTCATACTTCAACGACCGCGCCGCGGGCGTCTGATAGACCACGCGCGTCGGGTGGTAGAACAGCCCGTTTGCGCAGCCCGCACAGGAGACCAGGAGGGCAACGGCAAGACCGCAACGAAGCAGACAATTCATGGCGGCATCAGGATAGACGGGAGCGCAGGCGCAGCCAAATAGATACGGGACCGGGCAAAATCAAATCCACCCGCCAACCGATCGGCGTCGTGTACCGCGGTGCCCGCGCGGCTTGAGGTGTTTAGGAATAACTGTAGCCGCGGCGCTCTGCGTGCCTCGCCGTAGCCCTGCGAAGGCGGGTCGCCGCGTTGTTATTCGCCCCGACTGACCTGCCCGCAATGCTACGCGCATAGCGTTGCAGGCGTGGGCGGGGCGGCTACAACAAACAGACGGCCACAAAATTTATTGACCCGATCCAGGGTGCGCCTGTTCGAGGGTACCGTGGAAACAGCGGCCACGTTCTACATTGATGACGTTAAATGGTCGCTGACGCTGTAGGGACCCTCGCTGGTAGGGACGGCTCGCCGAGCCGTCCGCGGCGCCATTAGGCATCTGGCTATGCTCAATCTTGTCTTGTAGATCCAGTCGGTTTCTGTCATTCAGGAAAGCGAAAAGAAAAGGCAGTCTGCGGCTGCAAGTAGCATATGGGGGATGAACCAACGGAAGTCGCGGATGGCTTGAAACATGAACTGGTGAACGGAGGTCAACGATGAGGACGCTCTTCCCTGTGCTGGTGGTCGCCGGATTGTCCCTCTCAGGTTATGCCCAAGAGCTTGGTCGCGGCGCGCTCACCGCTGAAACTGGTGGCCAGGCTGGACTGGGTCGTGCGGCCCTTCCTGCTGCGACGTACGATGGGTTCATGTCCGGCGGGTCGTGGGGACTTAAGCTCGCACTTGGGTGGGCCAATGTGGATTGGGATATCGGGCCAGCGAGCGGGTCGCAGAGCCTGTTTGCCCCGCAGGCATCGCTGTTCTACAAGGCAACCGATAATCTGGACGTTAACTTCTCCACGTTGATCCTCTCGGCTGAGGATACGGACTCCGAGCTCGGGAAGAATGAAGCCGACATGGCTCGTCTTGCCTTGGGGGTTCGCTATTGGTTCAACGCTCAGGCCCGGATAACCCCCTACGCTGGCGGCGGATTAGGTTACTACCTGCTTGATGGCAAGACGGAGAGCACGCGCGACGAAAGCGGGTTGGTTGTTCCGGCCGACGTCTCTGATGTCAAGAGCGCGCCCGGCGCCTTCTTGGAGGGCGGGGTGGCTTTCCAGGTCGCGGATAACGTTTCCATCAGTGCGGACCTGACCTACGACTTCTTGCTCAGCTCCGCGGACGCTACCATTAACGGCACGGACGAGAATTTCGATGTGAAGGCTCTGTCGGCCAATCTCGGTGTAATGTGGATGTTCTGAAGCAAGGGGGTATTGAATGAACAAGATCATTTTTCCATGCGTGTTCGCAGCGCTGATCGGAATCTCCGCAGTTTATGCGCAAACGGATGAATCGGCCCGGGATCACATCAAAATAGAGAAAACGACGACGAGCGGCGCGAAGGTAACTGTTGTGGAGGGCACGGATGCACCGGCCAACGGGGATCGTGCGCAGTCCGTCAGGGGCACCGCCGATTCCACTCCTCACAAGGCGCGACTGGCGGTTCTTCCCGCGGTCTTTTCATCTCAATTCAAGCTGGAATCTTCAGTCCAGGACAAGATAGAGACATCCGGCCAAGTCGATCTCAAGATGGTCTTCACCACGGATCATGAGGCCCGAATGCAGGCGCCGAGCTTCACGCTTTCGCTGACAGAGGCCTTTGTCGATTCACGCAAGTTCGATGTGCTGGAACGGACCCGCCTGAACGAGACGCTGAAGGAAATCGACTTCGGTGAGAGCGCCTATGCGGATGTCTCGAAAGTCGTCCCCATGGGAAAAGCTCTAAACGCGGAATACGTTGCCTTGCCAGACGTCGAGGTCATCCATCTGGTGCAGGAGGTCAAGGATGTTCCCTACGTGGACACGGTTCAGCCAAGATTGAAGGGCAAGATGATTGCCCGGCTTCGCGTGGTTGACACGGCGGGGTCCAAAATCGTCGCGGCCTGCACGGAGGATGTGCAGATCGAAAGGAAACTCAAGGCCGACGACCCGTTTCTCGCGACAGAGGTCAACAACCTTGTGATAGACCTCTACAAGACCATGAGCCTGCGCATGATGCACCGGACGATGGAGGCTGTGTATCCCGTGCGGATATTGGAGGTTGACGGAGGCAAGGTGGTGTTGAACCGGGGCGAGGGTGCCATCAGCGTTGGAGACGAATTTGAAATCTACTCCTTGGGCAAGGCCTATGTAGATCAAGACACGGGCGAGTCGCTGGGACAAGGCGAGAGCAAGGTGGCCGTCATCAAGGTGACGCAGGTGGCCCCGAAGTTCTCCCAGGCGGAAATAGTGGATGGGGCTGATCACCTTACGGGTGACAGCAAGAACTACCTCTGCCGCGAGACCGCCAAGTCCATCGAAGCGAAGACAAAACTGGACGAAAAACCGATGGCATGGTGAAGGAAAGGAGACACGAAATGAGGAGCCTTCTGATGCTGGGTGTTGTTCTGCCGCTGGCATTTGCCGGCGGGTGCCGTTCTTCAGCGCCCACGACGGTGGAGAAACAAGGTGCGGAGTACACGGTCGTCGCGAACTCCCTGCTTCTTAATAACCATATCCGGGTCGCGGAGCGCAGTACCCGGCTGGTCAATGGGCTGATCGAGGCGCAGGTCCGCGGCCAGAATGTCAAATCCAAGGATGTGTAGTTCGAGTACCGCTTTGTCTGGCTGGACAAGGACGGTGTGAGGCTTGACACGCAGATGAGCACGTGGAAGCCCATGGCGCTGCACGCCAATGAAGTGGCTCTAATGACCGGTATGGCGCCGACGCCCGAGGCGACCGATTTCCTGATGGCCGTTCGTTTTGCGCAGCAGGCAACCCGCTGGTAAGGAGGCTTGAATATGAATACGAACGGTCTGAAATACACGGTTTGCTTGGCCGCATTGATTGGATTAGCGGGCTGCGCTACACCGTCACACACCAGCGTTTATGCTCCGGCCGATGAGGAGGGTATCGCCAGCAGGGGTGTTGACCTCCACGACTACCAGCTTGTGGTGGAGAAGATGGTCACCTCCATGCTGAAGAACGGTTTGCAGACCGAGGCCGGCAAGAAGCCGGTCATCTCGCTTGGCCCCATCTACAATCACACGCCCTACAACATCGAAGTGCGCATGATTGGCGAGGATATCCGCATCGAGATCCTGAAGTCCGGCCTGGCGAAGTTCTCGACCGCCACGGACTACCAACATAAGGGCGGCGAATCCGGGGACCTTTACAAGCAACTGGAGTTCCAGAACGAGTCCGGCAACGTGGATTCCGCCACGGCCAAGAAATACGGGCAGATCGTCGGGGCGGACTATGTCCTGTTCGGGAATATCTACAGTCTTGAGCGATCCAAGGGCGGCGAGACCGAGGCGAACTTCAAATTCAATCTGACGATGATGGAAGTGTCAACTGGACTTGCCGTGTGGGCCGATACAAAGCCGGTACGCAAGATGTTGAAGTGATCGGCAGGATTCGCGTGGAGAAGCCATGTGGATGAATTGGTGAACCATTGAGAAAAGGAATTGCCGCGCTATGCATTTTCTTGATGGCCGCTGCAGCCTCTCACTCGCAATGGAATGCCCGGGACCGTTTGGATCCGCGGGAGCAGGCCGAGCAACTGAGTTCCTGGCAGCAACTTGATTCCGGGGAGGCGCAGCAGTCCTCCGTTCCCCTCGCCAAACTCGTCTATGTCGGCATCGATAAGTCCCGCTGGCGTTACTTCGAGGATACCCAGCACAAATGGAACTGGTGCTGGTCGGCATGCATCCAGATGGTGCTGAATTATTCCGGAGTGCGCATCTCCCAGGAAGAGATTGTGGCCCGCGTCAAAGGCTTCGACGCGAGCGGTCCCGTCAATGAGGGCGGGGCGTGGTGCGAAATGACCGGTGCCCTCAATAACTGGATGATCGATTCCCTGGGGCGAAGCCACACGATCCAGACATCTGTATTCGAGGGAGTTCCGAATGCAAAAGTGCTGGTCGAAGAACTACGGAACAATCGTCCGGTCGTTGTATCGCATCAGGAGAAGGAAACCCGTCACGCCGTAGTCGTGACCGGCGTCGCCTATGTTCAGGATCCGCTGCAACCCATAGTGCGCTTCCTGGAAGTGTACGATCCGTGGCCCGCAGAAGTCCGGACCGGGAACGATGCATGGCCGACCGCAGGCGTCTCTGAGCCGGTGGGGCGGCGGGTGCATGATATTGGGTGGGCTGGTGAAATAAGACATTATTGGTTTGTTCGCGTATCAAATTAGGATTGGCGGCCGCGGGGGGCTCTGCAAGTCAAGGGCTGTCTTGCAAGTTTCATTTCAACACTCATGATTGGTGAGGAGGCAATACGACCGACTAGATGCTATGACGAATGCTCACCGGGTGCCCGTCGTTTCGACAGGCACCCCGGGTAGTCAACGGGAGACACAATGGAAGTTACCGGATTGAGCGTGAGAGTCGCAATCCCACAACAAACGCGGCGCTATTTCTACGGGCATTTATCGCACCTGTGGATCAGATGTGGATGTTTGTCACTCGTTGCGTTGACGGTTGGTTGTTCGACGTTGAAGACGGAACAGTGTCAGCTTTCCGTGTTGGCCAGCGAGCCGGATGCCCAGATTATAATCGACGGTGTGGTCGCTGGGCAGGGCAAAGCTGAGAAGACGGTTGATCGGAATAAGGAGATATTGATCCTCGTTCAAAAAGAGGGATTCTATTCAGAAGAGAGAAGAGTTCATCCTGCCAGATCTAAAAATGACCTTGCGGAAAAAAATATTGTGATCTGTCTGTTCGCAACGAGGCCCTCAAGCGAGGGCGACGCACAAACAGAAGCAAGCAACAAGAGTAAGAAGCATCCGCCACGCAACGCGCCAACCTGCGCGATTCTGGCCTTTGACATCAAGAGCGGCGCAGCTGCGGATGCGCGGTATTTGCTTACAGACCGATTCATGGTCGAATTTGGCCAAAGAGGGGAATATCGGATTGTCGATCGTGCGCGAATGGCCGACATCTTGAACGAGTTGAAGTTTAGTCAAAGCGGGCAAGTCCTAGAAGGCGCCGTAGAAGCCGGCAACTTGCTGGGAGTGCAGTATGTGATTTATGGGTCGGTGGCTAAAGTCGGGCGCATGTACACGGCCAACGTGTACATGGTCAGCGTTGAGACGGGAGCACAAGTAGCCAGTGCAACGGTTGATACTAACGGCGAACTCGATGCCCTTCTGACGAAAGGGATGGCGGAGATTGCGTCCAAGCTTGTCATCGGGGATAGATGGTCGAAATAATGGAACTGACTAATAAGACAGGAAAATAACGGTATGATATATAACATGTTCCGAATGCGGGTTGCGCTGGCAACTGTTGTTTTGGCGGGGGGCTGCGTCTCTTCTACGATCACGGAGGATGTCCGCGATAAAGGGCCACAAGTGACGGTTGCTCCTTTGCCAGTGTCCGATCGGATGACGATTGGTATCGGACGCTTCTCGTACGAATCGGTCTACGGAAGCGGACTTTTCTCCACCGATGCTTCCGGTGATCAAATTGGCAAACAAGCCTCAGATCTATTGACCAGGCATCTCATAGCCACGCAACGTTTTAAAGTTGTGGAGCGTCCTGATATAGGAAGGTTGTCCGCCGAAGCCTCGCTGATGGGGAAGAGCGAGGCGGAGTTCAAGCGGGATTTGGCAGGGCTGGATGCGCTGATTCTTGGTTCTGTCACCGAACTTGGAAGGGAAACCATCGGTGGGACGTGGTTGATAGGGAAGAAAAAAACCCAGCGCGCGAGGGCCCGGGTGACTCTGCGATTAGTCGATCCAAAGACTGGCGAGGCCTTCTTCGCTCAAGAAGGGAGTGGCGACGCCACCATTACCGCTTCTGCCACTCTCGGTTTTGGCGGCACATCCGGGTTCGACTCCACTTTGGAGGGCAAAGCCATAGATGCCGCCATTGTGAACCTGCTAAACAACGTCATTGCCTCTCTAGATGCCAGGCGATCTTCTCTTCAATAATTATAGCAAAGGGAGGCCCCTCATGAAGCGCTTGGGTCGATCATCACACCAACAGCTCCCACGCAGTCAAGCAACCACGATATCCTTGAGCCTAATCGCCGCCGTGGTCCTTTCCCTGTTGTCCGGATGCGCGACCAAGACGAGTCTCTACGACTGGCGCAGTTACGACGGCAGCATGGAGCAGATTTACGAGAAAGATGACCTGGCCCAAGCCGAGATAATGCTCGGCAGGCAAATGCAGGGGCAGAAAGCCACATCAATAATGACATTTAAAGATTATGCACTCTGCATATGCTGCTATCCGGTTGGAATTATCAATTTAGCTACGAAGGCGAATGATTTCGCATATACAGACGGTCCGCGCATTCCGCCCGGTGCTCACGCCGACTACGGGTTCCTTCTGTTTCGCCGAGGTGACATATCGGGTGGGGTGTCGTTTTTCGAGATGGAAAAACGCGCATTTCCGGAATCGGCGGCCTTTATGGATAAGGTGATTGATCGTGCCGATAAGAAGTCTTCTTCTGCGACTAAGAAAAAAACTGCCAATACGGTGCCGGCTGGCGAAGTGCTGGCGGACGAAGCATCGGACGGTAAGGAGCCAGTCGGCAAGGAAGAGGCCGATACAGTGCCGGATGGTAAAGTGCTGGAGGATGAAGCATCGGGCGGGAAGGAACAGTCGAACAAAGAGGTGCAACCATGAAACATCTTCTCCCAATCGTTGCTCTCGTAGCTCTGTTGGTGACCGGTTGTGCCACCACGAAGCACTCGGATCTTTCGGCCTTCTACGCGCACCCGCCACGTTCCATCGTGGTGGCACCGGTCTTGAACAATTCTCCGGAAATCACAGCCCCAGCGATATTTACGCCGTCCCTCGGCATCAGCTTGGCTGAGCGCGGCTACTACGTCTTCCCAATGTACTTTACTGCAACGGTATTTCTCGATCAGGGGCTGAGCGAGGCTGGACACATCCATGCGTTGCCGCCTCGGCAGTTTTTCGACATATTCGGGGCGGATGCAGTGTTGTTCGTAACCATCACGGAGTGGAGTTCCAAGTATGTCGGAATTCAAGGATCCGTTACGGTTGCCGCGGAATATGTGTTGAAGGACACCCGTACGGGCACGGTGCTGTGGAGCGGTGAACAGAAAATTGTTAAATCGGAAGGCGGCCTTTCGGCTGAAGGAGCGATCAAAGCGCTCATGACCGCTGCGATTGTTCCGTATAAACCACTGGCGATACAAGCCAACACCCAAGCCTTTGCCCCTCCGCTTGGTATTCCGGCTGGGCCTTATCTGAAAGACGAGCACGGGAAGGATCAAGACAAGTTCAAGCCTTAAGGCGTTTATTGGAGGGAGTACTGCCGGGTCCTGACCACCATTGCCGAATCAACTGACGTCTTAAAATTGGCTCGATGCGCCGATTGCTGGAACGATATTCCCGAGGCCATCACGCGTCAGTCCCCACTTCATTTCCACATCCAGGATATGTGCCTCACGCTGACGCCGGTTGTAGCGGTGGGCGCCGTTGACGGCATTGTATATGTTGCCCGAATACCAGATCAGGCCAAATGCGGACAACGTGGCTCCCGCCACCGGCTCTTCCTGATCGAACGCAACTATTGCTCCGGCGACGGTCAGTCCGCAGATCACGAAGGCACCTAGTGTAGTGTCCCTTAAATAGGTAGACATATAATTCAGGAAATTGCTATGTTTGCCGGCATGAGCAGAACAGCATTGGTGGTGGATTTGGATGCCGAGGAACGGATGGAATTGACGCGGTGGGCTTTCTCGCCGGGG